>NZ_BAAFPR010000011.1:0-97099 GCF_042847315.1 Lacticaseibacillus jixiensis
TTCAAACCACCACATTTTTAAAGTGATCAGGCGAAGCGTATTTAGCTTACCAAAAAAGTGACGACCGTTTTCGGCCCCTCCCTCTTTGATACAGAGTCCACAAAACCTAAAACATAAAACATAAAACCAGGATCACAAGTTCAAGACCTAAAACCTAGTTCAAAACCCTTGACTAATCGTAGGAACATCATGAGGCTGAGACATAAAGCGGTTTTAGCTAAGTAACGCAAGCTGCTCTGCATCACGATTCGCACGATGAATCGCGGTGCAGAGCAGTTTGCGTTACTTGGCGTGGCAAAATGTCCCGCGACTATGCGACTGATGTGTTGGCGAAGGGGCGGCTTGGGATTATGGCAGATTTTAGCGCGAACATTTTGGCTTGCGGGTCGAAATTGGCAGGGTGGTGCGCTACAATTAAATTACCAATCGGAGGCGCTTATGGATTATCAAACCAGTGTTCAATATATTCACCATCTGCCGCGGCTTGCCAAAGACGGCAGCTTGGACCGCATCAACACGTTGCTTGGCGAACTCGGCCATCCTGAGTTCGGCCAAGCGTACATTCATGTCACCGGCACCAATGGCAAAGGCTCTGTGGCCAATGCCATCGCCCATATCTTAGAAGCCAGCGGCAAGACTGTCGGCTTGTTCACCTCACCGTTTATCATGCGCTTCAACGAGCGTTTCATGATCGATCATCAACAGATCCCAGATGCCGTGCTGGCGGTGCAAACCACCGCGGTGGCCCAAGCGTTAGCCAGCTTACAAGCCGCTGATCCGGCTTTTGTGGTGACGGAATTCGAATTCATCACAGCCTTGGCGCTGCGCTATTTTCACATGGCGCATGTAGACGTGGCAGTGATCGAAGTCGGCATCGGCGGCAAGGAAGATTCGACCAATGTGATTTTGCCGCAAGTGGCGGTGATCACCGGCGTGGCCATGGATCATCAAGCATTATTAGGCAACACCATTGAAAGCATCGCCACGCACAAAGCCGGCATCATCAAACCTGGCGTGGTGGCGGTGACTGGCGAGCTGCCAGCAGCTGCGCTTGAAGTGGTGGCCAAGCGCGTGGCCCAAACGCACAGTCCTTGGCAGCGTATTGGTGAAGACTTCACTGCCGGTGCGGCAAGCGTTTTTGACTGGGGACAGCGCTTTGATTATCAAGGCGCCGCTGGCGTGATCAAAGCCGTGACGATTCCTTTGATGGGCACGTATCAACCTGGGAATTTCGCCGTGGCCATCCAAGCGGCGCAAGCCTTCTGTGCCCAAGCGCATTGGCCGCTGGCTGAACAAGAGATCCGCCAAGGTGTGCAAGCCAGCACTTGGCCTGGGCGAATGGAGAAGATCTCCAATGCGCCTTTGATCATCTTGGATGGCGCGCACAATCCGCAAGGCGTGGCCGGCTTGATCGACACCGTGCATGAATTGTTTGGTCAAACGCCGCTTACGGTGATCGCAGGCGTTTTGAAAGACAAAGATGTCACCACGATGGTCGATGCTTTAGGCCACAGCGAACACCGCTTGTGGCTGGTGCCGGTGCCGGATACCCCGCGCGCCACGCAAGCTGATGATTATCCGCAAGGCGTGGTCCATTATCCCGATTGGCAAACGGCCTTGAGCCGATACATGCATGAATTCGCTGATGAACCGCTGATCATCACCGGCTCGCTGTATTTGGTAGCGGCGGTGCGGCAGACCTTGTTAGGAGGACATCAACATGATCCAAACCGTACTGTTTGATTTAGATGGCACTTTAGTGGATTCCGAGCGGGTGTTCTTGCGCGGCAATGTCCAAGCGGCCCACGCTTTGGGCCTTAAGCGCAGCGAAGCGGATTTTTTGCCGTTAGTTGGCGCGGCTGGCGATCATGAGGCCGAATTGATCGATTCACTTGTCGGCGCAGCCAACCGGGCGGCTTTTGTCAGCAAAACGGTGGCTTATGTCGATGACCAATTGGATCATGGGCCAAGTATTGCTTTGCCTGGAGCCGACGAGCTGTTGCAGACGCTGCAGGCCCATGGCCGCCAAGTCGGGGTGGTGACCAGCTCCAGTCCAGCGCATTTAACCCAAGTGCTGCACAATACCGGCTGGCAGGATCGCTTTGATTTGCAAGTCACACTGGCACATGGTGCGCCAAAACCCGCGCCGGATCTTTATCAACACGCCTTGGCGGTGGGGCACTTGGCGCCTGATGCAACCGTGGCCGTTGAAGATACACCACTAGGGGTAGCTGCGGCTGTGGCGGCTGGTCTGAGCTGTGTGCAGGTGCCAGATCTCACGCAAGCCAGCAATCAAGCCACGGTGGTGTTGCGGAATTTGGCGATGGTGGGGCAATGGATTCTCCC
This sequence comes from Lacticaseibacillus jixiensis, assembly GCF_042847315.1. NCBI lineage: Bacteria > Bacillati > Bacillota > Bacilli > Lactobacillales > Lactobacillaceae > Lacticaseibacillus > Lacticaseibacillus jixiensis. The sequence continues at coordinate 2,347 of NZ_BAAFPR010000011.1, forward strand.
AAGATAAATGCGTATATCACTACTAGAGGTGATCGATATGCATTTCAACTTATATGAACGCGTGGCGGCTCACGGTGCGGGTCCTTTAGAAGACGGCGAGCTGTTGCGCGTGTTGTTGCGCAGCGGCAGCGGCACCACGCCGCTGACGAAAACCGTGGCGGCGGTGTTGGCGGCATATCCGCGCTTGGCCAATTTGAATACAGCCACTGTGGCGGATTTAACGGCGCTGCCTGGGATCGGGTTGAGCAAAGCAGTGGGCTTGATCGCGGCACTGGAATTGGGCCAGCGGGTGGTGGCCCAGCAAGCGGCGCGGTTTGGGACGGTGGCGTCTAGTGAAGCCATTGGTGCGCGCTTGATCCGCCAGTGGCAAGGCGTCAGTCAAGAGCAGGTGTTGGCCATTTATGTGGATAGCCAATTGCAGGTGATTGCAGAAGCGATCGTAGCGGTAGGCGGCCAAGATGCCGCCACCATCGATCCGCGCGTGGTGTTTGCCCAAGCGCTGCGGCATAATGCTGCAGCGCTATTATTGGCGCATAATCACCCCAGCGGGCTGGTGACACCAAGTGCCGCTGACGCCTTGACGACTGAGCGGTTTGCGCAAGGCGGGGCGCTTTTGGGGATTTCGTTGTTAGACCACTTGATCATCGGGCACAAGCATTACTATTCGTTTGCACAACATCATCGATTAAATTATTCTAAATAATCGCTGATACACCGCGAAACTGGCGCTGTGAGGTGCGGTTGAAACTTGGTTTGTGCTATAATCTGATAGACCACATTACAGAAACGCGTTGAAGGAGAGAACATCTTGTTTGGATTAGGAGCTAAAAATATCGGGATCGACCTCGGCACCGCCAACACCCTGGTGTACGTTGACGGCAAAGGCATCGTGTTGCACGAACCGTCCGTTGTCGCCAAGAACACACAAAGCGGCGAGATCATCGCTGTTGGGGAAGAAGCACGCGCCATGATCGGCCGCACCCCGGCCAATGTCACTGCGATCCGGCCCATGAAAGACGGCGTGATCGCAGATTATGACACGACTGCCGCTATGCTGAAGTACTTCATGCAGAAGGCTTTAGGGGGCAATACCCATCCGCAAGTGATGATCTGCGTTCCCAGCGGCGTGACTGAAGTGGAGAAGCGGGCGGTCATTGACGCGGCCAAAGTTGCCGGCGCCAAAGAAGCCTTCGTCATCGAAGAGCCATATGCCGCAGCCATCGGTGCCGGTTTGCCGGTAATGGATCCAACTGGCAGCATGGTTGTTGATATCGGCGGCGGTACCACCGACGTGGCCACCATTTCCTTAGGCGGCATCGTATCCAGCCGCTCCATTCGTATGGCTGGCGACAAAATGGACGAATCAGTGATCACATACATTCGCCAGAACTACAACTTGTTGATCGGCGAACGTACCGCCGAAGACATCAAGATGCAATGCGGCAGCGCATCTATCGAACGCTCTGCTGAAATCGACGGCATGACCATTCGCGGCCGCGACTTGTTGACCGGCTTGCCAAAGACAGTTGATGTGACGGCTAAAGATATTGCCACTGCCATTAACGAAACCGTCTTGGCGATCATCGATGCCGTCAAGGAAACCCTTGAAGAAACCAGCCCAGAAATCGCCGCTGACGTGATCGACCACGGCATTGTGCTCACAGGCGGCGGTGCGTTGTTGAAGCATTTGTCTGAAGTGATTTCTGACGCCGCACAAGTCCCTGTCTTTATCGCCCAAGATCCGCTGGATTGTGTCGCGATCGGGACTGGCGAATCCTTGAAGAATATCGACGTTTTGAAGAAACACTAAAGCCAAAAGGGCCGGGTTTTGCTTGGCCCTTTTTCAAATGAGAGAGTGATTATGAACAAGTTCTTTTCCAACAAAAAACTGATCGTGATCATGATCGCGATATTGTGTAGTTTGGGACTGATCTCATATTCAGTCGTGGTGCGGGATAAACGTACCACGCCGCCGGTGTTCCAGGAACTGGGCAATGACGTGGTGGGTATTGGCGCCCGCATCGTCTCCAGCCCTGCTCAGTGGGTCAAAGGCGGCCTGGATGATATCGACGACTTGATCAATACCTACAGTGAAAACAAACGGCTGAAGGCCCAAATCGAAGACTTGGCCCAAACCAAAGTCGAAGCCCAAACGTTGAAAGTCGAGAATGCCGCTTTGAAAAAGCAGCTCAAACTTGACGGCACGCTGACTGATTATACCCAGATCAACGCGTCGGTGATGCTGCGCAGTCCCACTGATTGGCGCAATATTGTGGTGATCAACAAAGGGGCCGGCGCCGGCGTCAAGAAGAACATGCCAGTGCTTTCCGGCTCTGGGGTGGTTGGCCGGGTGGTAGAAGTCAATAACACCAACGCCAAAGTGGAAATGCTGTCCACCGACAACAAAGCCGCAGATCACTTCGCCGCGCAGATCACCTTGAGTTCCGGGGCCACCATTAACGGGGTGATCACCGGTTATCAAGCCAAAACCGGCTACTTGATCTTCGGCCAGCTCAACACGGATAAAGCCATCAAGAAAGGCCAGAAAGTCGTGACGTCTGGCTTAGGCGGTGCCACGCCTAAGGGCTTGTTGTTAGGCACAGTGGAAACGATCAAGAAAGACGATTACGGCTTGGCTGATACGGTTTACTTAAAGCCTGCAGCCAACCTCGATGACTTGTCTGTAGTCACCGTGGTTGCCCGTACGATCGCCAGTCAACAATAGTTGGCCGTGACTGGGCAAAAGGAGGATATGCTTGCAAACTGAACATCCATTTACAAAGCATTGGCTCGTTGGCTTGATCCTTTTTGCAGCGTTGTTGTTAGATGGCGTGTTGAGCCTGGTATTAGGCCAGTGGCTGATGACGGCGCAATTCGTCGGGGTGCCTGAGTTGACCTTGATGACGATGCTGATGATGGTGGTTTTTGTGCCGGATGAGCATTACATCGTGTGGTTTGCCGTTGGGTTCGGCTTGTTGTTTGATGTGATGTATACCGGCGTGCTCGGCGTCAATGCGCTGATTTGGCCGTTGATCATCTACATCGCCAAAGTCTTGCGTGAATATATTCCGCGTTCGCCATTGTTTGTGGCGGCTTTGGTGGTGATCGCCGTCACCTTGTACGGGATTGCCAATTACGCCATGAATCAGCTGATCGGGTACGCCAACAGTAATGTTGCCAACTTGATCGCGGTGCATTTAGGCCCGACTTTATTGGTAAATTTAGTCGGGTTTGCGATTGTGTATTTGCCTTTGAGCCGATTATTGATAAACTTAAAGAGAAGTTAGTTGATACCACCGACTTGTTCGGTGGTGTTTTACGTATCTTGGCGGAAGGACCGCCATCGTGAGGTGAGAATGTGGACGCAGTGATCTTAAAGGGGAGAAAAGACGGCTTTGAGCTGCAGTTGGCTGATACCGCGGATTTTGACGCGATTCTGGCAGGACTTGAACAACTGCTGCAAAAGCTCGCCCAAGACACGCCAGATTCTGGGGTGCAATTCAGCATCACCACCGGCAACCGCTTGTTGACCGGTGATCAACAAACTCAGGTGCGGCGTGTTTTCGACCGCTTCGGACGGTTTGAGATTAAGTCGCTTGTGGCTAATGTGGCGGATGTGGCGGCAGTCAAGGCCCAATGCTTGGCCAAAGCGACACATATCGTCGGCGGGATCGTGCGCTCTGGGCAGTTGTTGGATTACACTGGCGATGTGTTGTTTGTCGGGGTCTTGCACAGCTCCGGGACGCTGCGGGCAACCGGCAGCATCTTCGTGTTAGGCCAAGTCGAAGGGCTTTTGATCGCCGGGGCCAGCGGTGACACCAGTGCGGTGATCGCCGGCGACATCAGCCATGCCGGCCAGATCCGCATTGCCGACACCGTTGAGATCATTGAAGACAATACATATTCAGCCCAGACGTTGACTTATATCAACGATCTGCATATTTTGGAACACGGGCAGATCAGCAGCCTGTCTGCGATGCGGCCGAAACTTTTCCGGAAACTGGAGGATCTGTAATTTGGGAATAGCATTAGTCGTTACATCAGGTAAAGGCGGCGTGGGCAAAACCACGACTTCCGCCAACATCGGCACCGCCTTGGCCTTACAAGGCAAGCGCGTGGTGTTATTAGACCTGGATATCGGGTTGCGCAACTTGGATGTGGTGTTGGGATTGTCCAACCGCATCATTTACGACATTGTCGACGTGACCACCGGCCGCGCCAAGCTGCACCAAGCCTTGATCAAAGACAAGCGCTTTGATGATTTGCTTTATGTTCTGCCTGCCGCTCAGAATGCCGAAAAAGACGCGTTGGAACCAGAACAGGTCAAAGCCATTGTGGCGCAGTTGCGCGATGAATTCGACTTTATCATTCTGGATTCGCCAGCCGGGATCGAACAAGGCTTCCGCAACGCCGTGGAAGGCGCTGATGGGGCGATCGTGGTCACCACACCGGAGATTTCGGCGGTGTCTGATGCCGATCGGGTGGTTGGTTTGTTGGAGCAGCGCGACATGATTTATCCGCCGCGTTTGGTGATCAATCGGATCCGCCAGCATATGATGGATGACGGCCGTTCGATGGATGTCACCGAGATCACTCAGCATTTGGGAATCGATTTGTTAGGGATCATTATCGATTCTGATGATGTGATCGCCACGTCCAACAAAGGCGAAACCGTGGTGATGGATCCGGATAACTTGGCCAGCCGCGGCTATCGCAATATTGCCCGTCGTTTGTTAGGCGAATCGGTGCCGCTGATGAAGCTGGAAGAGAAGAAAGTCGGCTTCTGGGCGCGGTTGTTCCACCGCAGCTAAGTTTGTGGTGGGAGGCCGGGGCGGTTCCGCGCAGCGGCAGGGGGCCGGCGAGTCGGCGCAGGCCAGAAATTCGGCGCGGGGGCAGGCAATGCTGCGGCTAGCCGGCCAGGGAACGGGGTGCGGCGGCTTTTGAGCTAACTCGCCGAAGTGCAGGCGAGTGGATCTCAAAAGCCGCCGTTGTCCTAGGCCGAATGAACCGCTCGGCCAAGGACAATTTCACCCCTGCTGGCCAGCTAGCCTTCGCATTGCCCGCCCCCGTGCCGAATTTCCTACACAATGAACGCCGGCCCGCTACGCTGCACTGTTGCCCGCCGCGTCTTCTGCAGGCTTTTGGCGCTTCGTGATATATCGGTTTGCGTTAAAAGCAGGAATCGTTGCACGCTATGGATAAGGTTGCACGGTTTGTCAACTTTTTCACCCAGCCGAATAAAATGCCGCAAGGGCTTGACAAAGTATTAATAAATGATTAGTCTTAGTCTCATAATAAATCAATGCGTTGAGTGGAAGCGGCATGTTGCGACGATGTCAGCGAGCTGGGAGCAGGTGTAAGCCCAGTGATCGTCTGCATACCTCACATCCACGAGTGCAAGGCTGAATTCAGTAGGTCCTGCCGGTTGGCTCGTTATCGCCGTGGTTGGAAAACAACCCAATGAGGTGACGTCAGTAATGGCGTTGCGAACATGAGGTGGAATCACGGCACGTGCCGTCCTCAAACAGCTTAGGCTGTTTGGGGCTTTTTTTATGTTTTCTAACCACCTGAGGCTTGCGTGGTGATGCGCAGGCGAAGTGAGGTGGCACCACGCACAAAGCGTCCTCTCGTATGCATACGAGTGGGCGCTTTTTTAGTACCAAAGCGCAGCGGCGCGTAAGCCCGTTGCCTTGCGCAGCTCGCCGAAGCAACCAAAGCGAGGCGCATGTCAGGCTCGCCGATACATATTCACCGTCCATTACAGCTTTTGACGAAACAAACAAGGAGGCAATTATCATGACATATATTCTTCAGATCTTACCGGCATTATTATCCGGGGTCAAATTGACCTTGAGTGTGTTCTTCCTGACGTTGATCGGGTCCATTCCGTTGGGCATGTTGCTGTCGGTGGGCTTGATGCATCAAGCCAAATCGATCTTGGGCAAGCTGGGCAATTGGCTGTTGACGGCTTATGTGTGGCTGTTTCGGGGCACGCCATTGCTGTTGCAGCTGATCTTCGTATTCTACGGCTTGCCGCTGGTGGGGATCGTGTTTGACCGCTTCAACGCTGCAATTTTTGCTTTCATCTTGAACTACGCGGCGTATTTTGCTGAAATCTTCCGCGGCGGCTTTGGGGCTGTGGAAGTCGGGCAGTTTGAAGCGGCGACGGTGTTGAACCTGACGCGCTGGCAAACGCTGCGTTATGTGGTGATTCCGCAAGTCTTGAAGATCGTGCTGCCGTCAATGGGGAATGAAGTGATCAACTTGGTCAAGGATTCCAGTTTGGTTTACGTCATCGGCTTAGGCGATCTGTTGCGGGCCGGCAACGTGGCCACGGCGCGCGATGTGACTTTGGTGCCGTTGGTGTTAGTCGGGGCGATTTACCTGCTGATGACCGCCGCACTGACTTGGGCGCAGAAGAAAGTCGAGAAATCATTCTCGTATTACCGCTAGGAGGCAATGGCTATGTTAGAACTCAAGAATATTTCCAAGCAATTTGACAATCAACCAGTCTTACAAGACATTACCGTAACGATCGAAGACCACAAGACTTTGGCGATCGTTGGGCCTTCTGGTGCCGGCAAAACGACGCTGCTGCGGATCATCGCAGGCTTGACGGCAGCCGACGGTGGCGAGTTTGTTTGGCAAGGTAAAACCACCACCCCGCAACAATTGCGCAAAGATGGGGTCATTGGCGTGGTGTTTCAGTCCTTTGAACTGTTTCCAAACATGACGGTGCTTAAGAACATCACTTTGGCGCCGGTGCTGCAAGGCACTAGTCAACAAGAAGCCGATGCTCGGGCCAAAGACTTGTTGGAACAATTGGAACTGGCAGAACAAGCAGAGGCTTATCCGTTCTCCTTGTCTGGGGGCCAAAAGCAGCGCATCGCCATTGCCAGAGCCTTGGCGTTGAACCCGCAGATCTTATTGTATGATGAACCCACCAGCGCCTTGGATCCGAATCTGCGCCATTCTGTGGCCAAGTTGATCAACGCCTTCAAAGCCCAAGGAATGACGCAGGTGGTGGTCACGCATGATATGGATTTTGCCAAAGAAGTTGCCGATACGACCTTCACGGTTTCGAAGCTAGGCGGTGAGCGGTCATGAAGCGTTTCATCAAAGTTGCGTTAGTTGCGTTAGTGGCATGCTTGGCGGTCGCGACTGCCGGTTGTGCCCGCCGTGCTGCTGCAAATTCTTGGCCGCGGATCAAACAAGATAAGAAAGTCGTCATCGGCTTGGATGATTCGTTTGTGCCAATGGGCTTTCGGGAGAAAGACGGCAATCTGAAAGGCTTTGATATTGATTTGGCCAAGGCAGTCTTCAAGTTATATGGCGTCAAAGCGGACTTTCAGCCGATCGAATGGTCGATGAAAGAAACCGAGTTGAAGAACCAAACCATTGACTTGATCTGGAACGGCTACTCGGTTACCCCGGAACGTGAGAAGAAAGTGGCGTTCTCCGATGATTACTTGGTCAATCACCAACTCTTAGTGACCAAAACCAAAGACTCAATCAATTCATTTGCCGACATGAAAGGCAAATCCTTAGGGGTGCAGACTGGTTCCAGCGGTGCTGCAGCCTTGGACAGTTCGCCGAAACTGTTGAAGCAATACATCAAAGGCCAAGATCCTGTGTTGTATGATACTTTCACCAATGCGTTCTTGGACTTGAATGCCGGACGGATCCAAGGCATTTTTATGGATGAAGTGTATGCGCGCTATTACGTCGCGCATCAGAAAGATCCGCAAAGCTACAAGATCTTGACGAGCAAAGGCTTTGCCTCTGAGGCGTTTGCCGTGGGGATGCGCAAGTCGGATCACGTCTTGCAACAGAAGATCAACGACGGCTTTAAGACTTTAGAAGCCAATGGCACTATGGCCAAACTCAAGCACAAGTGGTTTGGCAATGACGCGGATTAGGCCAAACAAGCAAGTTAGTTAATTTTCTGATAAACTGATAGTGCAGCTGCGGCTGCACTATTTTTGTGAGTCTTGAGGAGGTGAAGCTGATGTGGGTGGCGATTGTGATCGCGCTGGTGGTGGTGATCAATGCGCTGTTAGCGGCGATCACCGTGTTCTATCAACCGCGGGATATCGCGGCAACTTGGGCGTGGTTGTTGGTGTTGATGTTGCTGCCAGGCATCGGCTTGGCCTTGTATTGGATCTTTGGCCGCAAGCTGTCTCATAAACGCTTGAATGCGTTGGCCACTTCGCAGCGCTTGGGCATCGATCGGATGGTCGAAGCGCAACAAGAAGCCATCAGCTTAGGCCACGGCTTGATCGGCCATGGTCAAGCTGCCGGGGTGCCAGAACTTGTGCGCAGCTTGTTGCGCACCGATGCGGCGCTGATCACCACCATGAATGATGTGCAACTGTTGTCGTCGCGGCAGACTTTTACACGCTGCTTGTTTGACGATATCCAACAAGCCGTTGATCATATCCACATCGAAGCCTACACCATTGAGCCGGATCAAACCGGCAAGGCGTTGCGCGATTTACTGATCCAGAAGGTGCAAGCTGGCGTGAAGGTGCGCTTGATGTATGATGCATTTGGCTCGCATCGCTTGAATGCCCGCTTCTGGAAGCCGTTGCGGCAAGCTGGCGGACAAGTGGTGCCGTTTTTTGCGACCAGAATGGCGCGCTTTAACCCGCGGATCAACTTCCGCAATCATCGTAAACTGGCGGTGATCGACGGGCGCATCGGGTACATGGGCGGCTTTGATATCGGCAGCTCGCCTAAGCGGTTGGCCATCACGCGCGACATGCAGCTGCGGGTGATCGGCCAGGCGGTGGCGGTGTTGCAGGCGCGGTTTTTCATGGATTGGAACACCACTGCCAAGGTGCAGAAGGTGCATTTTCAACATAGTTATTTCCCAGATCCTGCCGATCACGGCACCACGACGATGCAAATCGTTTCCAGCGGTCCTGAATTGGCCTATGAAACCTTGAAGTTAGGCTATTTGCGCCTGATCGCCATGGCCAAAAGCAGCGTCTGGATCCAAACGCCGTATTTCGTGCCAGACGACAGCTTAATGGATGCCTTGTTGATCGCCATCAACGCCGGTATCGATGTGCGCATCATGGTGCCGCACCACACCAATCAGCCGATGATGGCCAAGGCCTCGCGGTTTTATTTGGATCGCATCGTGTTAGGCGGCGGGCGCGTGTATGAATACGAGCCGAGTTTCTTGCATGCCAAAACGGTCATCGTCGACGCGCGCATCTTGGCAACAGGCACGGCAAATTTCGATATTCGCAGTTTCAAGTTGAATTTCGAAATCGCTGCGTTCTTGTATGACGCCGACAAGGCCAACCAAGCTCGAGCGTTGTTTAAACAAGACATGCGCGCTGCAACGCTGTGGCAAGCTTCTGACGTGGCCAATCAAAGCCGCATGCAGCGCTTGACGGCAGAGCTGGCTCGGTTATTGGCGCCGATCTTGTAGCTTGTCAGCACAAGTGGTCTATGTTATGATGCATCTGTTATTAATTTAAGAGCCCGTCACAAAGGGGAGCCATTGGCTGAGAGTGGGGAAACCCAGACCCTTCGAACCTGTTCGTTAATACGAGCGTAGGGATTGTGAACGTCGTTTTCATACGACCTTCTTTGTGCAGGCTTGCCAAAGGAGGTTTTTTGTATGCACCAATCGAAGCATTTGCAAGTTGTTCTTGAGGTGGCCATCATGGCTGCTTTTGCCATGGCGCTGGAATATTTGCCGCACAAAACCGGCATCAGCTCTGTGGAAATGGTTTATGGTATGATCCCTGTCACAGTCTTGGCCTTGCGCCGCGGCATGCGCCCAGCGATGGCCGCAGGTTTGACTTGGGGAATTTTGGATCTGTTGTTGCGCGGCATCGGCGAAGGCTCGGTGTTGAACTTGTGGCAAGGGTTCATCGAATTCCCAGTGGCTTTCACTGTGGCTGGCTTGGGCGGTTTGTTCTATGCGCCGTTTCAACGGGCGTTGCACGCTGATGCCCAGCACAAAGCGCTGGGTTACGCGATTGCAGCAGTATTAGTAGGCACTTTCGCCAAGTATTTGTGCCACTTCTACGCTGGTTGGGTGTTCTGGGGTTCCTGGGCGCCAAAAGGGATGCCGGCTTGGCTGTACTCGCTGTACATCAATGGTTTGTCTGGTGTCTTCACCAGCTTGTTGACAGCCGTAGTCGTTGGCGCTTTGGTCACGATTGCCAAGCACCTGTTCTTGCCTAAGCTGCAAGCAGGCTTAGCGCAAAGTTAACTGAAACATTCGCCGCTACTTTCAATCTATGCAGATTGAAGGTAGCGGCGTTTTTGGTGGGACCGGACTAGTGAAGCTGCGCGGCGGGGGCGTCAGCGGTGGGCACAGGCAGTGCGGCCGGCTTCAACCGCGCAGAAATTCGCGCGTTTTACGCCTAAGTTTCGAGCCCCGCATCGCTTCGCTTCACTAGTCCTGCGTTATGTGCAACAAGTTAGATACTGGCTGGCTTGACTGTGGTTGGAATAGGCTGTGAAGTAATGTCAATTGTGGTGATTTGCTGTGTTCTCAACTGAATACTGGATCAATTACCAACCTGAATCCTACTGTGGAGGAAATGGCAACCGGGGGCAGCTGGGGCGGAGGCCAAATGGCGTCAGGGGTGTCGTTGTTCTTAGCACCGCAGCGCAACGCGCGGAGGCGCTTAGAACAAGGCGTGTGTCAGAGATCCACTTTGCGTACGGAGCGCGGCGGAGACGCAAAGTTAGCACAGACTGCGCCCATCCCTCTACTTCGGTCGCCACGCCATTTGGCCGTAGTCCCAGCTGCCCCCGGTTGCCATTTCCGGCCCCATAAGAAAAGCCCCTGCACCACAGCAACAGCTGCAGTCCAAGGACTCGTGTGATATTAACGTTGTTGTGCGTTCTGGTCAGCCTGTAAATACACTCACTGCTGCCAACAGGGAGCCCAGGATGGTCACGATGAGCATTGCCCAAGCTGCAATGTGGGTGATCCACCAGAACTTGGTATGTGGTTCTCGCTTCATGAAGCCGCCTCCTTGCCGATATTCTCTCTTGTAGTGTACACGCCTTAAGAGCGGTTGTCTATTGCAGGCTTTTCAAGCGAGCATTTAGCAGGTACACTGAACTTATCAAACAGGAGGTGGGGCAGATGCGGCTGCTTTGGATCATACTGCCAGTAAGCTTGTGGCTGATTTTGCTGGTGCTGGTCGCCAAAGTGCATTACCAGCGAAATTTATTCTATACATTCATGAGCATCGTGTCATTAGTGGCAATTTGGCAGCTGACACAGCGCAGTTTGACCAATTATTTGTGGGTGGTGTTATTTTCCGCCGTTATTGTTGCGATGTTGACGGCGTTCTTACAGCTGGCTCAGCTAGGCGACTTGTTATTTCACCGCTATTTCCACCAACTGGCCCGCATCATGGTCCTGGCCACCACTTGCTGGTGGCTGGGTGCGATTTATTTGACAAAATAGGGCGGACGCCCCACAGCCGCCCACCTGCAATAAACCCTGTCAACCACGGCGTTGGCGGGGTTATTTTGTTACAAATATTAAGAATTCGAATGAGCATGATGGAATAATGGTGAGATTGTGGTGGAACGTGGGGGATTGTGGTAGACTAAAATCAACGTTGGGAGGCGAAGCCATGCTGATGGGCGAGTTTCATCACACGATCGATGCCAAAGGGCGCTTGATCATCCCGGCCAAGTTCCGAGAGGTCCTTGGCCCGGCATTTGTGTTGACTCGCGGCATGGATGGTTGCTTATTCGGCTACCCCGCCGACCAATGGCAGAAATTGCAAGATAAATTAGCGACGTTACCGCTTACCAAGAAAAGTGCGCGGACCTTCTCGCGGATGCTGCTGGCAGGAGCGAGTGAATGCGAACTCGACAAACAAGGCCGCATCAACTTGCCCAACAACTTGATCGCCCATGCGGCATTGACCAAAGATTGTGTGTTGATCGGCGTGTCCAGCCGCATTGAGATCTGGAGCGCTGAACGCTGGGCTGCTTATGCAACTGATGCTGAAGACGACTTCGACAATATTGCCGAAAATCTAATCGACTTTGGACTGTGACTGATGACAGAATTCACTCATGAAACCGTGCTGCTCAAAGAAGCCACGGCTTATCTCAACGTTAAACCAGACGGGATCTATGTCGACGCCACTTTAGGGCGCGCCGGCCATACCAAAGAGCTGCTTAAGCAGTTGACTAGCGGGCAGTTGTACGCTTTTGATCAGGATCAAGAAGCCATTTCTGCAGTGCAGCAAGCCTTAGTGCCATGGCCTGAGAATTTGCATCTGATCCACACCAACTTCCGCAACTTGACCGATGCTTTAGCAGAAGCAGGCGTCACTGGTATCGACGGCGTCTTATACGATCTTGGGGTGAGTTCGCCTCAGTTTGACGATTCTAAGCGCGGTTTCTCCTATCGCTTTGATGCCCCGCTGGACATGCGAATGGATCAAAGCCAGACCTTGACCGCTAAGATCGTGATCAACGACTGGTCGTTCAACGATTTGGTGCGGATCTTCTCGCGTTATGGTGAAGAGAAGTTTGCCAAGTCCATTGCCAGGCAAATCGAAGCGGCCCGCGCTGTGAAGCCGATCGAGACAACTTTTGAATTAGTCGAACTGATCAAACAAGGCATTCCGGCTAAAGCGCGGCGCACCGGCGGCCATCCGGCCAAGCGTGTGTTTCAAGCGGTGCGCATCGCCGTCAATGATGAATTAGGCGCTTTGGAAGCTTCCTTGGAACAAGCGGTGAAATTGCTTAATCCAGGTGGGCGCATCAGCGTCATCACCTTCCAGTCGCTGGAAGATCGCTTGGTCAAGACGATGTTTAAGGAATTGACCAGTATCCCTGATCTGCCGCGCGACTTGCCGGTGATCCCAGCGGGTTTGCAGCCTGATTACAAGCTGGTATCCCGCAAACCGATCTTGCCGTCTGCAGATGAGTTAGAACATAACCATCGCGCCCATAGCGCGAAATTGCGTGTGCTAGAGAAACTTGTGAAGGGAGGTGCACCGCATGCAGGATAATACTGCTCGTCAACTTGTTGCACCGGCGCCTAATCAAGCGCCAACACCGCAAGCCGTGCCGCATCAGGCCCCTGAAGTCGTGGCTGTCCCTAAGCCGAAACCGCGGTTTGCGCCTTTTGAACGCGTCTTAGCCGCCTTGTGCGGCATGGCAGCGTGTGTTTTATGTCTGTTATACCTCAATACGCAAAATCAGCTGGCGAACGCCAACCGTACATATCAAGATGTGCAAGCGAAGATCGCCACTCAAGACCAAAGCGTGACTGACCTCAAGCAAACCATCGGTGAATTATCCAACTCAAATCGTCTCAGCAGCTTCGCGAAGGCCCATGGCCTGACGGTGATCGAAAAGAACATTAAGCGTGTGAATAAGTAAATGGCTAAACAAACTCTCAAACGACAGGCAAAAGCGACACATCCGACCCGTAATCGACGGTGGTTTGGCATCTTCATGATGCTGGCGACGTTGGCCGGGTTGGTCGCGTTTACTTGTCGTTTTTTTTATGTTGGCGCCGGCGGTAAAGTCGACTCGCAAAACCTCAGTCAATATCGCCAGAAAGTCGTCGCCACCAATCAAGTGCTTAAAGCCAAGCGCGGGACGATATACGACCGCGACGGTGGGGTGATCGCCGAAGATTCTAATACATACACAGTGTTTGCAATCATCGATCACAATTATGTCAACGGCAAGAAGAAATTATATGTGCAAGACAAAGCCAAAACCGCTCGGGTCCTGGCCAAATACCTGCCAATGGCCGAAAGCAAGATCTTAAGCATCATGTCGCCTAAAACCAATCAGTTTCAGGTGGAATTCGGCCAAGCCGGCACTGGCTTAAGCCTGGCCACGAAGCAAGCCATTCAGAAAGAACACCTGCCAGGCATCGACTTCACTGACAGTCCGGCGCGTTTGTATCCCAATGGCGTGTTTGCCAGTCATGTGATCGGCTTGGCGCAAGCGCCAACGCATGCCAAAAGCACCGATCAACTGGTTGGCGTGATGGGCTTAGAGCAGCAATTTAACAGGATCTTAACCGGCAAGAATGGCTATAAAAGCGCGCAAGTGGATGCTTATGGCTATCAATTGCCTGAATCCAAAGTCAAAGCCAAAGCCGCACAAGACGGCGGTTCAGTGGCGACGACCATCGATACCAGCTTGCAAAGCTATTTGGAAACGTTGATGACTACCGTTGCCGGCAAATATCAGCCTAAGTCGTTGTTGGCTGTGTTAGAAGATCCCAAAACCGGCGAGATCTTAGCCGCGTCGCAACGACCGACTTTTGATCCGTCGACTGGCGAAGGGTTGTCCAGCATGTGGCGCGATATCTTAGTCGAAGATAATTACGAACCAGGGTCGGTAATGAAGATGTTCACCTTGGCCAGTGCGATTCAAAGCGGCAATTATCATCCCAACAACTATTACAAGTCAGGTTCGGTGAAAATCGCCGGCACCACCATCCGCGATTGGTCAACCAGCATGAACGGCACCAATTGGGGGACGATTCCTTTGAGCCAAGCTTTCCCGCGCTCCAGTAACGTCGGGATGGTCAAGATCGAACAAACCATGGGCGCAACGGTGTTTTCTGAATACTTGCGCAAATTTGGGTTCGGCCAACAAACCGGCATTTCCTTGCCTGGTGAAACCAGCGGCTCCTTTGACTTTGGCAGTTATCTGGATTCAGCCATGGCCAGCTTCGGTCAAAGTATCGACGTCAATGCCGCGCAACTGCTGCAAGGCGCCACGGCGATCGCCAATGGCGGCACCATGGTCAAGCCGCGCTTGGTGTCGAAGATCACCAGTCGCAGCGGCAAAGTCACCAATTACGGCCGCAAAGTGGTGGGCAAACCAATTTCCAAAGCCACCAGCAAAGCAGTTATCGCTGCCATGCGCCAAGTCATCACCGCCAAATACGGTACCGGTGGTGCATATAAGATGCCTGGCGTGGATCTGGCGGTGAAAACTGGCACGGCGCAAATTGCCAGCGCTAAAGGCTACTTGACTGGCAATAGCAACTATGTGTTCTCGGTGATGGGCATGGCACCGGCGTCCAATCCGAAATATGTGTTGTACATCGCCATGAAGCAGCCGCAAAAGCTTACTGAACCTGCCGAATCGATCATGGCCCAAATTTTCAAGCCGATGATGGCACGGGCCTTAGCCTTAGATGGCGGCAGCAGTGCTACTGCGGCTAGTGAAACAGCTACTGTACCTAACGTGACCAATAACGCGTTGGCCACAGCCCAGCAGAAGCTCACCAACGCAGGCTTTAGCGCCGCAACAGTCGGTACCGGCACCACGGTGGTGCAACAATTGCCGACTGCTGGCGGCAGCGCACTTAAAAGCGCCCATGTTGTCTTGTTGACTAATGGGGCGATGACCATGCCGAACGTCTCTGGCTGGGCCAAGAGTGATGTGTTAAAATTGGCCCAGTTGACTGGCAAGCAATTCACCTTGACCGGCTCAGGCTATGCCACTGCCCAAAGTCTTAAGGCTGGGTCAGTGCTAGGCGATCAAGCGGTGACGATTCAGTTCAAACAAAAATAATCATTAAGGGGCGTATCATGGAATTAGCACAAATGTTGATCCCGATGGTGGCGGCATTTGCCATCACGGTGATCGTGTTGCCGTTATTTATCGGCTACATGCGATTCAAGAAGGAAGGCCAAATGATCCGCGAAGAAGGCCCGAAATGGCACGCCAAGAAAAGCGGCACCCCAACCATGGGTGGGGTGGTGTTCATTGTGGCGATCATCGTCGCTGCGATCGGTTCCGCAATTTGGGTCCATCAACTCGACACCTCGGTGTGGGTGGCGTTGTTCATCTTGTTGTTGTACGGGATCTTAGGTTTTGTTGATGATTTCGTGAAGCTGTTTCATCACCAGAATGAAGGCCTCAAAGCCTGGCAGAAACTGCTGGGTCAAATCATCGGGGCGATCGTCTTGGTGGTGGCGTATTTGCATGAAGGCTTCTCGCATGGCATCAGTGTGCCGTTTGTCGGTGAAGTCAATGCGTTATGGTTCTTTGTACTTTTTGCGATCGTGTGGCTGGTAGGCTTTTCGAACGCTGTGAACTTGTCAGACGGGTTAGACGGCTTAGTGGCCGGCTTGTCGATGGTGGCGTTTGGCACTTATGCGGTGATCGCAGCGCATGACGGCCGCATCGATGTCTTGGTGATCTGCTTGGTTACCATTGGCGCAATGATCGGGTTCTTGTTGTTTAACCACAAGCCGGCGCAGATCTTTATGGGCGACACCGGGTCCTTGGCTTTAGGCGGCATGCTGGCGGCGGTATCGATCCTGTTGAACCGCGAATGGTCGCTGCTTTTGGTCGGATTGGTGTTTGTTTGTGAAACCGCCAGTGTGATTATTCAAGTGGTGTCGTTTAAAACCACTGGTCATCGGGTGTTTAAGATGAGTCCGATCCACCATCATTTCGAAATGTTAGGCTGGTCGGAATGGCGCGTGGACATCACCTTCTGGGTGGTGGGATTGATCGCAAGTGGCATTTATCTATTACTATTCCTGTAGAAAGAAGAATTGGGCATGCTGGATATCAAGCAGTATCAGAATAAGAAAGTGTTGGTTTTAGGCTTAGGGATGAGCGGCGTCAACGCGGCGCGCTTGTTGTATAAGTTAGGGGCATTAGTCACAGTCAACGACAAGAAGAAATTTGACGACAACAAAGATGCGCAAGCACTGTTAGCCGATGGCATCAAGGTGATCACCGGGTATCATCCGGTGGAGTTGTTGGATGAGCACTTCGAATTGATGGTCAAAAACCCCGGCATCCCGTATTCCAACCCGATGGTGCAGCGCGCCCTTGAGTTGAAGATCCCGATCATCACGGAACCAGAATTGGCTTATCAAGTTTCCACCAGCCAATGGATCGCCGTGACCGGCTCCAATGGTAAAACCACGACCACCACGTTAATTGGCTTGATGCTCAATGAACAAGGCCAAACCGCTTATGACGCCGGCAACATTGGGATCCCAGCTTCTGCCGTGGCGCAAAAAGCCGGCAAAGATGACACCATTGTCGCTGAATTATCCAGCTTCCAGCTGTGCGGCATTCAAACGCTGCATCCGCATGTCGCCGTGTTGACCAATATCTACGAAGCACATTTGGATTGGCATGGCGATCGAGAACATTACGTGGCCGCTAAGATGCGCATCACCATGAACCAAACCGCAGATGATTATTTCATCATGAATTGGGATCTGCCGGAAATGCATGAACTGGCCAAACAATCCAAAGCCACCATTGTACCGTTCTCGCGCAAAGGCGCAGCCGGTGCGCGGGCCAGCTTGCAAGACGGCTGGTTGTGCTTTGATGGCGAACAGATCATGCCTGCTGATCAAATGCAGATCCCAGGCACCCACAACATCGAAAACGCTTTGGCAGCGATTGCCGCGGCTAAGCTTGAAGGCGTGGGCAATGAGGCCATTGTCGCGGTATTGACGCGCTTCACCGGCGTCAAGCACCGCATTCAATATGTGCAAACCGTTGCCGGGCGCAAGTTCTATAACGATTCCAAAGCCACTAACGTTGAAGCGGCCAGCGTGGCCATCAACGCCTTCACCCAGCCGCTGGTGTTGTTAGCCGGCGGTTTGGATCGCCATTTATCAATGGATGACTTGATCCCGTTAGTCAAAAAGCATGTCCGCGCAATGGTGACCTTTGGTGAAACCGCACCATTGATGAATGCGGTGGCCAAAGCCGCCGGCATCCCTTATCAACAAACCGAAGATGTGAAGTCAGCGGTGCCATTGGCATTTGCGGCCAGCCAGCCAGGGGATGTGGTGTTGTTATCGCCAGCTGCGGCGTCATGGGATCAGTTTCCTAACTTTGAGATCCGCGGCGATGTCTTCATCGATGCGGTCAAAGCGCTAGCCGAAAGGAATGAATAAGATGCGTGTGATCGTCAGCGGTGGCGGCACCGGCGGCCATATTTACCCAGCATTAGCCTTGTTGGAACAGCTTAAGCAACGCGATTTATTAGACGCGGTGTTATACATCGGCACCAAGCGCGGCTTAGAAAGCCGCATCGTGCCTAAAGCCGGGATCCCTTTTGACACAATCGAGCTGCAAGGGTTCAAGCGGTCGTTAAGTTTAGAGAATGTCAAAACCGTCACGGAATTTGTCGAAGGGCTGCGCAAAGCCAAGCAGATCTTGAAGGACTTCAAGCCTGATGTTGTTGTCGGCACCGGCGGTTATGTGTCTGGTGCGATTTTGTTTGAAGCGGCGCGCTTGCACATTCCTACGGTGATCCATGAACAGAACTCCGTGGCGGGTGTGACCAACAAATTCTTGGCGCGCTTCGTCGATAAAATCGGCATTGCCTTTGCTGAAGTCCAAAGTGCCTTCCCAGCGGCTAAAGTCGCGATGGTAGGCAACCCGCGAGCCCAGCAAGTGGCCAAGCTGCGCCCTAATGAGCGCTTGGTGGATTTCGGCTTGGATGCGCATAAACGCACCTTATTGATCTTCGGCGGCTCACGCGGAGCACCGATGATCAACAACGCTGCTGTGCAAGCATTGCCGGCGTTTGGCCAAGCCGGGTTTCAAACTTTGTTTGTCACTGGGCGGGTGCATTATGACCACATCAAAGCAGAATTGCCGGACTTGCCTGATCATGTCAAAGTCGTGCCGTATATCGACGACATGCCGGCGATTTTGCCGGATCTGTCGTTGGTGATCGGCAGATCCGGCGCCACGTCCATTGCGGAACTCACGGCGTTAGGGCTGCCGGCGATTTTGATCCCCAGTCCTAACGTCACCGGCAATCATCAAATGATCAATGCCCAAAGTTTAGGCAAACACGGTGCGGCGATCGTCATTCCTGAAACACAGCTGGATGCGCATTTTGCCGACACTGTGATCGACTTGATGCAAGATGACGCGCGGTTGGTGGAAATGACCCGCGCTGCCAAAGCACTCGGTGTGCCAGATGCCGCTGATCGCTTGATCGCTTTGATGCAAGCGGCGATCGCATTACACAAGAAATGAGGTGAGACCATGGCGCGGTGGCATAAGACCCACTCTGATTCGCCACTAACGCCTTGGGAGGCGTATCAAGCCAAACAGGCCAAACAAGCCCGCGCCAAGCGTCATGCCTTGCCGCTGCCGCAGCTTTCGCACACGCGCAATGCCCGCAGAAGGCGGAATCTGGCACTGCTTTTGACCCCGCTTTGTGTGCTGCTGGCGGCTGGGGCGTATATGATCTCGCCGCTGGCCAAAGTCGGCCAGCTTAAAGTGCTTGGTGAATCGACGGTGCCGGCGCAATCAGTGATCGATGCCAGCAAGCTCGGCAGTTCTCAGGTGATCTTGGACTTGCTGTTGCATAAAGACACTGTTGCCAAGCGCGTAAAGGCCAAATTGCCCCAAGTGCAACAGCTGCATGTGGATGTTAATGCCTTCAATCAAGTGACGCTGCATGTCAAAGAATATGCGCCGCTGGGGTATTTGGCCCATCAAGATGGGTATCATGTGTTATTGGCCAGCGGTACGCTGCTTCGATCCGCCACGCAGACGCCTACGCACAATTACCCGATTTACGCTGGGTTTTCAACTAAAGAGGCCTTCAAGCTGGCTAAAGTCGTGCACGAATTCCCGCCAGCCGTGGCGCGCGGTGTTTCTGAAGTGCATGCCACGCGCGGGGCAGCGAATCCGTATCAGATCACGATCAGTATGAACGATGGCAACAAGGTGATCGCCGACTCGCGCACGGTGGCCAAGAAGATCAAGTATTACCCGCAATTATTGGCTTCAGTCACCAAGAAAGGCACAGTTGATCTGGAAGTCGGTGCTTTCTTCACCCCATATGCAAAATAGCCTACAAAAATGGTAATCTTTGCTTGGAATAGGTGAGATGCCGCGGGTTAGTGTGGTAAAATCAAAACAGTATTACGTTTTCATTGAGCAAAATTTCAGTCCGGGAGGTTCTACGTCATGGGAAATCAAGACATCTATGTGGGACTTGATATCGGAACCACCTCGATCAAAGTCATCGTCGCCGAGTACATCCAAGGCCAGATGAACATCATCGGAGTAGGTAGTCAACGTTCCGCTGGCCTCAGCCGTGGCGTGATCGTCGATATCGATAAGGCGGTAGACGCCATTCGTCAAGCCGTTAACCAAGCAGAAGAAAAAGCAAGTATTAAAATCGATAATGTGGTGGTCGGCATCCCTGCCAACCTGTTGCAAATCGAGCCGGTCACCGGCATGATCGCCGTGGGGGATGCCTCCAAAGAAATCACCGATCAAGATGTGTTGTCCGTTGCCCAAGCCGCTTTGGTGCGCAGCTTGCCGCCAGAGCGCCAAAGTTTGCAATTGACCCCAACCGAATTTATCGTTGATGGTTTCGATGACATCAAAGACCCGCGCGGCATGATCGGCGTGCGTCTGGAGATGCACGGCATCTTGTTCACCGTGCCAAAGACGGTGTTGCATAATACCTTAAAGGCGTTAGGCAAGGCGGGCTTGACAGTACGCAACGTGGTCGTGGATCCTTTGGCCAGTGCCCAAGTGGCGCTGACCGATGGGGAACAAGACTTCGGTACTGTGTTGATCGATATCGGCGGCGGGCAAAGTACTGCTGCGGTGATCCACGATCACAAGCTGAAGTTCACGTCAGTCGATCAAGAAGGCGGCGAATTCGTCACCAAAGATATTTCGGTGGTATTAAACACCGGCTTTAAAGACGCTGAGAAGCTTAAGCGCGATTATGGCAATGCCGATTCCCTGGCTACCCATGAAGACCAGACTTTCCCAGTCACAGTGGTGGGTAAAACCGAACCGGTGATGATTTCCGAGAAGTATTTGTCTGAAATCATTGAAGCGCGTTTGGGTCAGATCTTTAAGCGGTTAAACGGCGCTTTACAAGGTGCCAACGCCTTAGATCTGCCAGGCGGCATCGTGATCACCGGCGGCACCACAGCGATTCCTGGAATCGTTGATTTGGCGCAAGACATTTTCGAACGGCCGGTGCGCGTCTTCATTCCTCGCGAAATGGGCCTGCGCCATCCGGCCTTCACGCAAGCTTTGGGGTTGATCCAATACGCTGCGCATTTAACCGATATCGATTTATTGGTGGCCAGTGTCTTGCCGCTCGGCGCACAAGCTGCGCCGAGTGCGCCTAAACCGCAAGCTAAGGCCTCAACGCCTGAGCCAGAACCGACTGAACCTGAAGAGAAGAAGCCGTCAGCACTGCGCCGCTTCTTCGGCAACTTCTTTGAATAAAACGTCACATTAGGAGGCATACCCATGGAATTTTCATTAGACGCACAAAACGATACTGGCGCAGCGATCAAGGTGATCGGCGTCGGCGGTGCTGGCGGTAACGCAGTCAACCGCATGATCCAAGAAGATGTCAAAGGCGTGGAATTTATCGCCGCAAACACCGATGTGCAAGCTTTATCAAACTCAAACGCAGAAACCAAGATCCAGTTGGGCAACAAGCTGACCCGCGGCCTTGGTGCCGGCGCAACGCCTGAAATCGGCCAAAAAGCCGCCGAGGAAAGCGAAGAACAGATCCAAGAAGCGCTTAAAGGCGCCGATATGATCTTTGTCACCTGCGGCATGGGCGGCGGTACTGGTACCGGCGCTGCGCCAGTGGTGGCTAAGATTGCCAAGGACATGGGTGCTTTGACGGTTGGCGTCGTGACGCGGCCGTTCACTTTTGAAGGCCCGCGCCGCGCCAAGAACGCCGCAGAAGGCATTGCAAACTTGAAGGAGCATGTTGACACGCTGGTCATTATTGCCAACAACCGCCTGCTTGAAATTGTCGACAAGAAGACGCCGATGATGGAAGCCTTCCATGCTGCTGACAACGTGTTGCGCCAAGGTGTGCAAGGTATCTCTGATTTGATCACCAGCCCAGGTTTTGTCAACTTGGACTTTGCTGATGTGAAGACAGTCATGGCCAACCAAGGTTCCGCTTTAATGGGCATCGGTACTGCCAATGGCGAAAACCGCACGATCGAAGCCACCAAAAAGGCGATTTCTTCGCCATTGCTGGAAGTTTCGATTGCCGGCGCCAAGCAGGTCTTGTTAAACATCACCGGCGGCCCGGACTTGAGCTTGTTTGAAGCCCAAGACGCTTCTGAAATCGTGGCCCAAGCCGCAAGCAACGACGTCAACATCATCTTCGGGACTTCCATCAACGAAGACCTCGGCGATTCTGTTGTGGTGACGGTTGTGGCCACTGGCATCGATGCCACTGATGCGGGTCAACAACGTTCGGCTCGTGCCGCTGCTGCTAAGTCTAGTGCAACAACGAAGCCGGCAGAACCTGCTGCTGCCAACGACGACGACCCATTCTCTAAATGGGATCTGCGTCGCGAACCAACCAAGCATGAAGAACAAGCTGCGCCTCGGACGAACTTTGATAACGTCAAGAAAACCGATTTTGACATCTTCGAAAGCCAACCAACCGGTCAAGACGATCCTGACAAAGACGATCAGCCACCATTCTTCAAGCGCCGCCGCAGTTAAGAAACCCAGAGCGGAGCAGTCCGAACTTAGCGATGTGTATAAGACGGGATGACGTTTGGGCGTATTTTGCCCAAGCGGCGGCACGGCTTACACGCAATCGCGTTGGACTGCGCAGCTCGACGAAGAACCCCAGAGCGGAGCAGTCCGAACTTAGCGATGTGTGTAAGACGGGATGACGTTTGGGCGTATTTTGCCCAAGCGGCGGCACGGCTTACACGCGATCGCGTTGGACTGCGCAGCTCGACGAACCCCAGAGCGGAGCAAAGCGGGTTTAGCGGTGGAGATAAGGCGGGATGACGCAAAGGCGGTTTGTGCCTTGGCGGCGTCACGACTTATCTCACGCCGCGTTGCTTTGCGCAGCTCGACGAAGAACCCCAGGGCGGAGTGGCGCGCTTGAGTGGGTCGGGTAGCCTAGCTGTTGTACTTGAGGCGGGTTTTGCCTCGAGTACGACAGCGTAGCTAGCCGCACCCGCGATGCGCCACGCAGCTCGACGAAGAAACCCAGAGCGGAGCAGCCCGAACTTAGCGATGTGTGTAAGACGGGATGACATTTGGGCGTATTTTGCCCAAGCGGCGTCACGGCTTACACGCAATCTCATTGCTAAGCTGCAGACGCAAAAGTTTTTTAAGCAATGATCCCGCGTGACAAAGGAGGAATGCGTGATGGCATTTGAGAAATTTAGCAGTAAGCTAGGCTCGTTCTTCGCAATGGACGCGGAAGATGACGAGCCGCAACCAACGCCAACCCAATCAGCAACCAGTCAGCCTCAAGCAAAGTCCACGGCACAAAGCAAGCCGAGTTTTGCTGGCAATAAGGTGGTAGCGATGAACAATCCAGTAGCACAACAAGCGAAGATCGTCGTTTATGAACCGCGGATCTACTCTGATGCCAAGGAAATCGGTACCCACTTGTTGAATAACAAGGCGGTGGTGGTGAACTTTGACCGTATCGAGGCGGATTCGGCAACGCGAATCGTGGATTTTCTCACCGGGGTGGTGTATGCCATCAATGGCGAGATTCGGCGCGTTGGCGAACAGATCTTCTTAGTGACGCCGGCCAACTTTGCCATTGATGGGTTGTTGGCGGATAGTTTAGGTAATGACTTCGACTTGCAAATGACGGAATAGGGGGCTGCCAGTGTTACTTACTGTAGTTTACTGGGTATGGCGAATCATTTACTACGCGATTTACTTGTATGGAATCGCAATGACCGTATACGTGTTGATGTCTTGGTTCCCAGGAGCGTATGACAGCGCGTTGGGCCGCTTTCTCGGCCGCATCGTGCAACCGTTTTTGGGATGGTTTCAGCGCTTCATCCCGCCGATCGTAGGCGTCGATCTGTCGCCGATCGCCGCTTGGGCGGTGTTGTATTTGTTTGAGAAATTCATCGATATCGTGTATTTCAACCTGGTAAGCTGGTTGGCATGAGCTTATGGATAACGTTTATCAGCATTTTCGCAAAGATGAACAGCCGTTCATCGATTCGATTCAAGAAGCCTTGAGTATTGCCACCACTGAGTATCGGCCGTGGCTTTCGCCGTTTCTTGATCCGCGGCAGCAATATATCACCGAAGTTTTGGCCGCAAGCTTCGATGGCGTCGCTGTGCATCAATTTGGCGGTGTCGCTGGCGCTGAACGCAAGCGGATTTTATTGGCCCCGGATTATTTTGTGCCAGAAGATTCCGACTATGAGCTGGCGTTGTTGCAGATCAATTATCCGCAGAAATTTGCCGAACTTGATCATTCGCATATCTTAGGGACGCTGGCAAATGCCGGGGTCGAACGGGCGATGTTTGGCGATATCTTGAACCAAGCTGAGGTTTGGCAAGTGGTGGTGACTGCTTCAATGAGCGATTGGGTGCAACAGAATGTCACCAAGATCGGCCGCATCAGCGTGCGCTTTGAGCCAGTTGACTTAAGTGCCGCCGTTACCCCGCAAGACGATTGGGAAAGCATGCAAACCACTGTGGCGTCGCTGCGATTGGACGCTGTGGTGGCACATGTGTTCAGCATTTCGCGCACACGGGCGAAGGAATTGGTCGAACACAGCCATGTGCGGTTGAACTTTGCCACCCAAGATCGCCCAGATGGCGAACTTGCGGTACACGACATTGTGTCAGTCCGCGGCTATGGCCGCTTGCGAGTCGATGAAGTGTTAGGCAGTACCAAGAAAGATAAGTTGCGGGTCCGCTTTTCGGTGATACATAAGTAAACAGGAGGCAGTATAATGGCATTGAGCCCACTGGATATTCATAATAAAGAATTCAATGTCCGCATGCGCGGGTATGATCAAGATCAGGTCAACGACTTCTTAAGTCAAATCATCAAAGACTACACAGCTTTGTTGAAAGACAATGAAGACTTAAACAAGAAATTGGCTGACGCCGATGAGAAGGTCAAGTACTTCACTGACCTCAAAGACGCCTTGAACCAAAGCATCATCGTTGCCCAAGAAGCAGCCGACAAAGTCAAGGCCAACGCCGAGCAAGAAGCCGACTTGATTCAACAACAAGCCGAAAAGAACGCGCAAGACTTGTTGACCAGCTCCACTGATAAGGCCAACCGCATCGTCGGCGACGCCAGCGAGAAGGCCAAGAAGATCACCGTGGAAACCGAAGACCTTAAGCGGCAAACGCGCGTCTTCAGACAGCGTTTGCAAGTGATGCTGGAATCCCAACTGGAAGTCGTCAAGAGTCCAGAGTGGAAAGAGTTGTTGTCTAGCTCTGATCAGGCACCTGAAGTGTTAGATCCAGCAAATAATCAGCAAACACCTCTTGACAACGCCCCATCTGCACCAGTAAACTCAGAAGCAACAGAACCTGAAGACGACACCGGCTATACGGAGATCATTTTCCCACAAGAAGCCGATGATGATGCTTCAGACACTGCCCAATAACGTATGGACACGCGTCTTGTGTGTAGGCGATCAAAGCGACTCGAGGATGGTGCAAGCTCGAGGGTAGCCGCATGCAAGGTATCAGTCCGTCAGTTGCCTAGGCGATCACAGCTTAGGCCGGCGCCGCCGTTAACCGGTTTAGAGGAAAGCATGTTTTTGCTTTTGAACTTAGGTGGTACCACGATGATCTCGTCCTATTGATAGGGCGGGATTTTTTGTTTGGTCCCAAGAAAGAAGGAATCCTAATGAAGGTCAAAGAGACCCTGAATTTAGGCAAGACGCCATTCAAGATGCGCGCCGGTTTGCCTAATAAAGAACCCAAGCTCTTAGATGCTTGGTATGAAAACCATGTTTATGAAGAACGCCAGAAGTTAAATGAAGGCAAGCCAACGTTTGTGTTGCATGATGGCCCTCCGTTTGCCAATGGTAATATCCACATGGGCCACGCCTTAAACAAGGTCACTAAAGATATCATCGTGCGTTCCAAGTCCATGGCTGGCTTCCGCGCCCCATATGTCCCTGGCTGGGATACGCATGGCTTGCCAATCGAACAACAATTGGCCAAAAAAGGCGTCAAGCGCAAGGAAATGTCGATGGTCGACTATCGCGAAATGTGCCGCCAGTTTGCCATGAAAGAAATCGACAAGCAGCGCACCGACTTCAAGCGCTTAGGCGTCTTAGGCGATTGGGAACATCCTTATATCACCTTGTTGCCGGAATTTGAAGCCGAAGAAATTCGCGTCTTTGGCCGTATGGCAGAAAAAGGCTACATTTACCACGGCTTAAAGCCGGTTTATTGGTCATGGAGTTCTGAATCGACTTTGGCTGAAGCCGAAGTTGAATACCATGACGTGAAGTCACCGTCCATTTATGTGGCCTTTAAAGTCGTTGATGGCAAAGACTTACTGGATGATGATACTTACTTCATTATTTGGACCACGACGCCTTGGACCATTCCGGCCAACTTAGGCATCGCGGTTAACCCGCGCTTTGAATACGCCCAAGTGCAAGTTGGCGACAAGAAGTACGTTGTGGCCAGCGAAATGCTGCCGCAAGT
Organism: Lacticaseibacillus jixiensis; assembly: GCF_042847315.1. Lineage (NCBI taxonomy): Bacteria > Bacillati > Bacillota > Bacilli > Lactobacillales > Lactobacillaceae > Lacticaseibacillus > Lacticaseibacillus jixiensis. Next base: position 28,804 of record NZ_BAAFPR010000011.1, read on the forward strand.
CGCTGAGACGTTAGGCTGGAGCGATTACGATGTGCTCAAGACCTTCCCTGGGACTGAATTGGATCGCATGACTGCCAAGCACCCGTTGTATGATCGCACCAGCTTGGTGATGGAAGCCGATCATGTCACGTTAGATGCTGGTACCGGTTTGGTCCACACCGCACCTGGTCATGGTGAAGATGACTACAAAGTCGGTGTCAAATACGGCTTGCCGGTTTATTCTGTGGTCGATGAGAAAGGCTTCATGACCAAAGATGCGCCAGGTTTTGAAGGGGTCTTCTATGACGATGCCAACCGCATGGTCACCAAGGCCTTGACTGAAGCCAACGCGCTGTTGAAGCTGGACTTCTTCATCCATAGTTATCCGCATGACTGGCGGACCAAGAAGCCGGTGATCTACCGGGCCACCACGCAATGGTTTGCTTCTGTTGATTCCTTCCGCCAAGACATCTTGGATGCAATCGATCAAGTGAAGTTCTTCCCAGATTGGGGCAAAACGCGCCTGCACAACATGATCCGCGATCGCGGCGACTGGGTCATTTCGCGTCAGCGGGCTTGGGGTGTGCCTTTGCCGATTTTCTACGCTGAAGACGGTACGCCGATCATCGAACAAGCCACTATCGAGCATGTTGCTGAATTGTTCGGCAAGTATGGCTCCAGTGTGTGGTTTGATCGTGAAGCCAAAGACTTATTGCCAGAAGGTTACACCAACGAACATTCACCAAATGGCGAGTTCACCAAAGAAACCGACATCATGGATGTGTGGTTCGATTCTGGTTCCAGCTGGGCTGGAGTCGCGAAGTTGCGGCCGGAATTGAATTATCCCACTGACATGTACATGGAAGGTTCCGATCAATACCGCGGCTGGTTCAACTCCAGTTTGATCACCAGTGTCGCTAACTTTGGTACCGCGCCTTACAAGCAAGTCTTGTCGCAAGGCTTTACTTTGGATGGCGAAGGCCGCAAGATGTCCAAGTCTTTGGGCAACACCATCGTGCCTGACACAGTTGAGAAGCAATTTGGCGCAGAAATCATTCGGCTGTGGGTCGCTTCTGTGGATTCCAGCTCTGATATGAAAGTCTCCATGGACAACTTTGCCCATACTTCTGAAACTTACCGCAAGATCCGCAACACCCTGCGCTTTATGCTGGCCAACACCAGTGATTACAACGAAGCCGCTGATGCCGTGGGTTACGCGCAATTAGGTGCCGTTGATCAATATATGCTGGTGCGTTTGAGCCAAGTGGTCAAAACCGTCCGCGCGGCTTATGAAGCCTATGATTTTGCCACGGTCATTAAGACCATCACTGGTTTCTTGACCACCGACATGAGTGCCTTCTACCTGGACTTCGCCAAAGATGTCGTGTACATCGAAGGCGAACGCTCACAAGCCCGTCGCCGCATGCAAACCGTGATGTACAAGGCATTGGTCAGCATCGTTGAATTATTGACACCAGTCTTGTCCTTCACTGCCGAAGAGATCTGGCCATTGTTGAACCAAGAGCGCAAGTTCGCGGCTTTGGCTGACTTCCCAGAAGCTGGCGCTTACTCCAACCAAGATGAACTCAAAGCGCAGTGGCCTGCCTTCATGGCTTTCCGTGAGAAGGTCCAAAAGGCCTTAGAAGTCGCCCGTGATGCTAAAGTCATCGGCAAATCGCTGGAAGCGCATGTCACGGTTTATGCCGACCAGGCCTTAGCTGACTTGTTGCAAGGCTTAGATGCCGATGTGGCTCAGTTGTTGATCGTCAGCGACTTTACGGTCAAAGACGCTGCTGAAGCACCAGCTGACGCGCAAGACATCGAAGGTGTGCGCATCAGCGTGGCCCATGCCGAAGGCGAAGTTTGTGAACGTTGCCGCATGACCACCACGACTGTTGGTGCCGACAGCCGTTATCCGCATTTCTGTGAACGTTGTGCCGGTATTGTTGCTGAGAACTTCCCAGAAACTGCTAAAGCAGATTTTCAATTCGAGGGCTAATATGTTAGGACGCGTAAAGAACTACAACGAAGAAAAAGGCTTTGGGTTTATCGAGATCCCAGAGCAGCCAGATGTGTTCGTCCATTTCTCTGCGATCCAAGGCAGCGGCCATCAAAGCCTCACGCCTGGTGAAACAGTGAAGTTCGTGATCGTCGAAGGCGCCCGCGGCCCACAAGCCGCTAACGTCAGCGTCGTTAAACCAGAAGCCTAATCTGAATTGGCGCCGCTGAACCGTAAAGGTTTGGCGGCGTCTTTTTGTATACCAGAGCGGAGCAGCCCGCATTTAGCGGTGGATATAAGGTGGGATGACATTTGGGCGTTCTTTGCCCAATTGGCGTCACGACTTATCTAACGCCGCGTTGCTTTGCGGAGCTCGACGAAAAAAACCAGAGCGAAGCAAAGCGGGTTTTAGCGATGTGGATAAGGCAGCCTGAGCCGATGGCGGTTTGTGCCATTGGATCGGGATGACTTATCCGCGATCGCCTTGCTTTGCGCAGCTCGACGAAGACCCCAGAGCGAAGCAAAGCGAATTTAGCGGGTCAATTAGCTTAGCCCTCGTGCTTGCGGCGTACTTTGCCGCGAGTACGGAGGCGTAACTAATTGCACCCGCGTTGCTTTGCGCAGCTCGACGACAACGCCAATGCGCATAAAGAAAACGCTAAGATTCACTGTTCATTCGCAAGCCGCCATTTGGTGTCGTATAATGGAAGTTACGATTGGGGGTAGTGCTTATCGCAGATGAAGACAACGCGCAGAAAGCTTTAGTCACCGGTTCTGCGTGGATGACCGCCGGGAGCATTATCTCGCGGGTGCTCGGGGCGATTTATGTGATCCCTTGGGTGATGTGGATGGGCGGGCATTGGAATGCCGCCAACGCATTGTTTGCCCGAGGCTACAATATCTATTCGCTGTTTCTGATCGTTTCTACCGCCGGCATCCCCAGTGCCGTTTCCAAACAAGTCGCGCATTATTTGGCGGTAGACGATTATGGTTCGGCCAAGAAGCTGTTCCATCGTTCGATGTTGATGATGATCGCCTTAGGTATCATCAGTGCCGCGGCTTTATACTTCCTGGCGCCAGTATTAGCCATGCAGAATGGCCGTGTGGATCCGCGGATGTTGCCGATTTTGCATGCGCTGGTGTGGCCGTTGCTGCTGATCCCGCCGATGAGCATCTTGCGCGGGTATTTCCAAGGCTTTGCCGAAATGGCGCCAAGTGCGATTTCGCAGCTTTTGGAACAACTGGCGCGCGTGGTATACATGCTTGGTGTGACATATTTGATCATGCAAGCCGGCTCAGGTGATTATGTCCAAGCCGTGGCGCAATCGACATTTGCGGCCTTTGTCGGGGCAGTGTTGGCGCTGATTTATTTGATTGGGGTTTACTTCCGCCGACACGCTGAATTTGCCCGTCCGGCAACGATTCAACCAGCGCCGACTCGCCAGCTGTTAAGTGAAGTGTTACATCAGTCGGTACCGTTTATCATTTTGGATGCCGGCACGGTGTTGTACCAGTTCTTTGATCAATACAGCTTTCCGGAATTTCTGGCGCACTTCTTTGTGGTGTCGCAGTCGCAAATCGAATACTTATACGGCTTGTTTGCCTTTAATACCAACAAGTTGATCATGATCATTGTGTCATTGGCCTCGGCGATGGCGGCCACAGCCATTCCGCTGCTAGCCGGCGCATTCACGCGCGGTGATAAGCATGCGGTGGCGCATCAAATCGAGAACATCTTGCGGTTGTTCTTCTTGGTGATGTGGCCTAGTGCATTAGGGATGGCGGCAGTGGCCCGGCCGTTATATGCCTTGTTTTATTCAGACGATTCGCTTGGCGTGGCGATGTTGATCGTCAATGCCTATATTGCCGTGATCTTAGGGCTGTTTACGATCCTGGCGGCGACGATGCAAGGCTTGTACCAGAATCGACAAGCAATCAAATATTTCCTGATCGGCTTAGCGGTCAAGCTGTTGTTGCAGCTGCCTGCGGTGTATTTCACCAGAAGTTTCGGCCCGCTGTTGGCAACGGCATGCGGATTTATGGTGACCGTGGTGCTGATGCTTGGAGCCTTAGATCGGGAATATGACTTGGATTGGTCGACTTTGGGCCGTTCGGTGACGCAACTGCTGGCCTGTGCGTTGGTGATGTTTGCTGTGGCCAGTGCCATTACCGCCGGTTTGGATGCTTTGCTCGGCGGGGTGCGCAAGATCACTGCGATTCCGGTGTTGTTCTTGGCTGCTGGAGCAGGCGCTGCGGTATATGCGTGGTTGGTATTAAAATGGCGCTTGGCTGATGATTTGTTCGGCAGCCGGATCGCCGCCATCCGCCGGAAGCTGCATTTGCAATAATGACGACTGGAAATTTATCATCACCAAAAATGGCCTGCCAACCAAAACGGTTGCGCAGGCCTTTTGCGGCTAATGCGTGTCTTCCAGCATCCCGTCTTTGGTGCGGGCCACTTGCATGGCCTTAAGCGGGATCATGTGGGCTGCGCGAATCGCAGCGGTGTTTGCTTGCCAAGCGGCGATTTGCTTGGCGGTGGCATAATCAGGCGCGCCTTTGGTGTATAAGTGCAGATACGCCCATAAGGGATAAGCGTTGGTGGTGATATTGGCTTCGGTTGGCGCTTGGCCGTTGAGTTTGACAACGCGCGTGTTTTCACGGACCATCGAGCTGGCCAAATAACCAATGGCGCCAGGTGTTGCCGCAACGGTCCGGCGCATCAAATTGCTGGTGGCAACGCGTTTGGCAGCTTGCGGCGTTTGGCCGTTTAACGCCAAGGTAGTGAAGTTCTCACGGGTACCAGAACCGGTTGTGCGGTCAAGTACGGTGATTGGCAAGTCGTTGCCGCCAACTGCTTGCCAATTGTGATACTGACCGGTAAAGATCCCTGCCAGCTGCGCTGAAGTCAAATTGGTTACCCCGGTGTGGCTGCCCACGATCACAGCAATCCCGTCGACGGCCAAAGGGTGGTCGACTAAGGCCCGCGAGTTGGTGAACACATCGCTTGCCCCAATGGTGACTTCGCCTTTATTCACAGCGATCAGCCCCGCCTGGCTGCCGCCGCCTTTAACTGTGACAGTGGCATTAGATTTGATCAACGGGCTGATTGACGTCGCCCCGGCAACGGTGAGGTGAGGCGTTTGGGCAAAGACGTAATGGTAGCCGAATCCGCAAACCAGCGCCACAGCGCAAAGCGCGGCGATCAGATAACGTTTCTTCATGACGATCATCCTTTCCATAGTACATTCACGATACCAAACCAATGTAAAGACATTGCTTGGCGAATGTAATGATCGTGTAAGGCATGTAATCATTTGGTATACGGGGTATAATATAACCCGGGAGTTTTCTGAAAAAAGGAGGCACAAACTGTGCAAGATTACGTCAACAATCCGCTGGTCCAGAAACATCGCTGGTGGATCATCACTGCGGTAGGCATGTTTACCATCATGTCGACCTTGGATGCTTCCATCGTCAACATCGCCTTGCCGGTAATGGCCAAAGATCTCCACATCCCCATGAATCAAGCGGAATGGGTGGTGTCGATTTATCTGATTGTTATTTGTGCCTTGTTGTTATTGATGGGTAAGCTTGGCGACGCCATCGGCAAGATTCGCGTCTTTCGCATCGGCACCGGCTTATTTGTGTTCGGCTCATTGTTGGCGGGTTTTAATCATAGTTTCTATTTGCTATTATTTGCGCGAGTGACGCAAGCCCTTGGCGCGTCCATGACCATGGCCAACAACAACGGCATCATCACCGAGATTTTCCCGCAGCAAGAGCGCGGCAAAGCCCTGGGTTTGATCGGCTCGTTTGTGGCGGTTGGGTCCATTGCCGGACCTGGCATCGGCGGCTTGATCCTAGGGGCGCTGCCTTGGGGATATATTTTCTGGATCAATATTCCCATTGGGATCATCACCATTATCGTGGGCCATTATGTGCTGCCTAAAGACTTGCACGTCAGCAAAGCACCCATCGATTGGGCTGGTTTTGGCAGTTATGTTGCCGCAATCGTGCCGTTTTTCTTGGCGGTATCGTTGGGCCAAGAAGCTGGCTTCGCCAAACCTTACATCATTGCCTTGTTTGTGGTGGCGGTGGGGTTCTTGGCGGTGTTTGTCGCTGTCGAGCGGAAGATCTTGGCACCGCTGGTTTCTTTCAAGTTGTTCAGCAATCAAGAATTCACCATTTCACTGTTGTGCGGCTTCATGATCTTTGTGACCAACTTCTTCTCCAATGTGATCACGCCGTTTTATTTGGAGAATGCGCGCGGCTATTCAGCGACGCATGCCGGGTATTTGATGATGGTGTTTCCCATCGTGCAAGTGATCATTGCGCCGTTATCAGGCAGCTTGTCAGATAAGATCGGACCGTATTTGTTGACGCTGGTGGGGCTGGCGGCGATTTTAGCTGCGCAAATCGGCTATACGCTGTGGCACTTAGATTCCAGCTTGGTGATGATCGCGTTGGTCATTGCCATTAACGGGTTTGGCAACGGGGTGTTCCAGTCGCCCAACAACACGATCATCATGTCTGCCGTTGCGCCGCAAGACCTTGGCATCGCCGGCGGGTTGAATGCTTTGGCGCGCAATTTGGGAATGGTCGTGGGGATCTCTGCAGCCACGACCACGCTGTTTGCGTCCATGAGCCACACCGCCGGCCGCAAAATGACCACTTATCCGACTGGCAACGATCCGTTATTTATCTCGGGGATGCATGTGGCCTTTGAAGCGGCCATCGGCTTGTGTGTGATCGCCTTTGGCTTAACCGCATATCGCATGTGGCAAAATCGCCGCGTGGCCTAAGGAAGCTTGCCTTCGAAGCTGAAACAAATACAGCAGATAATGAGAAACGGAGTAGAGTGATGGACCGCAGGCGTTAACTTTGCCCTGTCACTTTGCTTCTGGTACCAAGTGGATCTCGTCCGCCCAGAAGTCGTTTTAGTATCCAAGGTATGGCAAGCAAATGTTGGTCGAGTTGTATTCTTAACGAATGCGGATAGCGTAGGGCAGGTGCCGCGGAGCGGTGTGGGGCAAACGGCGGTCAGGCCGTGAAACGATCAGCCCTGTGAGACAAGCGGGTTGTGCTTGGCTCGCAGGGCTGATCGCGGCAAGTTCAAAGACAAGCAGGTGAGCGAAGCGAGCGCTTGGCTTTGAACTTAGGCGCAAAACGCGCGTTCTTTGCGCGGTTGGAGCCGGCCGCACTGCCTGCGCCGCCGTTTGCCCCACGCTGCGCAGCGACACCTACCCGGCCTTGTGAACCGAAAACAGCCCCGCTACCAAATCGGTAGCGGGGCTGTTTGTTACATCTTGCCTTTGGTGTAATCCAGCAAGTGGTTCTTGAGTTCGTTTTCCATATTGGAAAGTTCTTGCTCGGCGGCTTGGCGCTTGGTGCGGCCTTCTTGTTGGATCTGCAAAGTCTGTTGCAAGGTTTCCACCAAGTCGTTTTGCGTCTGGGTGAGGGTTTCGATATCGACCACGCCGCGTTCGTTCTCGCGGGCGGTTTCGATCGCCGACGTCTTCAACAACGCAGCGTTTTTCTTCAACAAGTCATTGGTGGTTTCAGACACTTGGCGCTGAGCGGTAACGGCGTCTTTTTGCCGCAGCAAGGTCAAGGCAATGGCCACTTGGTTCTTCCACAGCGGAATGGCGGTGTTCACGGAAGCTTGGATCTTCTCAGCCAGCGCTTGGTTGGTGTTTTGGATCAAGCGGATTTGCGGGGCTTGTTGCAAGGTGATTTGGCGCGCCAATTCCAAGTCATAGGCGCGCTTTTCCAGCCGTGTTTGGAACTGCTTGAGGTCGTTGACTTCTTGCACTTGCATTTGATCGCCTGAGGCTTGGGCTTTGGCCATGGCTTCTGGGATCGTGGTGGCTTCAAGTTCTTGCAGCTTGAACTTGGCTGCGGCAATGTAGATGTTTAACGCATCGAAATAGGCTTTGTTTTGCCCGTATAATTCTTCAAGCATCTTGTTGTCTGTCAACAAGCCTTGTTCTTCTTTCTCCAAGCGGCTGGCGATGGAGTCGATTTGCGCGCCGATTTTCTGATACTTGGCAGTGATTTCAAAAATCGAACGGCGTACCTTGCCGAAGATCTTCTTGAAGACATTATTGTCTTCGGCCCGCAGCTCGTCAGGGTTGGCTTCATTCAAGCGCGCCATCAAGCTGGTCAAAGCATCGCCAACAGCCCCGGTGTCTTGTGATTGCACCTTGTTGAGCATGGTTTGCGAGAACTGGCCGAGCTGCTTTTGGGCGTTGGCGCCGTAACTCATCACCGCTTCTGGAGATTTGACATCGATTTGAGAGGCCAATTGCTTCGCTTGCGTTTCTTGTTCAGGGGTCAAACCGGCAGGGGTTTGAGCAGCTTCTGGTTGAGGCGCTGCAGCAGGTGTGTCGGTGGTGCCGAAGGGATTTGAAAGTAAGTCGGATACCAAGTTGTTATCAGTAGATTGTTCTTCGCTCATTGAATTTTCTCCTTAACGCGTGATTTATCCTCGGCAAAAGCGGGGTCTACCGGATGCTGCACGGTTTGGGTGGCTTGAGGGATCTGTTTCTTGGCAAGGTTGATGTCAGCTTCTAAGGCATCGATATCGGTTTCCACGAAGTTGGCGTAGTCATCGCGAATCGCTCGCGCCAAGTCAGCCATTGTGTTCGCCGCGGTGGTCAACACATCATAAGTGTCTTCAGTCTTCACTTCATGATGGGTGATCGCCTCATACTTCTGCGCGATGCGCACCAGGTTAGGCAGCTGCTCATAGATAAAATGCCCCGCTGCACCCATTTGTTTGGGATTGTTGACGATCGCCTTGAAATAAGCGTGCAAAACTGCCACCAAATCGGCGTTTACGGCAACGGATTTAAGCTTCGGCACCCGATTGATGATGTCTTCAAAAGTCTGGATCGCGTCGGCTGCGTCGTCCATGGTTTTGCGGAACAATTCAACTTCGCTGTCGTCCAGTCCAGAAGCTTGGTAGTGTTCAGCCATCGCGGCACTAAGCGGCGGGGTAGTTTCGGTGACTGGCGGCTTGGGCCGAGACAGTTCGCCGACGAAGCGCGCGAATGCAAAGACGATGGCGATAAACACGGCAATGCCGATATGCTGAGTGATCACACCGATGGCAAAGCCACCAAGCGCCCATACAAGGACGCGCCACCAGCGGATACGGTGTGTTGTTTTTTTCACCTGGTTCACTTCCTAAACGCTTTATGACCATAGTTTACCATAGAACGGCCTAGTCAATATCGGCCTTGGGATTGAGTTTGGTAAAAGAAACCTTAATTTGTTGTGCACAGCAGGTTTAGCTTGGTATGATAGCGATGGAGGTGGCATGATGGAGCGCTTGATCAAAACAGAAAACTTATATGAAGGCAAGATCTTGACGTTGCAGCGGCAAACCGTCGCCCTTGCCGACGATACCAGCGCCTTGCGCGAAGTGGTACATACTAGCGGATCATCCGGCGTGTTGGCAATTGATGGCGCCAAGGCGTTGTTTGTCCGGCAATGGCGCACCCCCTTAGGCCAAGAAACGTTAGAAGTGCCAGCTGTGCGCATTGAAGCGCAAGAATCGCCATTGATGTGTGCCAAGCGCGAGTTGAATGAAGAAGCCGGTTTAAGCGCAGCCAATTGGCATGAAGCGGCTGATTTCTATCAAGCGGCAGGCTTTTCTGATGCGCGCTGTCATTTATTTATGGCCACTGATTTAACCACCCTTACCCATAAGCGGCCTCAAGACGTTGGTGAGTTCGTCCGCGCGCAGTGGCTGACGCTTGAAGAAGCCCAAGCCCAAGTGGATAAGCGGCTGATCGTGGATGCCAAGTCGCAATTAGCCGTGGTGTTGTGGGCCAATGCGCAACTGAAAGGACAACAAAATGCCAGACACTGAACCTAAGACGCGCAAAGCCTATCGCCAAGCGCAAAAACACGCCGCCAGTACTGCAGAAGCGCGCGACCGCAAGCGGCAACAAGTTGAGCGTGAATATGCCGCAGAACAACATCGCGCTAAGCGCACCCAACCGGCAAGCGGGCGCTTTGATGAAGTGACTTACAAGAAGGTCAACAGCTTAAAGAAGAAGCTCAATTGGGCCATTGGCATTGTGATCGGCTTGTTGATCATTGTGGCGCTGGTTTTGTTCTTGGTGTGATTGCGACTAACCCTTCGTAAGTGTAAACTAGAATACGTTGTTGAAACCGCAAGTGGTCCAGGTGCTTTAGCTTGGATCGTGAATAAAGGAGAATTCTCATGAAATTGGGCGTTATCTGCGCGATGGAAGAAGAACTGCGCGCATTGTTAGCACAACTGCAAGAACAAACCACAACCAAGGTGGCCAATCAGACTTATTACCACGGCACGATTTCAGGCGTTGAAGTGACGCTGGTCGAATCCGGCATTGGTAAAGTGCAAATGGGCATGACTTGTGCGATCTTGTTGGAGAAGTTTGCGCCTGATGTCGTGATCAATACCGGATCAGCCGGCGGCATTGGCCAAGGCTTGCATGTCGGCGATATCGTGTTATCTACCGCGGTGGCTTATCACGATGCTGACGCCACGGCCTTTGGATATGTGATGGGCCAATTACCGCAACAGCCGCAAAAATTTGTCGCTGATACCAAGTTGGTTGATGCTATCGCCCAAGCGGCCCACAGTGTTGATTTGCATACGCAAAAGGGCTTGATCGTTTCCGGTGATCAATTTATCGCCAGCGCCGATGCGACTGCCCGCATTCTAAGCATCTATCCTGATGCGTTGGCTGCGGAAATGGAAGGGGCGGCGATCGGCCAAGTGGCCACTCAATTTGGCGTACCGTTTGTGGTGATCCGGGCGATGAGCGATGTTGGCGACGAAAACGCCGGCCAATCGTTCGACGAATTCATCGTGGATGCCGGCAAGCGCTCAGCTGCCATGTTATTAGCTTACATTCACCAACTGGCTTAAGAAGGAAGTGCCTTATGCAACACGTTTATTTAGATAATGCGGCTACCACCCCGATGGCGCCGGCAGTGATCGATGCGATGACTGAGCAAATGCGCAATGATTTTGGCAATGCCAGTTCGACGCATTATTTTGGCCGCGCGGCGCACACGGTGTTGGATAACAGCCGCAAGGTCATCGCTGATTCCATCAACGCCTTGCCTGACGAGATCATTTTTACCAGTGGGGCAACGGAAAGCAACAACACTGCCATCAAACAAGTGGCATATGAATTTGCTGACAAAGGCAAGCACATCATCACCACAGCTATTGAACATCCTAGCGTTTTGCAGCCGCTTAAAGAGCTGGAAGAAGAAGGTTTCACCGTCACGTATCTGCCAGTTAATGAAGCTGGCGTAATCGATTTGGCAGACTTTGATGCGGCATTAGACGATGACACGATTTTGGTGTCGATCATGATGGGCAACAACGAAGTCGGCTCGCGGATGCCGATTGCAGAAATTGGCGAGCGCTTAGTTGATCACCAAGCGGTATTTCATACTGACGCCACCCAAGCGTATGGTTTGTTGGACATCGATGTCAAAGCCTTGCATGTGGATCTTTTATCGACATCAGCCCACAAGATCAACGGGCCTAAAGGCGTCGGGTTCTTGTATCGTGCGCCGAAGTTAATGATCCATCCGTTCATGCGCGGCGGCGAACAAGAGAAGAAGCGCCGGGCCGGGACGGAGAATGTTGCCGGGATCGCCGGCTTTGCCAAAGCCGTTGAATTATTGACCCCTGCAGTCAAAGCCCACAAGCAAGCGACCTTCTTGCAATACAAACAGCAAATCATGGCCGGTTTAGACGAAGCTGGCGTGCCATATGCACTAAACGGCAGCTTGGATAACAATGTTAATCATGTGCTGAACTTATGGCTCAAAGGTTTGTCGACTTATGCCTTGCAAACGAATTTGGATCTGGCTGGCTTTGCTGTGTCAGGCGGTTCGGCTTGTACCGCTGGGTCACTGGAGCCTTCGCATGTGCTGATCGCCATGTTCGGCGAGGATTCGCCGCGCATCGGCGAGTCGATTCGGATCAGTTTCGGCACTTACACCACCCAAGCAGACGTCGCCGCTTTCACAAAGGCGCTGATCAAGATCGCCAAGCGCTTACATGCGCACCGCAAGTAGCCTGGACGTGGTAGAATAGAGCTATAAGATTCTGATAACGGAGGGGAAGCATATGGCATTAGCAAGTACCAGCAAGCCGCTTGGCGCACCGAAGACTTACGCGATTTCATCCGGCGTTAAGCGTTACACCTTGATGGATCTGGGGTTTGTCAAAACCAAGAACGGCAACTTCCAATTGGAACGCTCACTTGATCCAAACTCACCATTCACTGCAGCCAACAAGCTGCGCATCACGTTCAAAGCCGATTTGTCCGCCTTTCAAATGGGCGTCACGACTGGCAACGGCTTGAAAGCCGTGGATATCTTCAAGTCTGACAAGACGGCAGATAACGTTGAACAATATAATTACATCATCACAGAATTGATCGACCGCGACGTGATCGTCGAAGCCTGATCGAAAAAAATTCCTCCTCAGCTGACTAGCTTTGGAGGAATTTTTTATCTTGGCAAAGCAGGTTTGCCGAAGTAATAGCCTTGGTAATGCTTGATCGCCAATGACTTGGCAAAGGTGACATCGCCTTGGGCTTCGACGCCTTCTAGAATGAAGTCGATGCCGGCTTGTTGCGCGGTATGCGCCCAGAAGGTGACGCGTTCTTTGATGCGATTGATCGATTCGTGCCGCCGCAAGTTCTGCATGGCAAACTTCACGCCATCGATATACGGCAGAATCTGTTGGACCAATTCGTAGGAGTTATCTGAACCGACATCATCGATAAAGACTGCTACATTGGCACTGCGATAAATTGCGGTGACGCGGCGGATCGTGGCCAGATCCGGCACCGTGGTGATTTCAACGATCAGATGCTTGGGGCCGTAATCGGCAGTGGCGAAACCGGCCAAGGCATCGGCAATGTTGGTATCGGAGAATTGCGCCAAGGTGAGATTGATCGTCACCCGGATCAAGTGGCTGACTTGCAGTACCGAGGCAATCAAAGAAATTTGCTGTTCGACATGGATATCGAAGCGCTCCGGCAGGTGCCATTGGTCGCCATCTTGCTTGCGCAACAGGAGTTCAGCGCCCCAAGTCTGCGAAGTATCATCAATTTGTTCAATGATCGGCTGGGCAAAATACGTCAACTTGACGCTGGTGGTATGCTCAACGACGCCGCTGCCGGCCATTTGGTTGCGGCCGCGCTGTTTGCTGAGGCGCAAGTTGTCATCAGCGCGGGCTAAAGCCGAATTGATGCTGATGTCTTCTTGATGTCGCGTGGTCAGCCCTGCAGACAAGGTCAACGTCGCAAAGCCGCCATGCACTGGGAAATGGGTCTTGGCGACTTGCGTCAAGCAATCCGAGACGATCGCCGCAGCCTCTTTGGTGGTGACACCTAAGAAACCAAGGGTAAATTCTTCACCGCCAGCGCGGTACAAGCGCGCCGTCACGTTGGATTGATGCAAAATTGCTTGGATCGTGTCGACAATCGACAATAAGACGATATTGCCGGCCAAGTAGCCATAGCGCTGATTGAAGGCACTGAAGCGGTCAACGTCGATGGCGGCGATCACTAAAGGCTGTTGCGATTTCGTTGCTAAGTTAAATAAGTTGGCCATGTCGGTTTGATCGCCGGCATAAACCGCCGTGGCAGTCATTTGATCATAGGCGGCGACGCGCTGCAATTCGGCGGTGTGTGCATCAGCAGAAACCGTCAAGCGCACATAGAAATCTACTGCCAAACTCAAGATCACATAGGCACTGACTTCACGCAGCCACCACCAAGGATCAAATTGCCGCGGCAGTGAGCAATAAATGCCGCCGATGCCTGTGATGCCAAGCACCGCCATCCCCAGATAATCCCAGATTCGCCGTGCTTGGATAACTTGGCGTTTGACGATCAAGCCGCACAACACCAAGACCCAAACCAAGTAGGCGCCACCGACTGCCAGCGTGAAAGGCTGCGCGTAATACCACAAATAGACCAAACAACATAGTGCTTCTAAGCTGATCGTGACCCAATCGCCAGTGCGCACCGCAATGACATACAAGCTGACTAACATCAAGTTTAAGAACGGCCAGTGCAAGCCAAAGACTTGCATCTGCGGGTCGATGCGATATTGCATATCTTGCAAGAGATACAGCACAGCCAGATACAACAAACCAGCCACGCGAACGATCCATGCGCGGTGTTTGACAATGAAAGGTGATAAGGCCCGATCATTGACCCAATACAAAAGGGACGTCATTCCCCAAGCTAAGAATATACTGAACAAAAGCGTTGTGGCGTATGAAACGCCGATCATCCCACCGGACATGCGTCTGGCCTCCGCACCTAGATTATTAGTTCTTCTATAAGAGATTAGTATATCGAAAAATTTATTATAAAACAACGAGAATATTGGCACACTTACTTTTGCCCAGCATTGCATTGCTTACGAATATTGTTATAATGAAAGTTACTGGAATCTTGACCTTCAAATCAAAGCTTTCAGCAATCTGATGAAATGATGGTGAATTACATGGATAACAGCAACACCCGCGTTGTGGTGGGGATGTCTGGCGGGGTCGACTCAAGTGTCACCGCCTTGCTCCTGAAGCAGCAAGGTTATGATGTCGTCGGCGTCTTCATGAAAAACTGGGACGATACTGACGAATATGGCGTATGTACCGCCACTGAGGATTACGAAGACGTCGCTAAAGTTGCGGCTGAAATCGGCATTCCCTATTACTCGGTGAACTTCGAGAAGGAATATTGGGACCGCGTGTTCCAGTACTTCTTAGACGAGTACAAAGCCGGCCGCACGCCTAATCCTGACGTGATGTGCAACAAGGAAGTGAAGTTCAAGGCTTTCTTGGACTACGCTGAAGAGCTGGATGCGGATTACATCGCCATGGGCCACTACGCCCAAACGACTACCGACGAGAATGGCATCGTGCACATGTTGCGCGGCGCTGATGGCAACAAGGATCAGACTTACTTCTTGAGCCAGTTATCTCAAGATCAATTGAAGAAGTCTTTGTTCCCAATCGGCCACCTGCAAAAGCCTGAGGTCCGCGCCATTGCCGAAGAGTACGGTTTGGCCACAGCCAAGAAGAAAGATTCCACTGGAATCTGCTTCATCGGCGAGCGCAACTTCAAGCAGTTCCTGTCCACTTATCTGCCAGCCCAGCCTGGGCAGATGATGACCGTTGACGGTGAGGTCAAAGGCCAACACGACGGCTTGATGTATTACACCATCGGCCAACGCGGCGGCTTAGGCATCGGCGGCAACTCCGAGAATTCCGAGCCATGGTTCGTGGTGGGCAAGAACTTAGCCAAGAATATTCTTTACGTCGGCCAAGGCTTCAACAATCCACATTTGATGGCCACTGCTTTGGACGCTACGGGCATGAGCTTCTTTACCGGCAGCGCGCCTGCACAAGACTTCCATTGCACGGCGAAGTTCCGCTATCGCCAAGCTGATGTTGGTGTGACGGTGCATTTAGATGGCGACAACGCGCATATCGTATTCGACGAGCCAGTTCGTGCCATCACCCCAGGCCAAGCGGTGGTGTTATACAATGGTGACGAGTGCTACGGCGGCGGTACCATTGATATCGCCTATAACGACGCCAAAGTGCTGGAGTACGTCTAACCAGAGTAAAGCAAAGCGCATTTAGCGGTGGATATAAGACGGGATGACGTTTGGGTGGTTTATGCCCAAGCGGCGTCACGGCTTATATCACGCCGCGTTGCTTTGCGGCGCTCGACGAAGAACCCAGAGCCAAGCAAAGCGTATTTAGCGGGTCAATTAGCCTAGCCCTCGTGCTTGCGGCGCATCTTGCCGCGAGAACGGGGGCGTAGCTAATTGCACCCGCGTTGCTTTGCGGCGCTCGACGAAGACCAGAGCAAAGCAAAGCGCACTTAGCGGTGGATATAAGGCGTGCATTGGGCTGCCCGGCCAGGTATTGCTTCGGTGCGCGAGGCAAACAACGGCGCAGGCGGTGCGGCCGGCTCCAACCGCGCCAAGAACGCGCGTTTTACGCCTAAGAATTTAGCCGTGCGTTCGCTTCGCTTACTTGCACGTCTAAATTCTTGCCGCGATCAGTACAGTAAGCCAAGCAAAGCCCGCTTGTCTTGCTGTGCTGATCGTTTCACGGCCTGACCGTTGCTTGCCCCACGCGCCTACGCAACACCTGGCCTTCACAGTGGAATCAACGGCATAAAGTTTGCATTTCCAATACTCAGTATACCCATTCAGCTAATCTCAAATGTTCGTTTTTTCTATAATTTGTTATTTTATCGTGATGCGAAACGGCATCACGATTTTTTTGAATTAATACTTTGCAAAACAAGGTATGGCGAGTATACTTTGCTTTGCAAGGTAGGTGAATGTCAATGGCGAAGATCCCGTCACAAATGTTGAAGGGCACCCTGGAAGGCGCGTTATTGTTGATCATTGCGCGCGGTGAGACTTATGGCTATGCGATTCAAAGTACCTTGGCCGACCTTGGTTTTGGTGATATTCCAGAAGGCACAGTGTATCCCTTATTGCTCAAGATGCAAAAAAACGGCGTGATCAAAGCCGAGCGGCACAAAATGCCGCATGGCGCTGATCGCAAATACTATCATTTGACTCAAGCAGGGCTTACTGCCATTGCTGAATTCTTGCCGAGTTGGCGACAGTTGGTCCAAGCCATGGGCAAGCTGACGGAGGGCGACGATAATGAAACTTCGCTATGACCAGCGGATCCGCGCATATGATGATGATCGTGAATACATGGAGACTTTGGTCGACTATTTAAGCGGGGCGTTCGTTAAAGATCCACAAGCGGTGCAGGCGGTAATTGAGGACTTGGTCGATGGCGTCGAGCAGGCGCATCTACATGGCATCAGTGCCGCAACTCATTTTGGCAATACCCCACATCAAGCTGCTGATGCAATTTTAACCGAACTGCCTAATCGCACACTGCGACAGTGGCTGCATTTGGCGCAGGTGAACATCAATTTATGGCTGTTGCTGGTGAGTTTTGCCGGGATCATGCGCTCGCCGATGCTGTGGCGATGGGCGGACCTCAAAGCGCTGACTTGGTATGTCGGCTTCAGTGTGGTTTGGTATATGCTGCGTGGTAACCGCTTCCGTGAAGGCGGCTGGTCAGTGTGGCGCAACCGTTTGTTGGCGCTGGCAGCGTGGCTGGTGTTTTGCTATGCTGGTGAATTATTCGCCGTCCATGTTGGCCGTACCGTCATGTCGCCTAATTGGCTGATTATTGGATGCGCGGTCATGATCATCACCTCGTTGATCAATGTCGGGCCGTGGCTGGTGCGGATTTGTTGGGCAGGCAGTTGGTTATGTCTATCGTTAAATGTCTTACACGCAGCACCCAATTTTGCTTGGCTATGGGTAATCGCGCAAGCAACACTTTTGCTGATTGCCTTGCTAAAGGATGATCCGTGACATTGTGGCCGCTAGACAGGCTGCTGCGTAAACAGCACGCCACAAATGATTCGCAATATCAGGTGATCTGAGGGGTAGATGATTGCCTAACAGGATGAAGTAAGGAGTGGGGCATCATGATGCATCAAGCAAATGATTGCAAGTTGGCAACGATTCACGGACTGGATCACGTCTATATGGAAACGTTGATCCAATACTTACGCACTGCCTTAACTAAAGACCCTGATGCTGTAGAAGATGTGATTGCCGATTTGTTGGATGACGTGATCACCGCCATCACCGTCGGCCAAAGCGCAAAGCAGCATTTCAGCGCTGATCCGCAACAAGCCGCCGATGCGATTCTGCATGAATTACCTAACCGGCATTTGCGGCAGTACGCCACCGCGTTGCAGCCTTGGGTTGCGCTGTTAGGGGCATTCTTCTTCATCAGCGGCTTGCTGCGCTGGCCGTTTCGTTGGACGGTTGACGATTTATCATTCTTGGTGATTCCAACGGTAGTCTTATTGGCCATCTGGGGTTTTCGGGGGATGGCCTTCAACCGCTTAAGCCGCCGCACCCAGCGCAACATGGGTTTAGGCTGTTTGGGCATCGTGGCCGGTTACGTTGGATTGTTTTGGCTCAGTGCCAAACTCGGTGAGAACCAGCAAATCCCGAAGTGGGCGCTGGCGGTAGCGGTGATCTTGTTAGCTGCATGGGCGATTGCTGCCGGCTGCAATGGCAGCGGCTGGTATTGGCTGGTGACTTGGGGGCTGTGCGCCGCATGTGTACTGGTCAGTACCATTGCGGCACCGGCATGGGTGCATTGGCCGCTGACAGGGGTGGTGCTGCTGAGTGCGGTTTTGGCATATGGCCGAGACGTGAAACACTTGCACGCTCGTCAAGGGGGACGTTCATGAAAGCAGACAATGATCAGCAGCTGCGCAGCCTGAAAGGCGAAGATGCCGCGTACATGCGCGCTTTGGTGAAGTATCTGCGCTCGAAATTAAGCGTTGATCCGGGTGCCATTGAAGATGTGATCCATGACTTGTTGGAAGGTTTCCAAGCAGCCAAAGCTTCGAGCAAAACGGCTGTTGAATACTTTGGTGATACGCCAAAACTGGCTGCTCAACAGATCTTGCAAGAATTGCCGAAGCGCAGCGGGTGGCAGTATTTTGATTTGTGGTGGCCATGGGTGACAGTTTTTGCCGCGATGTTTGTTGCCAACGGCTTGCTTGGCCATTTGCCGGCGGCGTGGGTGCTCAGTGATTTATTGTCGTTAGGAGCGCCGCTGGTGGTGTTGGTCACCAACTGGCTGTTGCGCGATCATGACTTTGACCACCCCAAGCAAAGAACCAAGCGGATCGTCGTGACCTTCATCATCGCTGATGTGGTGTTTGCGACGATCGGATATGCATGGGCAGTTGCAGGTGATCCAATTTCGCTGCCGATTTCAGTGCCGATGCTGGTGATCAGCGGCATGATCACATTGAATGCGATTCGCTTATTTCACTATTGGAACAGTCTTTGGTGGGTCAGCTTCTGGATGTTAACTGGGGTCTGTACCTTGATCATGGCCAGCCGGTCCATGCTGAGTTTGTTTTTATTGGTGCTGGCGGCGTTTGTGCTGGTGGTGTATCTTGCCCCGCTTTGGCGGCGATATTCAGCCTAGTGTGCTACACTAAGAAAAAAAAGCTTGTGATTGGAGAGATCATGCATAAACTGCCTTGGGGCTTGCGCCTCGCATTGTTCTTAGTGTTGGAGCTGGTCATTGGTGAGTTTGGCGTCAGCTTGCTGGTCGGGCGCTTGCATTTGGCATATTTGCCACACTTGGTGCTTTATAAGGTCATCGAGTTGCTGGTGATCATCGCGTTAAGCTGGTGGCTGGTGCATCAGCAGGTGTTTTACACGCGGATGCGCTGGGGTACCATGGCGGCTTTGTTGATATTTTGGCTGGTGATTGCAGCGACCACTTGGCATGTTGCAGGCAGCCAGCGGGTCATTGCCGGGGTGGCGACAGGGATCGTGGCCGCTGCCACAGAAGAATTATTGTTTCGCGGAGTCGTGTTTGGTCAGTTGCTGAAGCGTTGGCATAATTTAGGCGCGGCAATGCTGGTGTCAGCGGTGTTGTTTGGCAGCTTGCATTTGATCAATCTGACCCATCAATCCGCCTTCATGACCGCGATTCAAATCATGCAAGCCGCCGCCATGGGGATGATGTTGGCGGCGATGTATGCGCGCAGCGGCACGTTGTTGGCGCCGATGAGTTTTCACTTCAGCTTGGATTTTATCGCCGTGGCGATCCATGGTACCAAGGGGCTGCCGACTGGGGATAATCAGCTGTTATTATCCGGCACAATGTTTTGGGTGATGGTCTATGTGGCTTGCGCGGTGATCATCATCTACGGCAGCAAGCGCCCGTTGCGTTTGTTGCATAAAATCACGAATTGACCAGCAAAAAGGCCTGCCAGCTCCTTCGTACTGAAGGAACTGGCAGGCCTGATTTTTTTAGTGCAAGCCGTCGGTGGTGCTGGCTTGATAAATTTCTTCAACCGCCGCCGCGTCTAATGGCACAAAGCCGTTCAAGGTCCCGCCGGCTGCGGCGCCTTTGGCCATTTCGGCATAATGCGTGGTGTCTTTGATGCCAATGGCTGGCAAAGTCATGCCAAAGCCGAGGCTGGTGATCCAGGCATAGGTGCGATCGATTGCCGCTTGGGCTTGCTGCGTGAGCGTGCCAATGGCTGGCAGGTCAAACACGCGCTGACCAAAGCGGGCAAACCACTCAGCTGTGGTGGCATCATGGTCGAGGCAATATTGCATCCAGCGCGGGGTAAGAATACCTAAGCCGACGCCGTGGGTGACATCATAGAACGCAGAAAGCTGATGTTCCATCGGATGATTTGACCAATGGTTCTTGGTGCCGGCCCCAAGCATCCCATTTAAGGCGGTAGTGGCTGCCCACATCAAGTTGCGCCGCGCTGCCAGATCATCCGGCTGCGAAATCGCGATTGGCGTGTATTTGACGACGGCGCGCATCACGCCTTCGATCATGCCTTGGCTGACATCATTAGGCAATCCGCGATCGAAGTATTGTTCACACAAGTGGGAGAAAATGTCCATTGATCCGGCAGCGGTTTGGTAAGCCGGCACCGTGGTGGTCAAGCTTGGATCCAAGAAGGAGACATTGGGGCCATGCGGGCAGCGTGCACCGACTTTCAAGTTGCGCTCAGGATCAGAGATCACGGCATTGATGTTCATTTCAGTACCAGTGGCCGCCAAAGTCACGATATCCACCAGCGGCAGCATGGTTTGACGTTGCGCCAAGTCGCGATCGGCAACAATGTCCCAAGCGTCTCCAGCATAGTGTGCGGCAGTGGCGATCACCTTGGCACAATCGATCACCGATCCGCCGCCTACTGCCAAGATCACATCGCGATCTTGCGCAAGCTTGACACCTTGGCGCACTGAGGCGATTTTGGGGTTGGGTTCAACGCCAGCCAATTCCGTCACGTCAAAGTCGGCCAGCAACTTCATCACGCGCTCGTATAAACCTGAGCGGTGGATCGATTGGCCGCCAGTGACCAATAATACCTTGGAACCGAATTGGGCCAAGGTGTCGGCAAGCTGGTCGTCGATGTAATCACCGAAGCGAATATCGGTGGGGTTATAGAATGTAAAGTCTTCCATGCGAATACCTGCTATATAAAATGTGGAAGAATGTCTAATGGCACTAGTAAAGGATTATATTTTTCCTTTCTTAGTTGTACATTCAGTATTTTATTCGGTCCCGTTAACACCAGTATTCTTACGTCGGTATCTACCTAGCAACATTGACTGGCTCTTGAACCTTTAGGACATAGCCTGCCCCTGAGCGTATTGAATCAAATTCTGTGCGGCATTCTCGTCGCGCTCGAGTTGAGCGCCGCAGCCGTAACAATGAAACTCGTGATGTTTCGTGCCGTGAAAGGCGTTGCCTGCCAAGGTCAGCTTATCATCGCCGGTTTTCACCAAACCGCAACGACTGCACCGTTGTGTGCTTGGATAGAAATGATCGACTATAACCAGCTGACGACCATACCATTGCACCTTGTCCTTCATCAGCAGTTTGAAGCGTCCAAACAACGAGCGGTGTAAGTTCTTCGCCAGTCGCCTGTTCATCTTCATATGCTTGACGTCTAAGTCTTCAATGGCAAGCGTGCCGTTAGTCTTCACCAACATCGTCGTGAACTTCTGCAAGAGATCATTTTGAATCCGTGTCACTTTCTGATAGGTCCGCTGCAACTTGGTTTTCGTTGTGCGGTAGTTGTTAGAGCGAAAGTGCTTGGGATTCGCCTGACGTTTGCGGGCGAGCCGCCGCTGGTACAAGGACACTCGGTTATATAAACTGACCAGTTGCTCGGTCAACACGTGGATGGCAGACATTGCCTCACCGTCGTTATAAATGAATTTGCCAATATTGGCATCAACGCCACACACATGTTGGCTTTCCGGCAACGGATCAGGCTGGTTTACGTCGATGCTTAAGCAAGCGTAATAGCCATCTGCTTCTTTGACAATGGCAGTGAGTTTAACAGTCCCCTGCCATCGCGGTGTTTCAGCCAATCGGATATCATACCAACGGTCAAGGTAGCCCTGCGGCTTATCCAACCGCAACTTACCATTTACGATGGTGGCCCGATCGGTCTTAAAACCGCATCGGCTGCGCTTCTTTGACTTAAACCGTGGCTTACGATGGTCTGGCATTTCCGGGTTAAAGAAATTTGCCCAAGCCTGTGCTAAATCATGCACCGCCAATTGCAAGATCCGCGCGGAACGATTGTATTGCCAGTCTGCTTTGTTGTTAACTAATTCATTGCGGACTTTACGTTCGTTAGGCTGCGCAGTCTTATCTGCCAGCACGAGTGACGCGTCATACATCTCGTTCCATGTGGCAAGCGCTTGGTTGTAGCAATAGCGGCGATAAGCACATGCTTGCTCCAATACGCGAAGCATCGTCGCGTTCGGGTAGCACCGGATCTTGTGCGTTCTTAACATATTTTCACCTCCAAACTACTTATGGATATCATAGCAAATGAAGATGAAACCATTCTGTCAAGACATGATGAAAACCATCATCATCTGTCCATCCACCAGTCAGTGATTTTTCACGAGTTTATCATTTCGCAGCACTTGGTCATTCTGCCTTCCACTTGATTACTGCGGAACGACTAAGTGCTACAAATTAACACATTATGCTACATTTTCGATTACTGTTAGTGTCCCCCCTGTCTTTTGCCTATATTATACGTCGCACCAGGTTGAATTTGCGGCAAGAAATCGCGATAATAAGAAGTAACATTCAAGGGGGACTACTTGTGACGCGATTATATTTTGTTCGACATGGCAAGACGCAATGGAATTTGGAAGGGCGCTATCAAGGCGCTAACGGCGATTCGCCGCTGCTTGCAGAAAGCTATACCCAGATCCATCAGCTGGCAGGGTTTCTGGCCAAGACGCACTTCGCCCATTGTTATGTCAGCCCGCTGCCGCGTGCGCAAACCACGGCCAAGACCTTGTTGGCCGACCTTGATCAGCAGATCCCAACAACGACAACCGTGGGGATGCGCGAATTCAATCTCGGCAAGATGGAAGGGATGAAATTCGCAGACGTGGCCAAGCGCTATCCCAAAGAACTGCATGCATTTCGCGTCGCGCCAGCAGATTACGATCCCACGGCAATCGCCGGCGAATCTTTCCCAGAGTTGATCGCGCGCATGCAGCCGGTGGTGTTAGACGCAGTGGCCAAAGACCACACTGGCCAAGCTAATCTGTTATTTGTCAGTCATGGTGCAGCGTTAGTGGCGCTGATCCAAAGCCTGCTGGGCACGCCAATCAAAGACATGCGCAAAATGGGCGGTTTGACCAACAGTTCAGTGACGATTTTAGAAGCCCATGGGCCGCATTTGCCATTCAAACTCGTGAAGTGGAATGACACTGAATATTTGACCAAGAAACTTGACCCAACCGACACCATCTGAAAGGAGTCCCGCACATGCCTAAACAAAATATGATCTCACGCTTCAACCATGGTGACCATGACGGTGCCATTCATGAAGCGGTGCAAGCCATTGATGACGATCCCAAAGACCCGAAGCGCTATGCGACGTTAGCGACAATGTTGATCGCCATTCAAGCTTATGACGAAGCCACGCAGTTGTTGATGCAAGCCATTGGGCTGTTTCCAGACGACGGCGAGTTGGTGTACAACTTCGGCTTGTTGCAATATCGCCAAGGCAATTTCAAACTGGCGGTGCAATACTTTAAACAGCTGCTGGATAAAGACGGGGCCATCGCTCAAGACGCCACTTATATGATTGCTTTGAGCTATCAGCAAGCAGAAGATCCCAACCGCGCGTTGGCTTATGCCTTGACGGCCCATGAACAAGCCCCGCATCGCTTAGACGCCGCGCTGTTGTGTGCGGAGCTGCTGCTTGGCATCGGCGCCTTCAAAGATGCTGCAGCGGCCCTTGAAAACCAGTTGCGCACCAAGAATGCCCAGGTTTATTTCACTTACGGCATGGCACTGGCAGGCCAAGGTGTTGACGGCAGCAAGTATCTGGATGAAGCCAAGCGCTTAGACCCAGACGGCTACGATCACAAAGCCAACCAGGTGCGCGACATCGCCGGGTACTTGCTGCATCAGGAGCAGACTGATGGCAAATGAGCCACAAACCGTCACTGGTCGGGTCAAAAGCATTTTCTTTCAGAACCCGAATAACTTCTTCAAGATCTTGCTGATCACCATTACTGCCACCAACATCACTTGGCCTGAGGCGGAAATCGTGGTGACCGGCAGTTTTGGCGACGTCAAAGAAGATGAAGTGTACCGCTTCGTCGGTCATGTGGTGAACCATCCTAAATATGGGCAGCAGTTTGCTGCCGATAATTATCAAGTCGAAAAGCCCAGCAGCAAATCTGGGCTGATCGGCTATTTGAGTTCGGACAAGTTTCCTGGCGTTGGCGAGAAAACCGCCACGCGGATCGTTGACGAGCTAGGTTTGACTGCCATTGAGAAGATCTTAAAAGACCCCAGCGTCTTGACGCCGCTGCATCTTAAAGCCGAGCGCCAGAAAGTCTTGGTCGATAACCTCAAAGCCAACATGGGCATGGAGCAGGTGATTATCGGCTTGAACGATTATGGTTTCACCGCCAACATGGCCGCCAAGATCTTTCAATTATACGAAACCGATGCGCTGCAAGTGATCGAAGAGAACCCTTATCGGCTGATCGCCGATGTTGACGGCATCGGCTTCAAGCGCGCCGATGCGATCGCGTCGCGGATGCATGTGGCTTTCGACGCGCCGATCCGCTTGCAAGGGGCGGTGATGGAAACTGTCAATACCTTGACGGAAGGCGAAGGCGACACCTATGTGGCACTGCCTGACTTATTGAATGCCACCATCGGCATGCTCGAAGATGCGCGCAACACCGAAATCGCCCCTGACAAAGTCGCCGATGCCGTCGTGGCGCTGACGCATGCCAACAAGCTGATCGCCGAAGAACAACGCGTGTATCCCAAGCGCTTATTTGACGCGGAAGTCGCCATTGCCAATCGCCTCAAACAGCTGCAACAAGCTGTCGACGCCCCAGAAGCGAAGACTTTGAACAAAGCCATCAAGGCGGTGCAAAAGGCCGAAGCCATCACTTATGATGACACGCAAAAAGCCGCCATCGCCGCTGCCATGCAAAACGGCATCTTTGCCTTAACTGGCGGGCCAGGGACTGGCAAAACGACGGTGGTCAACGGCATTGTGCGCACTTATGCCGAGCTCAACGACTTGTCGTTGGATATCAACAAATACAATGATAAAGACAAGCCTTTTCCCATTATGCTGGCGGCGCCAACTGGACGTGCGGCCAAGCGCATGACTGAAACCACCGGCTTGCCTGCCAGCACGATCCACCGCTTGTTAGGCTTGAACATTGATTCAGAAGAATATGAGCCAAAAGAATTGCCTGATGGCTTGTTGATCGTTGATGAAATGTCGATGGTTGATACCTATTTGTTCAAGACCTTGTTAATGGCGCTGCATCCCGGGATCCGCTTGATCTTAGTCGGGGATAAAGACCAACTGCCAAGTGTCGGGCCTGGGCAAGTCTTCGCCGATTTGTTGCGGTCTAAAACCTTATCGGCGCAAGAATTGACCCACATTCACCGCCAAGATGATGGCAGCTCGATCATCACCTTGGCGCATGCCATCAATGCCGGTCAGCTGCCGGCAGATTGGCAAGCGCCTAAACCAGATCGCAGTTTCATCTTGTGTCCGCCTAATCAACTGGCGCAAGTGGTGGGGCAAGTGGTGGCCAAGGCCAAAGCTAAGTTTGCGTTAAGTAATATGCAAGTCTTGGCGCCAATGTATCGCGGGGCAGCCGGCATCGATCAGCTAAATGCCTTGTTGCAAGATATCGTCAATCCCAAGCACTCTGAGCGTACCAAAGAAGTGCAATTTGGCGACAAGCGCTACCGCATCGGCGACAAGGTCTTGCAATTGGTCAATAATCCCGAAGCCAATGTGTTTAACGGTGAAATTGGGATGGTCACCGGGATCACCCCGGCTAAAGAAGCGGATTCGAAAACCGATGAGTTAACGATCGATTTTGACGGCAATGAGTTGCAGTATGCCCGCAGCGATTTTGCCAAGATCACCTTGGCTTATGCCACATCGATCCACAAGGCCCAAGGCAGCGAATTTGATTTGGTGATCTTGCCGCTGACTTTGGCCAGCCGGCGCATGCTGCGGCGCAACTTGTTGTATACTGCCGTCACCCGTGCCAGCCAATCCCTAGTATTAATGGGGGACCCGCGCGCGTTTGAAACCGCAGTGCAAGCCGTTGCGGACAACCGCAAGACGACTTTGGTGGCGCGCTTGCAAGCGGCGATGCCAGTTGACAGCAGTGCAGCGGTCTTAGATAATAAAGAAACTGATGAAGCACCGCATGATCATATTCTGACCGCTGAGCTGATCTTGCATCAACAAATCGATCCGATGATCGGCATGGCCGGCGTGAAGCCTGAAGATTGTGCGGCGCATTAATGTTAACGACATAAGGAGTTGAAAGTCGGCGATGGACGACAATATACGCAAGGACTTGACCATCAAGCCGGTGACGCTAGACTATTTGGAGCAGTTCAATGACCTGCTGGCATATGTCTTTCAAGTCACCGCCAAAGAAGTGGAAGAGTCCGGTTATGAAGAAGGCGAGCTGGAACGCGCGAAGCGGCCGGTACTGGAAGAATCCGATGTGATCGGGTGGTTTCATGACGATCAACTGATTTCGCAACTGGCGATTTACCCGTGTACCGTGAATTTGCATGGCAAACTCGTGCAAATGGGCGGGTTAACCGGCGTCGGGACGTATCCGGAATATTCCGGCCACGGTTTGATGCATGATCTGGTTCGCATCGCCTTGCAGCACATGCGCGCACATAAGCAGTGGCTATCATATTTATACCCATATTCGATTCCGTTTTATCGCAAAAAAGGCTGGGAGATCATGTCCGATCACTTGACCTTTGATGTTAAAGATACCCAATTGCCTAAGCCGGTGCCAGTGCCTGGTCATGTGGAACGCTTGGAAATCGATGATCCTGATGTGATCGCGACTTATCAAACTTACGCGCTGCATAACCATGGCGCTATGGTGCGCGATCAATTGAACTGGGATGAATATTGGCGCTGGGAGAATGAAGAAGAGCGCATCGCCGGGGTTTATTATGATGCCCAAGACCAGCCGCAAGGGTATGTGCTGTATTGGATCGCTGATGAAGTGTTCCACATCAAAGAAATGGTGTACAACACCCAAGAAGCACGGGTGGGGTTGTGGAATTTCGTGTCGGCGCATTTCTCGATGGTGGAGCACGTGCGCGGCAACATTTACAAGAATGAGCCGCTGCATTTTCTGTTGTCTGATGGGGATATCAAACAAACCATCCACCCGTATTACATGGCGCGCATCGTTGATGTGGCGGAGTTCTTGAAGGAGTATCCGTTTGCCGAAGCCGGTGCACCGCTGCATTTTGTCGTCAGCGACCCGTTGGCTGAATGGAATAATCAGACTTTTGGCGTGTGGTTTGATGAGCATGGTGAAGCTGAAATCACCGATCGGCCAGTGGGTGAGGAAGTCACGTTAGATATTCAAACCCTGACGACGATGTTGATGAGTTACCGCCGGCCGTCGTATCTGGCCCGCATCGAGCGCCTGCATGCGTCTAAAGCGGCCTTGAAGACGCTTGAAAGCATCATCCCGATGGAAGAGCCTTACTTCAGTGATTATTTCTGATCGATCGGTGTTTGGCGGCTCGGGCACAAACGATATTTGATTTTCCCGCATGTGCTTGGCTCAATGGCGCATGCGGGATTTTCGGCATGATGCCTTAGGAGGCACGAGTCAATGAAGATCCATACCCTTGGTCCGACCAGCACAGATAGTTACGCTGCGGCGACGCATATTCCAGGTGTTGTGGCGCCAACAATCGTGTTGCATGATAATTTTGATGAGATCATCGCCCAACTGCCGGATCTGGTGGGGGACCACTTCTTGGTGCCGGCGGCGTATCAAAGCCAGCGTGCGGATTTCGGCTGGCGGGAGTTGTGTTATGAATATAGCGACCGCTTACAGTTGGTGAACTTGTTTCATCGACCGTTAAAGCCGATGTGTCTGCTGGAGAATCCGCTGTACACTGAAGATGCGGCGATCATCCATCCAGCCACAGCCAATTTGTTGCGGCACAGCCAAGTCGGCGACTATGAGGTGTTTTATGCCGGCAGCAAAGCCGCGGCATATGCCGATTTTAAAGCGGTTGGGTACCGATATACCATTGCTTCGGCAGATATGGTTGAAGATCAAACCATGATTCGCAAGGTGTTTGAACCGGACATGGTGTGGTGCCTATATCTCGTCTGTGGAATAAATTAGAAAATAATGGCATTATCCCTTGACGTTCTCATTAAATGAGACTATATTAATCACAACACAAAGAACCAAACGTTGAAGAGGATGTGTCGATGCACCGACAGTCAGCGAGTCCCGCATGATGGAAGGGGACCTGCCCACGCATTTGACCGATCACCTCTGAGTTGTATCGTGATATGTAGCGGTACTGGTTGGCGCCCACTAACGCGCCGGCGTATCGCAGGAGTCCGCTTGGCCGGTGTGACGTTCTGCTGTACGTGCTAAGTGGCGCTTAATGCGTCAGAAATACGGGTGGTACCGCGCAGAATGCGCCCCGTCGAATCAATTGATTCGATGAGGCGCATTTTTATGTCGACTGCAGCGACCGCGACCACTCACCTTATTGAATACTTTGTGTGAAAAATACTTTTGGCAATGCCAATGGAGGCTATTATTATGATGACAATGACTAAGACCACTGATAAAGAAGCACAAGTTGCTAAAGAATTATACGAAGCTCGCAAGAACCATCAACCGTTGAAGATGGCTGATTACAAAGACCGCGTCACCGATTACGACAGTGCTTATCGCGTGCAATGGGCTAACACCGCGTTGCAAAACGAAAAAGTTGGCGGCTACAAAGTTTCATTGACTTCAGAACAAACCCAAAAGATGTTTGATTCAGATTCACCATTCTATGGCGTCGAGTTGGCTTCCAGCTGGCTGAAATCCGGTGCCAAGCTGCCATTGTCCGATTTGATGGATCCGTTGTTGGAAGTTGAATTGATGTTTGAAGCCAAAGAAGCCTTGAAGCCGACTGATTCAGTTGAAGAATTGCTGGCTAAGTGCAACGTTTCCGGCGCCGTAGAGCTGCCTGATTGCCGCTTCGCTGATTGGTTCCCAGCATTGGACAAGTACTTGGTCGTTTCTGATTCTGCCGTGGCCGGTCGCGTGGTTTATGCCCCAGCAACTAAGGCCCAGCTTTCTGTCGATGCGCTTGCCACCGTTAATGCGACCTTGTCCCTTGATGGCAAAGAACTGGCGCATGGCAGCAGTTCTGAAGTCTTAGGCAACCCATTGAACTCGCTGAAGTGGCTGGTGGAGAAGTTGGCCGCCCAAGGCCATGATTTCCCGGCTGGCACCAAGGTATCCAGTGGGACGTTCTTGCTGCCGCCACATGCACAAAAAGGTCACTACGAAGCAAAGTTTGATAAGTTCTTCGGTACTGTATCCTTTGATCTGCAATAACCTAAATAGTCCTCAACACCAGATGATGATCTGATGTTGAGGACTTTTTTTATAGTTTAAACCAGAAACGTTGGTGTTCCACGTGAAAACTAAGTTCGTACGGCCGAATGCCGAGCTCTTCACCATCCATCTGCCCGAACTCAAGTGACGGGGTTTGCAGTTCCAAGCGATTGGTTTCAAACACATGCACGCGCTTGTAACGCGTGTGGCGCCCTAACAACAGCTGAACCACCAAGAACAGGAAATAAGGCACGTTAAGGTGTTCCACCACGATCAGATCCAGCTTCCCGTCAGTAGGGTCGGCGCCAGGCAAGATCCGCACGCCGCCGCCAAAATACGGGTGGTTGGTGGTGGTGACCAAGAAGGCGCGTTGGATATAAGTGCGCTTGCCTTCTGCATACACGGTGACAGGGAAGGGGCGCCGAGAGAAGAAGACGCCTAACACCCCAACCATATACGCCAAAGAGCCCATGTGCAGGCGATTTAACACCCGCTTAAAGCGGCTGCGGTTGGTGGCGGCCACCACCGCCGCGTCAAAACCAACGCCGATGTTGTTGACAAAATAACCAGATTCTCCGCGCGTTTTCTCGGTGTAATGGCCTACGTCGAAAGTAACGGCATGATCGGCGGCCAATACTTGTTCTAAAGCCTTTAGCGGATCTTGAGATAAGCCGATGCCGCGGGCAAAGTCGTTGCCTGAGCCTGCCGGGATGTAGCCGACTGGCATGTCAGGATGCGCGGAATCGCGCAAGCCGGTGATGGCTTGATTCAAGGTGCCATCACCGCCGATCACCAAGATCACAGCGTCTGGCACTTGATTGAAGCTGCCGATTTGCTTCGCCAATTGCACGGCGTGGCCGGAATAGCGTGACACTTGGATCTCATATTGGATCTGGCGCTCGTCTAAAGTCTGGCGGATCTTCTTGAACGTGTCGATCGCGGTACCAGACCCTGCTGCTGGATTAAAGATGATGTAGTAGAAACCCGCTGCCATACGTTACCCCTCTCACTGAAAAAACACTACTACGATTATACCGGCCACGCTTGCAGAAAACAATCAATATTGCCGAAAAGTAAGCACTCGCTTAAGTTGCAAGCAAGGGCGTGAGAAAAGTATTTACAATTGTGAATATTGAAAATTGGCGCAGAAAAAGCCCCTTAGTGACCAAGCAAGCTGCTTGATGGCTAAGGGGTTTTGGTGATCGGCGAGCTGCGCAAAGCAACGCGGCGTGATATAAGTCATGACGCCGCTTGGGCAAAGAACGCCCAAACGTCATCCTGCCTTATATCCACCGCTAAGTGCGCTTTGCTTCGCTTTGGTTATCGTCCAGCTGCGCAAAGCAACGTGGGTGCAATTAGCTACGCCCCCGCACTCGCGGCAAAGTACGCCGCAAGCACGAGGGCGTAGCTAATTGACCCGCTAAGTGCGCTTTGCTTCGCTTGGGTTTATAGCAAGATCAGCATTGGCAAGATCACTGGATGCCGTTCAGTCTTGTCGAACAAGAAGGCTTGCAGATTTGAGGAAATCGCATCTTTAAGCATGCCTTCAGTGACTTTCTCATTCTGCTTGAAGGTGTTCTTGACGGTGCGATAGACGCGGCGTTGGGCTTGATTGATCAATTCGCCGGATTCGCGCATATAGATGAAGCCGCGAGACAACAGGTCAGGACCAGCCAAGACGGCTTGTTTCTGCATGTTGATGGTGGCGACAACTACGACCAAGCCTTCTTCAGACAAGGTGCGGCGATCGCGGATCACGGCGTTGCCGATGTCGCCAATGCCGCTGCCGTCGATGTAAACATCAGAAGCCGGGAAGTGGCCAGCGCGGCGAGCGGAATCTTTAGTCAAAGCCAAGACGTCGCCGTTCTCCATGATGAAGCAGTGGTCTTCAGGAATGTGGCATTCTTGCGCCAATTCGGTGTGGATCTTAAGCATCCGGTATTCACCGTGGATCGGCATGAAGAACTTGGGCTTCATCAAGCGCAGCATCAACTTCTGTTCTTCTTGGCCGCCATGGCCGGAAGTGTGGACGTTGTTGACTTTGCCGTGAATGACTTCGGCGCCGGCTTCTTCCAGCTCGTTGATCACATGGTTAACACTAGTGGTGTTGCCAGGGATCGGGTTGGAAGAGAAGATCACCGTGTCGCCAGGCTGAATGGAGATCTGACGGTGAGTGCCGTTGGCGATCCGGGACAAAGCGGCCATCGGTTCGCCTTGCGAGCCGGTACACAAGATCATGACTTCGTTGGCAGGCAGCTTGTTGAGTTCATGCGCGTCGATCAAGACGTCATCAGGAATGTCCAAGTAACCGAGTTCGCGACCATTGACCATCGCTGTCTCCATCGAGCGGCCGAACACCGCGATCTTGCGGCCATGATCCATAGCGGCTTGAGCAGCTTGCGCGATCCGCGAGATGTTAGACGCGAAGGTGGCGAAAATGATCCGGCCTTCGATGCCGTCAAAAATATGGCGGATCGAGTTGCCGACGAAGCGTTCAGACTTGGTGAAGTTGGGGATCTCGGCGTTGGTGGAATCACTCATCAACAACAAGACGCCTTCTTCGCCTAAGCGCGCCATCTTCTGCAGGTTTGGCGCAGGCTGGTCACCAACTGGCGTCAAGTCGAACTTGTAGTCGCCAGTTTCCACGATCACACCGCTTGGCGTGTGTACTGCCACGCCTAAAGTATCTGGGATACTGTGGGTGGTGCGGAAGAAATCAACGGTGATCGGGCCAAACTTCAACACGGAATCTTCTTTGAGTTCTTCCAACTTGGTTGAACGCAAAAGCCCATGTTCTTCCAGCTTGCCGCGGATCAAGGCGGCAGCCAGCGGTGGGGCATAAACCGGGATATTCGGCACTTGTTTCAAGAAGTACGGGATCCCGCCAATATGGTCTTCATGGCCGTGGGTAATCACCAAGGCTTTGATTTTATCTTGATTCTGGGCTAAGTAAGAATAATCGGAAATAACATAGTCGATCCCAAGCAAATCGTCTTCTGGGAATTTGATCCCGGCATCGATGACGATGATCGAGTCTTGGAATTGGACCCCATACATGTTCTTCCCGATTTCGCCCAAACCGCCGATGGCAAAAACGGCGGTTTCGTTGTTTTTGATGTTGAGTTTCATTTAGAACTCCGTCAGTTTGAAATCAGGTGATTGCTTCTCGTAGTCCAAGAAGTTGCCACTTAATTCTTGCACGAATTCGATGTTGTATGGGGTGTTATTCTCCACCAAACTACGTGCTTCCACGGCACTGGATGCTTCCAGATAAAGGGTTTGGGTGGTTTCGCGGCGTGGGTTGACCACCTTGTCTTTTTGATATAACACTTTGTAGATCATAATAAGCTCCTTTCGAATACGCAAAAAATCGCCCCAGAGCCTGGGGTATTTCTCGCATTAACCGATCATTTGTTGAAGGTTCAACAGTTACTGTATAGTTTAGCATAAAGTCTGCTTCTGCGCCACGGCACCGCGGCAATGTGTGCGACAATACGGTATAATAGAAACAAATAGAAACAAAAGGAGGCGATCGGCGTGGCGTGGTTTGGATTAGCAGTGATCGTGGTGCTGTGTTTGGCGATTATCGTGTGGTGGCGCGTGCGGCGGCGCAAGCGGGCAATGCGGGTGTTGACGATGCACAATCAGCGTGAATGTGATGATGCGGTGGCCGCGGCAATGCAAAGCTTGGCTTGGACAGATGCCGCCAAGCTTAAATCGCTGCCTGTGGCTGATGTTTGGGGCCATGGGATCATGGCGTTTGAATATGTGCTGCCGGCTGCGCCGATCACCAAAGACGCGTTTGCAGCAGCGCTTAAGCAGCAAACCCCGCAAGTCAAAGCTGCCGCGTTGCCGCCGACGCTTGTGATTACAGATTGGTGGACCCGAGATGACCAGGTGCATGTGGACATTGCTTATGTGGTCAATGCGGCCACGCGCGAATATGTTGATGATTTGCGACGAGTTTAACGGATTTCGCGAGTCGAGTGCAAGCTCGGCTTTTTGTTTTGCGGAAATCACACAGAGGCTTGTTATTGCGTAAACAGTCACGTACAATGCTCAATGAGTAAAATATTAATACGGGGTTAGAATGTCGTGAAAATCTTACGCAATTATCGCAGTACCTTCTTATTGTTAGGCGGTGTCATTATTGGCGGGATCGTCGGCGCCGTAATCGGCGAGCGCGCCACAGTGTTGCAGCCGTTTGGTGAATTGTTCCTAAACTTGATGTACATGCTGCTGATTCCACTGATCTTCTTCTCAATTGCCAGTGCCATCGGTCAAATGGGCAACAAGGCGCGTTTAGGGAAGATCTTGGGCGCGACTATCGTGGTGTTCTTGTTCACGGCGTTAGTCGCCACGGTGTTAGGGTACATCGGCGTGCGGCTGTTTCCGCTGGTGCAAGGAACCGATGTGCCGCAGCTTAAAGCCATGATGGGCGCAGTCAAAGGCCAGAATACGTCGGTGCCAATGCTGCAGCAGGTGGTTGAATTGTTCACGGTGGATGATTTCACCAAACTGTTGTCGAAGTCGCATATGTTGGCCACGATCGTCTTTTCACTATTGTTTGGTATCGCCACGAGTGCCAGCGGCAAAGCCGGCGAACCGTTCCGCAAGTTCTTGGCTTCAGGCAACGCCATTGTGCTTAAGGCCGTGCAATATGTGATGTATTACGCCCCGTTTGGTTTGGCCTGCTATTTTGCCGGAGTCGTGGGGACGTTAGGCAGCCAAATCGTTGGCGGCTATCTGCGCAGCTTCTTGTTGTATCTGGGCTTAAGCGTGGTATATTTCTTCGGCATGCTGACGGTATATGCATGGTTAGCCGATGGCAAGAATGGCGTGCGCCACTACTGGCGGCATGTCAGCATTCCGGCGATCACCGCCATTGCCACCAGCTCCAGTGCCGCTTGTATCCCAGTCAACCTCACCGCAGCGCGTGATATTGGCGTGGCACCGGATATTGTCGATACCGTGATCCCGCTGGGGGCCAACATCCACAAAGACGGCTCAGCCATTGGCGGGGTGTTCAAAGTTACGTTCTTGTTCTTATTGTTTGGCCATGACATCACCAGCTTCAGTTCGATCGTGTCGATCATTGCCGGCGGCTTCTTCGTTGGTGCCGTAATGGGTGCCGTGCCAGTCGGCGGCATGATCGCCGAAACTTTGATCGTGACGATGTTTGGTTATCCGACTAATGCGATCCCGCTGTTGATCGTGATTTCAACGATCATCGATGTGCCAGCGACCTTGTTGAACTCCACAGGCAACATCGCCAGTTCGATGATGGTCCAGCGCTTAGTTGAAGGCCGCAAAAGCAAGCAAGCCCGTCAGCGTGCACATTAGCTGATGTCGCATTTAAGCTAAATTGAGTCGGAAACGACCGGTACCTGGTGGCCACGTTGTACACCAATGCTGGCGTCAGGTTCTAAGGTGACCCATGAGGCGTTGACTTGGTTGCCTTTAGGTGAGTTGCGAATAACGGAGGACTAGGGAAGCGGAGCGGCGCGGGGTCAGCAGGCCGGTCAGGCCGTGAAACGATCAGCACCGTGAGACAAGTGGGTTTTGCTTGGCTCACGGTGCTGATCGCGGCAAGTTTGTAGACGCGCAGGGGAGCGAAGCGAGCGCACGGCTGCAAACTTAGGCGGAAAACGCGCGTCTCTCAGCGCGGTTGCAGCCGGCCGCACTGCCTGCGCCGACCCGCTGACCCCGCGTTGCGCAGCTTTCCTAGTCCGGCAGTTAAACAAAAGCAAAGGCCTGTGCAACAACCGATTTGGGTTGCTGCACAGGCCTTTGTGCTTGGCTTAGTCGATCAATACGGCGTTTTCGTCGATGTGGAAAGGTTCTTTGTGATCGATATGATCATAGAACAAAATACCGTTGAGGTGATCAATTTCATGTTGGCAGACGATCGCCGGGTAATTCTTGAGACGGACTTTCTTGGTGTTGCCATCGAAGTCTTGGTAGCGGATGGTGATGCGGTCGTGGCGCACAACGTAACCTGGCACGTCTTTGTCGACACTCAAGCAGCCTTCGCCTTCGGATAACGCGGCACCTTGCACGGAATGGGAGATGATGACGGGGTTGATCAAGACTTCCTTAAACAAGATCTCGTCTTCTGGACCGGGCACAAGTACGGCAGCCATCGCTTCGCCAACGCCGACTTGCGGGGCAGCCAAGCCAACGCCTGGACGCAGCTTGTACTTCTTGTTTTGTTCCTCATCTTGACTAACAACTAAATATTCCATCATATCGTGGGCTAATTGCTTATCGGCATCTGACAGTGGAAATTGAACTTTCTCGGCGGTTTGGCGTAACACAGGGGCGCCGTCGCGGGTAATATCTTTCATTAAATACACAGCTATTCCTCCATTAGTACTACTATCTAATACTTTACCACAAGCGTGCAGCTTGAACAGCATAAAAAGTTGCAAGCTCATAACTTGACAGCCGTGATTTAAGCTGATAAAGTGTAAGTGAATCAAAATACGGTGCTTTCCGTTAGGTGAGGCTCCTATACGAACAACGCTGCTGCTCAGAAACATCCAGAGATGCCAATGAGTCAACTGCACTTGTCTACAAAGGCTTGTGCTAATGCAGCTGATATTATATCTAAGCGTATAGTGCTAAAACTGAACGATTGGGATGCGAGAATTGCGTGCGCCCAATCGGCGTGCGCATTTTTTATGCGGGGTGCACACCGCGTGAAGAATGCTCGTCGGCAAGGCGATCGCACGACGGATTAGTGAAGGAAGGGTGGTGAGCACATGCAACAAACAGCAATTGATGGTGGTAGTCCGGACAATGCAGATCCCGGAAGGTTTGTTATTGTGCCACCACTTAATAATATAAGTTAACCGGCGCATCACGAACCTCTCTGGGTAAGAGAGGAGTGGTTGATGTTGTTGATGCAAAGAAATAGCGGCCTGACACGCTTAGAAGTCAATAAGGCCCGCTTAGCAATGAATCAAGATGTACGTATTCAAAAGCTCCATCTGACTTTGCGTCCAGCTTGCGCGCTCCTGTTGGGAATCGCTGCATTGTTAGTCGCATTTCAGGTGTCATTGCTTACTGTTTTGGGTTTCTCGGTCGCAGCTGCGGCCTTGGTTTGGGGCGCAAGCCGGCAATTACATGCCTGGCTTGCCCAATATGACAACGCCGACACCTCGGTGTTAGTGATTCGAGAAGGCTTGGTTCGGCAAGGTACAGTGGCTGATTTGGTGCCAGGCGACACGATCGTCTTAGCTGCTGGTACGGTATTGCCAGTAGATGTCACAGGCATTGCGGCAGCTTTGCCAAAGCCGTTAGCCATGACGCTTAACGCGTTTCACCTGGTGCCTGCTTGTGCCATTGCCGGCAGCCGCGTGACAGCAGCTGGGCAAGCGCAAGTGGTTGCCGTTGGGACTCAGCGCTTCGTCTTAAAGGCGTTGGTTCCGGCAATGGCAACGCGGCCACAGCGCAGCATGATGGTTGCGCTGATGATCGCAGCCGCAATGGTCAAGCGCGCATTCAAGTTAGGGGTAGGACGCGTATCGCTGCACTTAGCGCGCACGGTACGCGAACTTGGCGACACGATCCGTCGTCAATTCGTTGCTGCATTCCCGTTGCATATGACCTTGGTTGGTAATGCCAAACACACCGCCAAAGAGACGGCGTTTCGGTACAACCAAGACCCAGTCTCGTGGATGCAGATATGATTTTCTAAAGTTAGGTTTAAAGGCGTACTTCTTCAGTGATGAGGAAGCACGCCTTTTTGTGTTGGCGCTTCGTTTCAGGACCATAAATTGCTGCGGGTGAAGAAATCGTATCTGATCAATCCCAAGCAAGTGCTCAGTATTGATTTTAAGCAGCGCGTGATCCAGTTTCCAGAGTCGTTAAGCTGTACTTTCCCCATGGCGATGAGCCGCCAGTTGCGCCAACTTAAATTGTGAAGCAGCGGTGGGGTCGTAATTAAAGAAGTTGTTGTTACATACAAAGATCTAGTTAACTGGGGAGCCGAATTTCGTCAAACCAGCGCGCCAGATCTTTTTTGCTTGTGCATAATAAGGTGAATATCGCCGTTTTAGCGGCTTTTTTGCTTGTGCAAAACTGCCAATATTCTTGGTCGATATACTAATTTATTGCGTAAAGTTTGCGTTTGAGATGGGCGATTCGGTACGCTTAAGAGGGAGGATAGCAAACAAGGGTGTCAGGCTGTTATAGTAACAGCACTGTAGTTGTGCAAACGTGTACAATTGATTTTCCTTGATATGACAAGAAAGTTTGTGAAATGTAATGGCGCTTGTGAAGTGAGAAGCGTGTCAGCTGTGCCGGAAATACTGGGGTACTGTTTCATGAATTTCTGTGAAACTGTTCACGGTGATTCTAACGGCTTTTCGCTAAAGGAAACCGTTCACCTAAACCGCTTGCACGGCCAGCGTCGGTATGTTAAAGTGGTCTTGTAAGGATGATAAGTAATACAGATTAATTAAGATATTACTACAGATTAAACGAAAAGGGGTTCTGATTATGGCAAAACATGCAGCCGTTGACTTTGATCAATTGTTGAAAACCCAAGCGGCAGATTTCTCTACCGTCCGGATCTTAGATGAAGTAGGGAAAGTCGTTGCACCGGACATCGTGCCTGATCTCAGCGATGAACAATTGGTTGAATTAATGTCTCAAATGGTGTGGTCGCGCGTGCTTGATCAACGTGCCACTGCGCTGAACCGCCAAGGCCGCTTGGGCTTTTGGGCACCGACTTCTGGTGAAGAGGCGTCGCAATTAGCTTCTAATTATGCAATGAACAAAAGCGACTGGATCTTGCCTGGTTACCGGGACATTCCTGAACTGATCCAACACGGTTTATCTATCGCCAAAGCCTTCTTGTGGTCGCGCGGTCATGTCGTGGGGAATGAATACCCAGAAGATTTCCACGCCTTGCCACCGCAAATCATCATTGGCGCCCAATACGTCCAAACTGCTGGCGTTGCGTTAGGTTTGAAGAAGAATGGCGTCAATGAAGTCGCTTATACCTACACCGGTGATGGCGGTACGTCTCAGGGCGACTTCTATGAAGGGGTGAACTTCGCCGGTGCCTTTAAAGCCCCAGCCATCTTCGTGGTTCAAAACAACGGCTATGCGATTTCTGTGCCGCGGGAGAAACAAACCGCTGCCCAAACCTTAGCCCAAAAGGCCGTGGCCATGGGCGTGCCTGGCATTCAAGTTGACGGGATGGACGCTTTGGCCGTGTATGAAGTGATGAAAGAAGCCCGCGAATTCGTCGCTGCCGGCAACGGACCAGTCTTGATCGAAACGCTGACTTATCGTTACGGCCCGCATACCTTGTCTGGTGATGATCCAACTCGGTATCGCTCCAAGGAAACCGATGATTTATGGCAGAAACGCGATCCGCTGATCCGGATGCGCAACTACCTGGAAGACAAGGGCTTGTGGACGCAAGAGCAAGAAGACGCTTTGATCGAAAAGACCAAAGATGAAATCAAAGCTGCGATCACCGAAGCTGACCAAGCACCTAAGCAAACGGTTTCGCGCTTCTTACAAGACACTTATGAAGTTGCCCCGCAGAATGTTGCAGAACAACTCGCTCAATTCCAAGCAAAGGAGGCCAACTAACATGGCTCAAAAAACAATGATCCAAGCGATCACCAACGCGCTTGATTTAGAATTAGCCAACGACCCTAAAACCTTGGTCTTCGGCGAAGATGTCGGCAAAAACGGCGGGGTCTTCCGCGCCACTGATGGCTTGCAAGCCAAGCACGGTGAAGATCGCGTCTTCGATACGCCGCTTGCGGAATCTGGTATCGGCGGCTTGGCGATCGGCTTGGCGTTAACCGGCTGGCGGCCAATTCCTGAAATTCAGTTCTATGGTTTCATCTTTGAAGTCATGGATTCCATTGGCGGGCAGATGTCACGCGTGCGCTATCGCATGGGCAATACCCGCAGCATGCCGATCACGATCCGCGCGCCTTTTGGGGGCGGGGTCCACACACCGGAAATGCACTCTGATAACTTCGAAGGCTTAGTGGCCCAATTCCCTGGGATGCGCGTGGTGGTTCCAAGCAATCCATATGATGCCAAAGGCTTGTTGATTTCTGCTATTCGCAGCAACGATCCTGTGTTATATCTGGAACACATGAAGTTGTATCGCTCCTTCCGCGAAGAAGTGCCGGATGAAGCATACACGGTACCTTTGGATAAAGCTGCTGTCACCAAAGAAGGCAGTGATGTATCCATCATCACTTATGGGGCGATGGTCCGTGAAGCCAAGAAGGCCGCAGATAACTTAGCCAAAGACAACATCAACGCCGAGATCATCGACTTGCGCACGGTGGCACCGCTGGATGTGGAAACGATCATTGCCAGTGTCAAGAAAACGCATCGCGCTGTGGTGGTTCAAGAAGCGCAACGCATGGGCGGGGTGGCTTCCAGTGTGATCGCTGAGATCTCCGAACGGGCGATCCTATTGCTGGATGCGCCAATCGGCCGCGTGGCGGCACCGGATACCCCATTCCCATTCGGGCAGGCCGAAAGTGCTTGGCTGCCTAATGCCAAGGACATCGAAGCTAAAGTTCGTGAAACCGTTGCATTTTGATTCTACTATTATAAAGGGGTGCCAGTATGGCTTACGAATTTAAACTCCCTGATATCGGGGAAGGTATTGCAGAAGGTGAAATCGTCAAGTGGCATGTCGCAGTTGGCGACACGATCAAAGAAGACGACACCTTGCTTGAGGTGCAAAATGATAAATCAGTTGAAGAGATCCCATCACCAGTTTCTGGCAAGATCTTGAAGATCATGGTGCAAGAAGGCGAAGTGGCCAGCGTCGGTCAAAGCTTGGTATCGATCGATGACGGCTCTGGCGATAACGCCGCGCCGGCAGCCGCGCCGGCAGCCGCACCGGCTGCGGCTGCCGAACCAGCAGCAGCTGCCGCTGCCCCAGCAGGCGGGGTTTATCAATTTAAGATGCCTGAACTTGGTGAAGGCTTAGCCGAAGGTGAAATCGTCAAGTGGCATGTGGCCCCAGGCGATGAAATCAAAGAAGACGACACCTTAGTCGAAGTGCAAAGCGATAAGTCGGTTGAAGAGATCCCTTCGCCAGTTTCCGGCAAGATCTTAAAGGTCTTGATCCCAGAAGGGGAAGTGGCCAGTGTCGGGGATGTCATGGTCGAAATGGATGCGCCTGGCCACAATGATGCGCCAAGCGCTGCACCGGCCCCTGCCGCCGCACCTGCTGCGCAATCGGCAGCAGCACAGCCAACAGCAGCTGCTGGCAACGTTCCGGCAATTGCTGATCCTAACCGCGAAATCTTAGCGATGCCTTCTGTGCGCCAATACGCTCGCAATGCCGGCGTTGATATTTCTCAAGTGCCAGGCACTGGCAAGCATGGCCGCATCACTAAAGAAGATGTTGATGCGTTCAGAAATGGTGCCGCTCAACAAGCACCAGCTTCAGCTTCTGCTGCTCAACCAGCAGCGCCAGCAGCGACCCAAGCAGCACCGCAAGCCGCAGCCCCGGCTCCGGCTCCGGTTAAGCCTTATGTGCCAGATGCTGATACGGCAGCCTTAGAAACGCGCGAGAAGATGACGCCAACGCGCAAGGCGATTGCCAAGGCAATGTTGACTTCCAAGCAAACCAGTCCGCATGTCACCAGCTTTGATGAAGTCGAAGTTTCGGCTTTGATGGCACACCGCAAGCATTACAAGCAATATGCAGCAGATCGCGGCATCAAGTTGACCTTCCTGCCTTACATCGTGAAGGCTTTGGTCACGGTATTGCGCGACTTCCCGGCAATCAATGCGTCCATTGATTCCAGCACCGACGAAATCGTCTACAAGCATTACTTCAACGTAGGGATCGCTACGGATACTGATCATGGCCTGTATGTGCCAGTGATCAAGAACGCCGATGCCAAGTCTGTCTTTACTATTGCCAAAGAAATTTCTGAGAATGCGCAAAAAGCTTACGACAGCAAGTTGAAGCCTAAGGAAATGTCTGGCGGCTCGATGACGATTTCCAACGTTGGCTCCATTGGCGGCGGCTGGTTTACGCCAGTTATCAACCAACCTGAAGTGGCAATTCTAGGGGTTGGCAAGATCGCCAAGGAACCATATGTCAATGATGATGGCGAAATTGTCGTTGGCAACATGTTGAAGCTGTCATTAAGCTACGATCATCGTTTGATCGATGGCGCAATGGCCCAACGCGCATTGAACGAATTGAAGACGCTTTTGGCAGATCCTGATCTGCTGTTGATGGAGGGATAAGCATGGTTGTTGGTGATTTTGCAATTGATTTAGACACCGTTGTCATCGGTGCCGGCCCTGGCGGCTATGTCGCTGCCATCCGTGCGGCAGAAGAAGGCCAGAAGGTCACCGTCATTGAAAACACGTTCATCGGCGGGGTGTGCTTGAACGTTGGCTGTATCCCTTCTAAGGCCTTGATCAATGCCGGCCATGCCTTGCAAGAAGCCAAAGACGGCTCGGCTTTCGGGGTCGAAACTAAAGGCGCGACCTTGAATTGGCAGAAAACGCAAGACTGGAAGCAGCATCAAGTGGTTGAACGCTTGACTGGCGGCGTCGAGATGTTATTCAAGAAGCACAAGATCGATGTGGTTTGGGGCACTGCCTTCCTCAAAGACGACCATTCCTTGCGCGTTATGCAAAAGGACTCCGCGCAGACTTACACTTTCCACAACTTGATCATTGCCACCGGCTCACATCCCATTGAGATCAAAGGCTTCAAGTTCGGCAAGCGCATCGTCGATTCTACCGGTGGTTTGTCTTTGCCTGAAGTGCCCAAAGAATTTGTCGTCATCGGCGGCGGCTATGTCGGCTCTGAATTGGCCAGCGCTTATGCAAACTTAGGCGCGCATGTCACGATCCTTGAAGGGACTGACAGCATCTTGCCTAACTTTGAAAAAGACATGGTCAAGCTGGTGTTGAACTCCTTCAAAAAGCGCGGTGTGGATGTGATCACCGGTGCCATGGCCAAAGAAGCGGTTGAATCCGCTGATGGCGTCAAGGTGACCTATGCTGCCAATGGCGCAGACAAAACCATCGATGCTGACTACGTGATGGTCACCGTTGGTCGGCGGCCTAACACCAGTGACTTAGGCTTGGATATTGTGGGCATCGAAACCACGGATCGCGGCTTGATCAAAGTGGATAACCAAGGCCGCACCAACGTCCCAAACATTTATGCCATTGGTGATATCGTTGCCGGTGCCGCATTGGCCCACAAAGCCAGCTATGAAGGCATCGTAGCCGCCCAAGCGATTGCCGGCAAGCCTGCAGCCGTGGATTACAAGGCGATGCCTGCGGTTTGCTTCACTGACCCTGAATTGGCCACAGTGGGCATGACGCAAGCTGAAGCCAAGGCCAAAGGAATCGACGCCAAAGCGACGAAGTTCCCATTTGCCGCAAACGGGCGCGCGATTTCCTTGAACCAAGTCGAAGGGTTCGTCCGCTTGGTTACCAACGCCGACGGGACCATCATCGGCGCGCAAATCGCCGGTCCTGGTGCGTCAGATTTGATTTCTGAGTTAAGCTTGGCAGTTGAATCCGGGTTGAATGTTGAAGATGTTTCCTTAACCATCCATCCGCATCCAACGTTAGGCGAAGCGGTTAAAGATGCCGCTGAATTAGCCGAAGGGTTCCCAGTCAGCATCTAGTGCAGCAATGCGGCAAAGCCACGCGAGAATTCGCGTGGCTTTTTGTTGCGCTGGCCGACCCTGCCAAGTTGCCAATTGCGTCATTGTCGATGGATTGTCATGATAGCGTAACCATGCCGCCTTTTAATTTTGTGAGTTAATTTGCTACAATTTAACCAAGTAAGCTTGGGAGGCAAGTTATGCAAAAAATCGTGGTGTGTGGGCAAAGCCAACTGACGCAGTCGGTGGTGGCAACACTGCTGCAAAGCCAATTGGTGTTGAATGTGGCATTATCCGCGCTAGATCCTGAGGCAATCGGTGCGCAAAGCTTTGCGGTGTTAAGTGCTTTGAATCTCAACGACTACCAGAAAGCGACAGCGAAGACCTTTGAAACTGCCGATGTGTTGGTGATCACCGATTATGGCGCAATTGATGCGCCAGATTGGCAAGCCCAAATGCTTGCGCAATTGCGGAAAGTGTTAGGAACTGCCATGGCTGCCGGCTTTGGTGGTAAACTGTTAGTAGCCACACACGACAATGCACTGATGACGTATTTTGCCCAGCGCTTCTCTGGGCTGCCT
Organism: Lacticaseibacillus jixiensis; assembly: GCF_042847315.1. Lineage (NCBI taxonomy): Bacteria > Bacillati > Bacillota > Bacilli > Lactobacillales > Lactobacillaceae > Lacticaseibacillus > Lacticaseibacillus jixiensis. The sequence goes on from NZ_BAAFPR010000011.1 coordinate 72,636, forward strand.
AAGCCGCAGGTAGTGGGGCTGGGGACCATGGGTGCTACGGCGGTGTTTGAAAATGCCGTGGCCGCTAGTTTGGCGGTACCGCGTGCTGAAGTGACGGCTTATGTCGTCGGGGATGCCAGCGCGCCAGTGTTGATGTGGAGCCGCGCTTATGTGGCCGCCACGCCGCTGTTGAGTTTATTGCAAACTACCGACGGCCAAGCACATCCGCTATTGCAACAAGCCGACGCCGCCGTGAATGCCTTCGGCCAAGCCGACGCCGCCATTTTGTGGCCGCCGTTAGTGGTCCAAGTGCTCACTGCGTTCGCCGGCGAAGCGCAGATCTTGGCGTTAAATACGTTTCAAGAATCCGGCGTGTGTGCTGCGCCAGTGTTGGTCAATGCTGACGGTGCCAGCGAGTCAGTGAATCTGATTGGCTCAGACGCTGAACAAACCGCTTGGCAAGCAGAACAAGCCGCACTGGCCCAGCGCATTGCCGCAATCGAGAATGGGGGAGAAACTGAGTGAAACCAAATTATCAATATCCATTAGATATGGACTGGTCCACAGATGACATGATCAAAGTCACCACCATGTATCAGCTGGTTGAAGACGCGTATGAACATGGGGTCGATCGTGACAACTTGTTGGCCGCTTATCGCGGGTTCAAAGACGTGGTGCCAGATAAAGCCACTGAGAAACAACTCGGCAGAGAATTTGAAGAAGCCAGCGGCTATTCATTGTATCAAGTCATCAAAGCCGCCAGAGAGGGCAGCCGGCAAAAGATCCGACTGCACTTATCATGACGTTAGATGTTCAAAAGCTCCACTTACAAGTCACCGCTTGGCTGGCGGCCAGTCGCCAACAGATCTTAGCCGCGATGGCCCAGCCGCTGGATGTGGCGACCAAATCCGGCCCTAATGATTTGGTGACAAATGTGGATGCTGCCAATCAGCGCTTCTTAACCGCACAGATCAAAGCGGCATATCCGCAAGCGCATATCGAAGGTGAAGAAGGCCACCAAGAGCGGGTGGCGCAATTGGCCGGGTTGGTATTTATCATCGATCCCATTGACGGCACTATGAACTTCGTGAAGCAGCACGCCAACTTTGCTGTGATGATCGGGGTTTATCTAGACGGCGCGGCAGTGTATGGGGCGATTTTAGACGTGTGGCGCAACGAATTGGTGGCAGGCGGGCCAAATTGGCCGCTGCGCATGAATGACCAATTGCTGGCGCACCCGCAAGACTTGGCGCTTGAAGACGGGTTGTTAGGCGTTAACGGGCCGATGCTGATCCATGATCGGTTGCATCTGGCGGCTGTGGCTGAGCATTCATCAGGGGCGCGCTTGTTAGGCAGTGCCGGCATCGAGTTTAAGGCGGTGGCTTTAGGTCAGCAAGTGGGCTATATTTCATATTTGCAGCCTTGGGATGTGGCCGCCGGCATGGCGATTGGAGCCAGCTTTGGCCTGCAAGTCACGCGCCCTGATGGCCAAGCGATCGCTTTGTTAGAGCCAGGCGTGGTGGTTGCGGCGATGCCTAAAGCGCATGCACAAATCATGGCCCTGATGAACCCGTAGAATTATTTTCTGAAAATCAAGACAGTATCGATTGGTTGTGTTATAATTCCATCTTGGATACTGTGTCGGAGAGGCACGATTTTTTTTGAACTAGATCCGGCGCCTTAGCCGCACCTGAAAATCCGGTTAAGGCGTTTACTTGCATATAAGGCACCATTTTGAAAGGAAGTAGAACACTTGAAGACTCGCGACGATATTCGGAACATTGCGATTATTGCCCACGTTGACCATGGTAAGACCACGTTAGTCAACGAAATGCTGAAGCAATCAGACACCTTGGATGAACACATTAACCTTCAAGACCGCGCGATGGACACCAACGCGATCGAAAAGGAACGTGGGATCACCATCTTGTCCAAAAACACTGCCGTTAAATACGGCGACACCACCATCAACATCGTGGATACCCCAGGACATGCGGATTTCGGTGGGGAAGTTGAACGAATCATGAAGATGGTCGACGGCGTGCTGTTGGTCGTGGATGCATTCGAAGGCACCATGCCGCAAACCCGGTTCGTGTTGAAGAAGGCGTTGGAACAACACCTCACCCCGATCGTCGTGATCAACAAGATCGACCGTCCCGGTGCACGTCCGGCCGAAGTGGTCGACGAAGTATTGGAATTGTTCATTGATTTAGGCGCTGATGAAAGCCAATTGGAATTCCCGATTGTCTATGCTAGTGCCATCAATGGGACGAGTTCTTATTCCGACGATCCTGCCGATCAAGAACACACGATGAAGCCATTGTTTGACACCATCGTCAAGACCATCCCAGCCCCAATCGATAACACCGACGAACCATTGCAGTTCCAAGTTTCCATGCTTGACTACAATGATTATGTGGGTCGTATCGGGATCGGCCGTGTGTTCCGCGGCACCATCTCCGTTGGCGACAACGTGGCAGTGCTGAAGCTGGACGGTTCTTCCAAGAACTTCCGCGTCACGAAGATCTTCGGGTTCTTCGGTTTGAAGCGGATCGAAGTCCAAACGGCTAAGGCCGGCGACTTAATCGCTGTGTCTGGGATGGATGACATCTACGTCGGCGAAACTGTTGCTGACGCCGCACATCCAGAAGCTTTGCCGATTTTGCGGATCGACCCGCCGACATTGCAGATGATGTTCATGCAAAACGACAGTCCTTTTGCCGGCCGTGAAGGCGACAAAGTCACTGCCCGCAAGCTTGAAGACTACCTGCGCGCTAAGTTGCAAACTGATGTGTCCTTGCGTGTCGAAGATACTGACCAGGCTGGCGCTTGGATGGTTTCCGGCCGTGGCGAATTGCATTTAGGCATCTTAGTCGAAGAAATGCGTCGTGCCGGCTTCGAATTACAATTAGGCCGTCCAGAAGTTATCTATCGCGAAATCGATGGTAAGTTGTGCGAACCTTTTGAAGAAGTGCAAATCGACACGCCTGAACAATACACTGGGACGATCATTGACGCCATGGCCCAACGCAAAGGCGAAATGCAAAACATGGAAAACGAAGGCAACGGTCAAACCCGCCTGACTTTCCTTGCACCTTCCCGTGGCTTGATCGGCTACTCCACTGAATTCTTGTCTTCTACTGGTGGTTATGGGATCATGAACCACACCTTCGAGAAGTACATGCCAGTGGTTCGTAACTGGGAACCTGGCCGCACGACTGGGGCACTGGTTTCGATCAACGCTGGGCAAGCAACGACTTATTCGCTGCAATCCATCGAAGACCGTGGCCAATTGTTCATTGATGCCGGCACTGAAGTTTACGAAGGCATGATCGTCGGCGCCAACTCCCGCGACATGGACATCGCCGTTAACGCTACTAAGGGTAAGAACTTGACCAACACCCGTGCGTCTGGTAAAGACCACGCTGCAGCGATCAAGACCCCTAAGAAGCTTTCTTTGGAAGAATCCATCGAATTCTTGAACGAAGACGAGCTTTGTGAAGTAACGCCGCAGTCGGTTCGTTTACGCAAGAAGATCTTAAGCACTAACGAACGCCAAAAGGCTGACAAAAAGAAGAAGAAAGCTACTAACTAAGCTTGCTTCTTGAAAAGGGCATCACTATCTGATGATAGTGGTGCCTTTTTTTGTACCCCAGAGCGGAGCAAAGCGCACTTAGGGCGGAGTGTAAGACAGGATGACGTTTGGGCGTACTTTGCCCAAGCGGCGTCATGACTTACACGCAAGCCCGTTGCTTTGCGCAGCTCGACGAAGACCACAGCGTATCAAGCGGGGACTTGATCGAACTGGCCCGGCCAGGCGCCGCTTCGGCGCGCGGGGCAAGCGACGGCGCAGGCGGTGCGGCCGGCTTCAACCACGCTGAAGGGCGCGTGTTTTACGCCTAAGCATTTAGCCGTGCGCTCGCTGCGCTCACCTGCGCGTCTAAATGCTTGCCGCGATCAGCATGCAAAGACAAGCACAACCCACTTGTCTTTGCATGCTGATCGTTTCACGGCCTGACCGTCGCTTGCCCCGCGCGCCTACGCGACACCTGGCCTCCCTTATTTGATTCAGGATACGGGACACTAACAGCAATGCTAATTGAAATGATTTACGTGCTTCTGGCATGAGAAAATCAATGGTGACGGGAGCTGCCTGGCGATGCGATACGCCAGCCCAACTATCAAAGCAACAGCTCGTGGTTAGAATTTGTTCAGGTTTCAACTGTCGATTCATAACTCTAGTGGCAACGGACGGGATTTAGCGAGGGCAACGAGTCGAAGACATTGACACGCCGGCACGCATGATCGGCAGCACAGCAGACGCGCAACCCACGACGACTGTATGCCACCACACAAAAACCCGCTTTGCCGGCGCAATTGGCAAAGCGGGTTTTCACACACATACAATTTTGAAAGGCAGGTGAAACTAGTCGACGTAGGTCAAGGCTTGCTTGAGGTCGTCTAAGATATCATCGATGTTTTCGATCCCGATGGAAACACGGATCAAATCAGGGGTGATACCAGCAGTTTTGAGCTGTTCGTCGTTGAGTTGGGCGTGAGTGGTGGAAGCTGGGTGGATGATCAAGGACTTGGCATCGCCGACGTTAGCCAGCAAGGAGAAGATCTTGATGTGGTTGATCAAGGTGATGGCGCCTTCGCGACCGGCTTTCAAGCCGAAAGTGAAGATCGAGCCTGAGCCTTTAGGGAAGTAGCGCTTGGCCAGATCCGCATACTTGGAGCCCTTAGCTTCTGGGTAGGATACCCAAGCGACCTTGGGGTTATCCTCTAAGAACTTCACGACTTTGCGGGCGTTTTCTACGTGGCGTTCCACCCGCAGGCTCAAGGTTTCAAAGCCTTGTAATAAGTACCAAGCGGATTGTGGTGACAAGGTCGCACCGGTATCCCGCAGGTGTTCAGCACGGATCTTGGTGGTGAAGGCTGCATCGCCCAGGTCTTTCCAGACGATCCCGTTGTAAGAAGCAACTGGGGTGGTGAAACCAGGGTAGCGGCCGCTGGCTTCGTAGTCGAACTTGCCATTCTCAATGACTAAGCCGCCTAAAGTGGCGCCATGGCCGCCGATGAACTTAGTAGCAGAGTGAACCACGACGTCTACGCCATGTTCCAATGGGCGAACCAGATATGGGGTGGCGAAAGTAGAGTCAACGATCACGATGATGCCGTGCTTATGGGCGATTTCGGCAACTTTTTCAAAGTCGACAATGTTGATTGCCGGGTTGCCTAAGGATTCGAAGAAAACGACTTTGGTGTTGTCTTGGATCGCGTCTTCAAAGTTCTGCGGATCGTCTGGGTCAACGAAGGTGGTGTCGATGCCTAACTTCTTGAAAGTTTCAGAGAATAATTCGAAGGTGCCGCCATAAATCGTGGAGGCTGAAACAATATGATCACCGGCGCCGGTCACGTTAAGCACCGCAGCGGTCACAGCCGCAGCGCCGCTGGCCAAGGAAATTGCGGCTGTGCCGCCTTCAAGGGCTGCTGCGCGGGCTTCCAAAGCGGCGTTGGTGGAGTTGGTCAAACGGCCGTAGATATTGCCGGCATCGCGCAAGGCGAAGCGGTCGGCGGCTTGTTTGGCATCTTTGAAGACGAAGGCGGCAGTTTGATAAATTGGGGTCACCCGAGCGCCAGTAGCAGGATCTGGTTGTTCTTGGCCGGCGTGCAGTTGTAAGGTTTCAAAGCGATAGTTGTTTTCAGTCATGATGAGCACCTCTGTATGAATTGTTAGTTTTGTGCGAAATATTGGAGTGAGGGTCAGGCGGCATTGGCCGATGCCGCGGGAACAAAAAAATCCCGGGACCCGCAAATTGCAGGTCCCGGGACGACTAGTCGTGTTACCACCCGGATTTCAAACGTCATCGCTGACGCTCACTCATCAGGTACGTGCGTGCACTGCGCAGATACCCTAGCGCTTTAACGGGCGCTCCCGGACGCGACTCACGAAATTGCTTGTCGGATCACTGGCTCGAAGACCATTTTCATTCGCTTCCTGTGACCGACTTGCACCAACTGTCGGCTCTCTGGGCACGCTGTTCGAATTACTTATCTTGTCATTGCCATTTGTTGATACCAACTCTAATCGCTCACTCATCAAAAAGCAAGCCCTTTTTCAAAAAAAGTTTTTCCCACTCGCTGGATGGTGACGACAAACCTTGTGATATCAGCGATTTAACGCAATAATTTTCTTGGCGCAGGTGAGGTGTTCAGCAATTTTGTACACCTGTCACCCCGATCATGATGAATAATGGTAAAATGATGAGGATGTGGCATGATGCACACATGGGCTGTGCCGACAGAAGGATGTGATATAATTAAACCAACTTTGCCGTGAAAGGGCGATTCTGATTTGAAGAAATTGCGTTATTTGGACTATTACATATTAGTCCCTTACCTGATATTGATCGGCATTGGGGTGGTAATGTGTTATTCCGCCAGTGCTTATTGGATCAAGACTCAATATGGTCAAGCCGAAACGACGATCTTGATCAAACAAGCGATGTTTGCGGTGATCGGCGTGTGTATCGTGGCCTTCTTCTATTACTTCAAGCTTCACATCTTTACTCGGCCGCGTTGGCAGCTGTTCTTGTGGATCGTCACCTTCGGCTTGCTGGTGTATTTGTTCTTGTTAAGCCACTTGCGGCCGTCTGCTGCGGTTAATGGGGCCACCGCTTGGATCCAAGTGGGGCCGATCAATATCCAACCCACTGAAATCGCCAAACTGACGGTGATCTTGTACTTGGCGCATATGTTCTCCAGCCGCCAACAAGCGATGCTTGAGCCTGGGTTTTCGCTTAAGCAGCTGCGTGCGCCGATATTTCTGGTTGGGATCTGTATCGCATTGGTGTTGTTTCAACCAGATACTGGTGGTGCCGTGATCATTTCCGGTGTCACCTTGGTGATGATCGCCGCCAGCGGCATTGCGCTGCGTTACGGGGCAACGGCGGTGGCTGGCTTGTCAGCGTTTATCGCGGCGTTGTATTATGTGTTGATCCACTTCAAGCTGCCAAGCTGGTTGCGCTCGTCATATCAGGTCAAGCGCTTGTTAGCGGCGATCCATCCTTTTGCCATGCGCAAGCTGGAAGGGAATCAAGTCGTTAACTCCTTAGTGGCCATCGCCCATGGCGGCTGGTTTGGGGTGGGACTTGGCAATTCAACACAGAAGCTTGGCTATTTGCCGGAACCTTACACCGATTTCATCTTGTCGGTGATCGCCGAAGAACTCGGCGTGGTAGGGGCGGTGGTGATCGTCGGGCTGATCTTCTTTTTGATCTTACGGTTTTATTTGATCGGGATCCGGGCTAAGGATACCTATTGTGCGCTGATCGCATACGGCGTAGCGACGATGATGTTGATCCAGACCACGTTCAACGTCGGCGCGGTGGTGGGCTTGTTGCCGGTCACCGGCGTCACTTTGCCGTTCATCAGCTACGGCGGCTCGAGTATGTTCGTCTTATCAGCCGCCATCGGGATCATGTTACATATCAGCGCGATCCAAAAGCGCAGAAAAGAAAAGAAAGTGGGCGTAAAGCATGCATAAAGTGTTAGTCGCAAACCGCGGGGAAATCGCTATTCGCATTTTCCGTGCGGCAGAAGAACTCGGCTTGAAGACAGTCGGCATCTTCGCCAAAGAAGATGAATTGGCGATCCACCGCTTCAAGGCGCAAGAAGCATATCAAGTGGGGGCCGGCAAAGCGCCGATCGCTGCGTACTTAGACATGGATGATATCATCCGCATCGCCAAGGCTTCAGGCGCTGATGCGATCCATCCAGGGTATGGCTTGTTATCTGAGAATGCTGAATTCGCCCGTAAAGTCCGCGCCGCCGGGTTGACTTTCGTCGGCCCGCGCTCGGAATTGTTGGATATTTTCGGCGATAAAGTCGCCGCCAAGCAAGCTGCCGTTAAAGCCGGCTTGACCATTATCCCAGGTACCCCAGAGCCGACGCGCGACTTTGATGAAATCTTGGATTTCACCAAGCAGCACGGCTTTCCGGTGATGCTTAAAGCCGCCAGTGGTGGCGGCGGCAAAGGGATGCGTATCGTCCATTCTGAAGAAGAGCTGCGCCAAGTCTATCAGAATGCCGTTAATGAAGCGCAATCCAGCTTCGGCGATGACCGGATGTATGTTGAGAAGTACATCAAGTCAGCCAAGCACATTGAAGTCCAAGTCTTAGGCGATGAACACGGTCATTTGATCCACTTGTTCGAGCGGGATTGCTCAGTGCAGCGCCGCAACCAGAAAGTTATCGAAATCGCGCCGGCCATTGGCTTGCCGATCGCTTTGCGGCGCCAGATCTGTGACGCGGCGGTGGCGTTGATGAGTTCCTTGCACTATGAAAATGCCGGCACCGTTGAGTTCTTGGTGGAAGGCGATCACTTCTACTTCATCGAAGTCAACCCGCGCGTGCAGGTGGAACATACCATCACCGAATTGATCACCGATGCCGATATCGTGCAGTCGCAATTACGCATTGCCGACGGGGCAGATCTTTATAAAGATCTGCACTTCCCCAAGCAAGCAGACATCACCTTCCGCGGTGCGGCCATTCAATGCCGGATCACCACTGAAGACCCAGCCAATAACTTCATGCCTGATACTGGCACGATTTCCACTTACCGCTCACCAGGCGGCTTAGGGGTGCGGTTGGATGTCGGCAATGCTTATGCCGGGGCTGTGGTTTCGCCGTATTTTGATTCATTATTGGTTAAGACTTCCGTGCACTCGGCAACTTTTGGCGGGGCGGTTCGCAAGATGCAGCGCGCCTTGCGGGAATATCGCATCACTGGCGTCAAAACCAACATGCCATTCTTGCAGAATGTGTTGGATCATCCGACGTTTCAAGCCGGTGCGGCAGAAACGACCTTTATTGACACAACACCAGAATTGTTCAATTTGCGGCCAGTACGCAGCCGCAGCGGCGAGTTGATGAATTATGTCGGCGAAATCACCGTTAACGGCTTCCCAGGTGTCGATCGCCACGATCAGAAATACTACCCAGACTGGCATTATCGCCAGCAGTTCCCAAGCGGACCGCTGCACTGGCCAGCCGCTACCGGCGGCTTGCCGCAATTGTTGCATGACCGAGGGCCTAAAGCCGTCACGGATTGGATCAAAGACCATAAGCAGGTCTTATTGACTGACACGACGTTTCGGGATGCGCATCAAAGCTTATTTGCGACGCGTATGCGCACGCGCGACATGTTGCGCGTGGCCCCAGATATGGCCAATGGTTTGCCGAATCTGTTCTCCATGGAAATGTGGGGCGGGGCAACATTTGATGTGGCTTATCGCTTCTTGAAAGAAGACCCATGGCAGCGTTTGAAGGTCTTGCGCAAGGCGATGCCAAACACCTTGTTGCAAATGCTGTTCCGCGGTTCCAATGCGGTGGGTTACCAGAATTATCCGGATAACGTGATCCGTCAATTTATTCAAACGGCGGCCAAAGACGGCATCGATGTGTTCCGCATTTTTGATTCGTTGAACTGGGTGCCGCAATTGACCCACTCCATTGATGCGGTCAAAGAAACCGGCAAACTGGCAGAAGGCACGATGTGTTATACCGGCGATATCCTAGGCACGGCCCATCCTAAGTACAACTTGGCTTATTACGTTGATTTGGCCAAGCAGCTGCAAAACGCCGGGGCTGATATCTTGGCGATCAAAGACATGGCTGGCTTATTGAAGCCGCAAGCTGCGTATGAACTGATTTCAGCGTTAAAAGACGCCGTTGATTTGCCGATTCATTTGCACACCCATGACACCACCGGTAACGGCGTGGCCACTTATGTGCAAGCCGTCAATGCCGGCGTGGATATCGTGGATGTGGCCCAGTCAGCCTTTTCTGGGACCACCAGCCAGCCGTCGATGGAATCGTTATATTACGCGTTGTCAGATAATGCCCGGCAGCCGGAGTTAAACATTCAAAACGCCGAGAAGCTGGATTCATACTTCCAAAGCATTCGCCCGTATTACGCTGACTTCTCAAACGGGGTGTCTGGTCCATTGACTGACATTTACACCGTGCAAATGCCAGGTGGTCAATACTCTAACTTGCAGCAACAAGCCAAGAGCATGGGCATTAATGATTTCACCGCGGTTAAGAAAATGTACGCTGACGTCAATGACTTATTTGGCGACTTGGTGAAAGTGACCCCAAGTTCCAAAGTGGTCGGCGATATGGCCTTGTTCTTGCTGCAAAACAAGCTCACCACCAAAGACGTCTTGGATCATGGCGAAACCATCGACTTCCCAGAGTCGGTGATCAGCTTCTTCAAAGGCGACTTAGGTCAGCCTGTCGGCGGCTTCCCTAAAGACTTGCAAGCCAAAGTCCTCAAAGGCCAAAGTGCCTTGACGGTGCGGCCTGGCAGCTTGGCGAAGCCGGCTGATTTTGCCGCGGTACGTCAAGACTTGATCCAAAGCGGCTTAAGCAAGCCAACTGATGAAGATGTACTGTCGGCCATCTTGTATCCTGAGGTCTTTAGCAAATACCGGGCCGATCATGAGAAGTTTGGGCCAGTGACGACGCTGGATTCACCGACGTTCTTCCAAGGCATGCGTGTCGGCGAAACTGTCCACATCGCCGTCCGCAACGGGATCATGTACATCATGCGCTTGGATGCGATCGGTGAACCGGATGCTTCTGGGATCCGTACCTTGTACTTCACCATTAACGGCCAGAAGCAAGAAACGCAGATCCGCGACGCTAAGAGCCAACACAGCACAGCGGCCCATCAATTGGCCGAACCGACCAACAAGAACCAAATCGGCGCGCCAATGGGTGGCCGGATCGTTTCCATTGCGGTGAAGAACAACCAAACTGTGCAAGCTGGGGATGACTTATTTGTCATTGAAGCCATGAAGATGGAAACGACGGTGCATGCACCATTTACCGGCAAGCTGACGCATTTGTATGTGGAAGCCGGCGATTTGGTGCAATCTCAAGAATTATTGGCAACACTCAAACCCGTTGCCCAAGACAAGTAGGTGAAACAATGTTGAACATCACGCCGAGAATCGGCATGGTCGTGTGGGTGTATTCCCTCAGACAGATCCGCGCCTTGCGCCACTTCGGCACGGTGATGTATGTCTCAAAGCGCATGAAGTATGCTTATTTATATTTGGATGCCGACAAAGCCGACGCTGTCAAAGCCGAAGTGGAGAAGTTGCGCTTCGTCAAGTCAGTGGCGTTTTCCAAGCGGCCTGAATTGGCAGAAGAATATGGACCAGACGCAGATACGGCGATGAACCGCCTCATTGAGGAAGTTCGCCAGCAAGGAGGGCACAATGCGCGTGATCACAGGTGAATTTCGCGGCTTGCGCTTGAATGCCGTGCCTGGCAATCAAACGCGGCCGACTGCAGATAAGGTCAAAGAATCGATGTTCAACATGTTGGGGCCCTTCTTTGAAGGCGGCCAAGCGCTGGATCTGTATGCCGGCACCGGGGCGTTAGGCATCGAAGCGGTCAGCCGCGGGATGGACCATGCCACATTGGTCGATCGACAATTTGCTGCGATCAAAACCATTCGCGAAAACATCGACAAAACTCATGCACCAGAACGCTTTACCGTGATGAAAGCGCCAGTGGCCAAGGCAATAGCTGAGCTTGCCGGGGCGCATTATGATTTGATCATGGCCGATCCGCCTTATGCCAAACAAGAAGTGCTAAAGCAATTGGCGGCGTTTCTTGAGTTGGACCTGCTGGCAGAGAACGGCGTCGTGATGCTTGAAACCGGCTTGGATGTCACTTATCCAGAACAAATCGCCGGCTTTGAGATTTTGCGCCATCAAACTTATGGTGTGGCGCAAGTGCTGATCTTACAAAAGGCGGTGAAGGCATGAGCCGCATCGCGATTTTTCCGGGGAGTTTTGATCCTTTTACCAATGGCCATTTGGACACGGTCAGCCGTGCGGCGAAGTTGTTTGATCAAGTGGTGATCGCCGCGATGACCAACACCAACAAACACGCGTTGTTCACTGCAGACGAGAAACTCGCCTTGATCAAAACCGCGGTGGCTGCATATCCCAATGTTTCCGTTGTTGCGCAACCGAGTGAATTGACGGTGGCGTATGCCCACAAGATCGGCGCACAGTTTCTGATCCGCGGCTTGCGCAATTCCGCTGATTACAACTATGAACGCGACATCGCGGCGATGAATCATGAGCTGGATCCAGACATTGAAACCGTGTTGTTGCTGGCAGACAAGCGCTATTCGTTCTTGTCATCGAGTCTGATCAAAGAAGTCGCGCAATTTGGCGGGGATGTGTCACACTTGCTGCCGCCAAATGTCGCCAAGGCTTTGCAGGCCAAACTGGGAGGATGAGTTGATGCATAAGAAGCGCCGGTGGCTGATTGCAGGCTTGGTGGTGGTGATCATCGCCGCTTTAGCCTTGTGGCCGACCAAGTGGTATGTCGAAGTGCCAGGGTCTGCCGAGTCGTTGAAGCCTTATGTGCAAGTGGCAGGGACCAAAGATCGCGCCAAAGGCAGCTATATGCTGACGACGGTTGGCGTCGTGGGCCCGGCCAGTCCGTTGGTGTTGTTATGGGGCAAGCTGCAGCCATATGCTGATATCGTGTCACAACAAGACTTGATGGGCAAAGACTCCAGCGCCGAATATGACCAATTACAGCATTACTACATCAAATCTGCCGCCGATAATGCGGTAGCGGCGGCGTTTAAAGCCGCTAAGCAGCCGTATACGATCAAACACCGCGGCATTTATGTGATGTCGGTGTTAAAAACTTCGCCGTTTAAGAACAAGTTGGCACTAGGCGATACCATTACCAAAGTTGATGGCGTCGCTTATCAAACTGCCGATGAGTTCATCAATGCCATTCAAAAGCGGCAAGTTAACAGCACAGTGACTTTGACCTATCAGCATGCTGGCGCCACCAAAACGGCGCGCGGCAAGCTGATGCGCCTGCCTGGCAACAAGAAAGCCGGCATTGGCATCACGTTGACTGAAAACACCACCACCACCAGGAAGCCAAAAGTCACCATCGACGCTGGTGATATCGGCGGACCAAGTGCTGGGCTGATGTTTGCGGTGCAAACGTACACGCAGATCACTGGCGCTAATTTGCGCCACGGCCAGAAAATTGCCGGTACCGGCACCATTGATGCTGATGGCAAAGTGGGTCAAATCGGCGGGATCGATAAGAAAGTGTATATTTGTGCCAAATCCGGGGCCAAGGTGTTCTTTGCCCCGAATACGCCGGCGACCAAGGCGTTGTTGAAGCTGGATCCGACGTATGAGAATAATTACACTGTGGCCAAGCGCACCGCCAAGGCGATCGGGACGAAGATGAAGATCGTGCCGGTGCAGACTTTGCAAGATGCGCTGGATTATCTGCAAAACCAAAGCGGAGCCGCCCGCTTTTAGCGGTGGCTATAAGGCAGGATGATGTTTGGGCGAATTTTGTCCAAGCAGCATCCTGCTTTTTTTGCAGTGCGTGTTAGGGCAAGGCCGGACAGGTGAAGCCCAGGTGCACGGGGGCCGCAAGCCGGCGCTTCGCCTGTCCTTCGTCATTGGAACCGGGTATGGTGTGATGAACAGCACGAACGTTGTGGCTCTTCATTGAAAATGAACATCGGGTTCAAGCCGCGTTATTGCCACGAAATTGACAGTAAGCCGATGGGTACTTTGCGTTACTTGCAAAGTACTTTTTTGTGTCGAAAACCAGAGCGAATGTTCGACAATTGGTGAAGGTATTGAGTATTTGCACGGGCTGATGGCATGACGTGTGATTCGACAAGCTTGATGCGTCATGCATTGGCAGAAATGACTGCTTTTGGTGCGAATGAACTAAATAGACACATTCTATTCAAACTAGGAGGCGCCGTTATGTCACGGATCAAGACCTTGTTGCAAGAATATTGGTTGATCGTTGTTGTCGCATTAGGCGCTGGCGGATTCTTCTGGTGGCAAAGCCGCCAAGTGCAAACTCTGGCGCCGATCGCTGAATCCAGCAGCTTTGTGGTCACCAGCAGCAGCGGCAGTGCCGCCAGCAGCAGTAAACCGCAAGCGGGCTTCGTGCATATTAAAGGGGCTGTGGTAAAACCGGGGCTTTATCCGGTGGATGGGACCACCCGCTGGGATGAAGTGGTGCGCTTAGCTGGCGGGTTGACGGCTGATGCGGATGTTTCAGCGGTGAATTTGGCGTTGATCGCCACGGATCAAGCAAGCTTGTGGATCCCTGAAAAAGGCGCAGCACCAGCGGCTCAAACTGCGCCGCCAAGCGCACCTGGGGCAATGGGGGCAACTAATGATGCTGCGTTGGTGAACATTAACACTGCGACGGAAACTGAGTTACAAACCCTTTCTGGAATTGGACCGAAGAAAGCGGCAGATATTATTGCGTATCGAGAAGCCAACGGCAATTTTGCGGCGATCGAAGATTTGAAGAATGTTTCCGGCATCGGTGACAAAACTTATGAAGCGCTGCAAGATGCCATCACGGTTGGCCCATGAGCGGGCGGTGGTGGCTGATCGCGGCAGGTTTTTGCGCTGGGGTCATGCTGATGGTGGGGTATTGGTGGGCGGCTTTGCCGGTACTGATTTATGTGGGCTGGATCGGGCGCAACTTGGTGCGCGGCGGGTTGTTGGTGGCGATCAGCCTCGGGGCGCTGGTGGGGTGGCATGAAGCAAAGCAGCGCGTCAAGCCGCCGCTGCCGCAAGGGGCAGTGTTGGTGATGCCCACTGATTGGACGATTCAAGCCACTTTTGTGCGGTATGTGGGCACTGCTGCAAATGGCGTGCGCGTTTCTGGCAGCGCCAATGTGACACCGGATGTTGCGCAGGCTTTGGCGAGTTTGACGACGCCTGCAATCGTGACTTGGTCCAAGACCCCAGCGCGCTTGCCTGGGGCGCGCAATGAATATGAGTTTGATTATGCCGATTATGCTTGGGCGCAGAATCACCAAGCGTATCAAATCCCGACGCAAAAGCTGCAATGGCAAGCAGTGGCACCGGCCACCTTGAGCCAGTGGCTTGATAGTTTGCGCGCCAAACTCATGCAGCGGCTTGAGCGGCTGCCGCCTTTGACCAGCCGCTATGCCAAAGGGCTGCTGTTGGGGCAAGTGGATGCGGATTTTGACGATTTGCGGGCGACTTTTGTGAATCTGGGGATTTTTCACTTATTTTCGGTGTCGGGACTGCATTTGTTTGCGCTGATCGGGCTGCTGTATTGGTTAACGGATCGCTTGCGGGTGCCAAAAGAAGCCGTTGATTGGGGCGTGATCGGGTTATTGCCAGCGTTATTGATTTTGATCCCACCAGGGGCGGGGATCTTGCGAGCAGTGTGGATGCGCGTGGGGATGAGCTTGAATGCACGCTTGAAGCTGGACTTAACGGGGTTTGATGTGTTTGCCTTGGTGTTGATGGGTAATGTTTGGTATCGACCGTTGGTGTTGACGACTTTTGGCGGGCAGCTGACTTATTTGTTGTGCGGGGTGTTGCTGGTGGTGCCAGCCATGCCAAATTGGCAAATTGCCTGGCGCATGGTGGCAACCGGCACGCCGGTGGTATTGGCGCATACGTTCCAATTTCACCTGCTGAGCGGGTGGTTTAATTGGCTATTGATGCCGGTGTTTGAAGTGGTGATCATGCCCTTGTTGGCAGTGGTGGTGTTGATGCCGCAAACGCCTTTGACTAACTGGTGTGAGCAATTATTGACGCTTGGTGAATACGGACTTGGCCAACTGGCAAAGCTGCCTGGCTTGGTGATTTTTGGCGCTGTGACGCCTTGGCTGGCCGCATTGGGGGTGGTGGTGGTTTTAGCTGCCCTGGCGCATCAGCGCTTGCGTTATGCTTTCATGTGGCTCATCGGGGCTTATGCACTGGCCAATTGGCATCCCCAAGCGCGGGTGGTGATGTTTGATGTGGGCCAAGGTGATGCGATTTTGGTTGAAGCGCCATTCAAACAAGGGGTGATGTTGATCGATACCGGCGGGCGGCTGTTTGGCACTTCGCGCAACCCCCCGGCGCTGCGGGTGATCGTCAATTATTTGCATGCGCGCGGTTATGCCAAGTTGGATACGTTGGTTTTGACCCATGCCGATGCCGATCATGTCGGCGATGCCGCTGTTGTGACCAAGGCGCTGCCGGTCAATACGGTGGTGAGCACCCCATTGGCTGCTAATCACCCGCTGATCCAAGCTACAGTTCATGGCCAAGTGAGCCGCCATCAACAAGCCTTGGCTGGGGCAGTGGTGCGCGCCGGCAGCTTGCAATTCACTGTGGTGGCGCCAAGTGCGATGACTGCCACAGAGAAAAACGCCGACTCGCTGGTGCTGTATGGTAGAATTGGAGAAGACCGGTGGCTGTTCACCGGGGATGCCGATGCCAGTGTTGAACGCAATGAACTGATCCCAAAACATTTGGCTGTGGATTATTTGAAAGTCGCCCATCACGGTTCCAATACCGCCACTAGTCCGGAGTTGATCGCCCAGTGGCAGCTTAAAGCCGCCTTGATCTCAGCTGGCGTGAATAATCGCTATGGGCATCCGCATCTTGCAACGTTAACGACGCTGGCCAAAGCCCAGGTGCCGACTTATGTTACGGCCAACAGCGGCCAACTGACCGTGGAGCATGGTCAGATCACAGAATTTCTAAAGGATAAGATGCATGCGAGTCAATGAATTTCGTCACAAATTAACCAGCGAATTCCCGCCGTTGGTGTTGATATTAGGGACAGAAGCGGCTTTGCGCCAAGAGGCCCTAGCAGCAGTGCGCGCCTTGATCCCAACTGATCAAGCCACCATGAATTATGCTGTGTATGATATGCGCCAAACCCCTGTGGCAGTGGCTTTAGATGATGCTGCCTCGCCGCCGTTTTTTGGCGATCATCGTTTGGTGGTGATCCAAGATCCGTATTTTCTCACCGGCGAGAAAGCCAACGGCAAAGTCGAACACGACCTAGATGCGCTGACAGCGTATTTCAAAGCACCAGTGGACTCGACGATCATGGTGTTGGTGGCGCCTTATGAGAAACTCGATGAACGCAAGCGCTTGACCAAAGCCTTGAAGCAGAACGCTTTGATCGTGGATGTGGCGCCGTTGGATGAACGCAGTGCCAAACAAGCGGTGCTTAATGCGCTTAAACAGCGCAAACTCACCGTCACTGCCGATGGCATCGATGCGCTGGCGCAACGGGCTAACGCCGATTATTCGGTGATGATGGCGCAACTGCCGAAGCTGGCTTTATATGCGGCTAATGGCGCAGTCTTAGACGCCGATGCAGTGGCGGCGCTGGTGCCCAAGCAGCTGAGTGATCGCGTATTTGACTTGGTGGCGGCGGTGTTGGCGAAGAACGTCACAGAAGCGTTGTCGATTTATCGCGACTTGTTGCTGCAAAAAGAAGAGCCGATCCGCTTGAATTCGCTGTTGTTGTCGCAGTTTCGCTTGCTGTTGCAAGTGCAGATCTTGGCCAAGCAAGGTTATAGTCAAGGCAGTGTGGCGTCAACGTTGAAAGTGCATCCTTATCGGGTGAAGCTGGCGTGGCGCTCAAGCGGTCATTTGGATCCGGCGGCTTTGCGCAATGCTTATATCGGCTTGGTTGCCACTGAAGCCGCGATGAAAACCGGACGCGTGGATAAAGAATTGGCTTTTGAATTGTTTGTGTTGCAATATGCTGCAGGCACGCCGATCGCGCCATAAAAAAACTGCCGTCAACCAAACGTTGACGGCAGTTTTTGGGTAAACAAAAACGCCAAGCAGGCTTGGCGTATGTGCAATTACTTGTTCAGTAATGCAGAAAGACGGCTCTTGTCGCGGCCAGACTTGTTCTTAGAGATCAAGCCTTTGCTGTTAGCCTTGTCGATAGCGCGGGTTGCTTCCTTGAATAAGTCAGCAGCGTTATCAGCACCGGCAGCTTGGGCAGTCTTAAACTTCTTGACCGTGCTACGCAAGGCGCTGGATTGCGCTGCGTTGCGTTGGCGAGAAGCTTCTTGAGTCTTCACACGCTTGATAGCAGATTTGATTTGTGGCATGAGGTTCACCTCCGAATGTTATTAGTTGATACTACTAGGTTTTGCTTCAACAGCAAACATTATACCCAAGCCAGAAGCGCATTGCAATAAAAACCGTAAAGGAAAATTCCTTGATAGCTGTTTGCGGGTGTTGGTGCATTATGCTTGCAATCTCTGGGGGGTATCTGGTAAAGTGGACAAGTACCTGTGAACCTGTCACTTAGCTTTGCGGTTCACCGCGCAATTCTCAGTCTCAGGCAATTATATTAAGAAAGGTGGAAATAACCCATGGCTATTTCACAAACTCAAAAGAACGAAATCATTGCAAAGTATGCACGTCACGAAGGCGACACTGGCTCACCAGAAGTCCAAATCGCCGTATTGACTGCTGACATCTTGGCCTTAAACGACCATTTGGATGTTCACCATAAGGACCATCATTCATATGTTGGTTTGATGAAGAAGATCGGCCAACGTCGTAACTTGCTTCGCTACTTGCGTAACAAGGACATCGCCCGCTACCGTGAACTCATCCAATCCTTGGGTCTGCGTCGTTAATCTTAGCAATTTCACTCCCTTGCCAATGGCAGGGGAGTTTTTTTGTACCAGAGCGGAGCAGCGCGTACTTAGCGCGTCAGGTAGCCTAGCCATGGTGATTGAGGCGTACTTTGCTTTGCGCAGCTCAACGAAGACTACAGCGTAAAAAGCGTGGATCTGCCAGGCCCGGACAGGTGCAGCTTCGGCGCGTGGGGCCGCAAGCCGGCGCAGGCGGTGCGGCCGGCTGCAACCGCGCTGAGAAACGCGCGTTTTCCGCCTAAGTTTGAAGCCCCGCATCGCTGCGCTCAACGCGGGTCTTCAAACTTGCCGCGAGCAGTATCGCAAGCCAAGCACAGCCCGCTTGTCTTGTGATGCTGCTCGTTTCACGGCCTGACCGGCTTGCGGCCCCACGTGCCTACGCTGTACCTGTCCTTTGGTATTCGAATCAGGCGTCCAACCGCGTGATAAACGAAACGCTGATCGATCCAGCTAACGGTTGCAACAGGTTTAATCGACGGGCAGGGGAGGTTTCGTTAATGGTTATTGGCGATCCTGTCTGCGCCAATGATGATTGTTTTCCGGATAACATAGCAAAACTTCATCAATCCTTGCACAGTGATGGTCGCTGGCATTATGTTAGCGTGATGGTGTTTGGTCATGTACCACCATCCGCGAGGGGCCGACTTTTGGGCAAGCATAGGTTTTCTGGTGTGGCTGTGGTACACTAGTCGTTAGGAAAAACCGTGACTGTCAGGAGTGCGCCGAATCACGTGCGCGCACGGAATTCTGGTGGTGATAAACTTAATATGAGGTGAAACCATGACTAAAATCAATCTGGTTGCCCTCGGTGGTGTACGCGAAAATGGTAAAAACATGTATGCCGTCGAAGTGGACGATCAAATTTTTGTTGTCGATTTCGGGTTGAAGTACCCAGACAACGAATTATTAGGGATCGACATCGTGATCCCAGACCTGACTTACTTAGAAAATAACGCCGATCGCATCGCCGGGATCTTCTTAACCCATGGCCATGCAGACGCAGTGGGGGCCTTGCCGTATTTTCTCAGTGAACATCCAGTGCCGGTATTCGGTTCTGAATTGACCATTGCAGTGGCGAAGCTTTACACCCAAGGCGACCCGCAAGCCAAGAAGTTCAAAGACTTCCATGTGATCGATGAGAAATCAGTCATTGATTTCGATGGCGTGTCGGTGTCGTTCTTCCGCACCACTCACAGCATTCCAGGGTCGTTAGGCGTTGATATTCAAACCCCTGAAGGCCAAATCGTCTACACCGGCGATTTCAAATTCGACCAAAGTGCGCGTGCGATGTATCGCAGCGATTTGGCACGCTTGGCGCATATCGGCGAAAATCGCGTCTTGGCCTTGTTGTCTGATTCAGCCAATGCGGAATCACCTTACACCAACGCCTCAGAGCGCGAGATCTACGAAAACATCAAAGAGACCTTCAAGTACCACACCGGGCGGATCATTGTCGCCAGTGTTGCCGGCAACATTGAACGCATCCAACAGGTCTTAGACGCCGCTGCGGCTAACGACCGGCGGGTGGTCTTGACCGGTCGCGATGTGCAGAAAATCGTCAAAACAGCCATCAAGATGAAATACATCAAGCTGCCAAACAGCGATATTCTGGCGACGACCAAAGACCTCAAAGAACTGGCCCCAGAACAAACGGTCATTCTCGAAACCGGCCGCATGGGCGAACCCTTGAAGTCCTTGCAGCGCATGGCCACTTCCAAGCACCGCTTGATCCACATTCATGAAGGCGATTTGGTGTATATCACCACGTCGATTTCGCATGCGATGGAAACCATGGCTGCGCGTACCAAAGATCTGATCTATCGCGCTGGCGGTGAGGTCAAAGCCGTATCTGACAATTTGCATGCTTCCGGTCATGCCAACAAGCAAGACTTGCAGTTGATGTTGAACTTGTTGCGGCCGAAGTTCTTGGTGCCGGTGATTGGTGAATACCGCTTATTGGCTGCTCATGCTGAAATCGCCCATGAAGTCGGGATCCCATATTCGCACATTTTCATTCCAGGCTTAGGCGACATTTTAAGCATCGAGAAGGGCAAAATGCATAACGCCGGCCACGTTGACGCCGGCAACACCATGATCGATGGCATTGGCGTCGGCGATATCGGCAACATTGTGTTGCGTGATCGCAAGATGTTAGCCGAAGACGGGATCTTCATCGCGGTGGTCACCATTGACCGCAAGAAGAAGAAAGTCGTGGCGCATCCAAAGATCCAATCTCGCGGCTTTGTTTACATGAAGACGTCTAAGAACTTGTTGCAAGAATCTGCCAAATTGGTGGCTGATTCGGTGCAAAAAAACCTCGATCACAAAGAGTTCGATTGGAGCACCTTGAAACAAGCCGTGCGCGATGATTTAAGCCACTTCTTGTTTGATCAAACCAAGCGCCGGCCGGTGATCTTGCCTGTGATCATGGAAGTCAACCAAAACAGTGCCAAGCGGCAATAATGCAAGTTGATAACGGTCGCAGACAATGTCTGGGGCCGTTTGCCGAATGTTAAAGCAAATTACAATTGTCAGCAGCTAAAGGAGAAATGTTTTCCATGGGAAAAGTCGTGTCCATGCCTAATAACCCAAATCGCCACTTAATGTTAGGCGAGCGGGCCTTAAAGGCACAAAACTACGCCAGTGCCGTGGCGCACTTGGAGAAAGCCTTCAAAGAGACGGAAGCTTTTGAAGTTGCCCGCTTATTAGTCGCCGCCGAAAACGGCCTGCATCAGCCGCAAGACGCTGTGGGCTACCTCAGCGAATTCATGGAAGATTTCTTGGCGACTGAACAAGATACCAACACGCTGTATGATACCTTGTTGGCGTTGCCGGATTACCGCTTTGCTTGGGCGGTGCTGCATCATGTCCAATCAGGGCAAGCCCCGGCGATCCAAGCGCGGATCGAAGCGGCAGAGCAAGCGGATCTGGCGGCGCATGAAGCGCAGATCGCGACTTTGGCCAAGCAGCTGCGCCATTTAGGCGGCTTTGATGCTCATGAGCAAGAAACCTTGTTGAAGCAATTGGGCCGCTTGCCTAAAGCCCAATTGCGCGAGGCCGCGCGGGCCAACCTCGCCGATCCAGATGTCCATCCGGCGGTGCGCATCAGCTTGTTAGACGCGTTAACGGCTGTTGGTGACGATGCGCCGGTGACAGTGGCTGGGTACAATTGTACCGGGTCGGTGGTGCCGCGCGATCTCCCTGGGGCCTTAGGGGACAAGACTTTGCTGGCGGTGTTGTTTGAGATCCAAAGCCAAATCGGGCTCAATGATCCGGAGCTGATGAAGGCAACAGTCGAAGTGCTGCGCTTTGAGTTAGGTTATTTATATCCGTTCATCGATCAGGTGATCAAAGATCCGAAACATTTTGCCAGCAGTTACTTACACAAGCAGGCGCCTAGCGTGACTAAGGATGAGCAAGCCTTGTTCAACTGGCTGCAGCAACAAACCGCCAAGCTGATGGATATGGCGTAATAACGGGATTTTGCTGTAAATGAAAAAAACTTGACGCCTAGGCTTTACAAAGCCGGCGTTTCTCGATATAATCATTTTCGGAATTCATTTCCAGCCGAAATATTTGTTTTGGTGTTTCGGCGTGAATGTAGTACACTATAAAGTAGAGTTTGCACGGCTGTGCTGTGCGCAACTTTGCGACAAAAATACAGGAGGTTCGTTTTTTCATGGCTGAAAAAGAACACTATGAACGCACTAAGCCCCACGTAAACATTGGTACGATTGGGCACGTTGACCACGGTAAGACTACCCTGACCGCGGCTATCACCAAGGTACTTTCCGAAAAGGGCCTTGCTAAAGCGCAAGACTACGCATCAATCGATGCTGCCCCAGAAGAAAAGGAACGTGGTATCACCATCAACACCGCCCACGTTGAATACGAAACCGAAAAGCGCCACTATGCGCATATCGATGCCCCTGGGCACGCGGACTACGTTAAGAACATGATCACCGGTGCTGCGCAAATGGATGGTGCGATCTTGGTTGTTGCCGCTACTGACGGCCCGATGCCACAGACTCGTGAACACATCCTTTTGGCTCGCCAGGTTGGTGTTGACTACATCGTTGTCTTCTTAAACAAGACTGATCTTGTTGACGATGACGAATTGATTGACCTTGTTGAAATGGAAGTTCGGGAACTGTTGTCCGAATACGATTTCCCTGGTGACGATATTCCGGTTCTCCGTGGTTCTGCCCTCAAGGCTCTTGAAGGCGACGAAGAACAAAAGAAGGTTATCCAAGAACTCATGGACACGGTTGACGAATATATCCCAACTCCAGTTCGTGACACTGACAAGCCTTTCTTGATGCCTGTTGAAGACGTCTTCACCATCACTGGTCGTGGTACTGTTGCTTCCGGCCGTATCGATCGTGGTACTGTTAAGATCGGTGACGAAGTCGAAATCATCGGCTTGAAGCCAGAAGTTCTCAAGTCCACTGTTACGGGTCTGGAAATGTTCCGTAAGACTTTGGATCTTGGTGAAGCCGGCGATAACGTTGGTGTCTTGCTTCGTGGTATCAACCGCGACCAAGTTGAACGTGGCCAAGTTTTAGCTAAGCCAGGTTCCATCCAATTACACTCCAAGTTCAAGGGTGAAGTTTATGTCTTGAGCAAGGAAGAAGGTGGCCGTCATACGCCATTCTTCTCCAACTATCGTCCTCAGTTCTACTTCCATACCACTGACGTTACCGGTGTCATCGAACTTCCTGATGGCGTTGAAATGGTAATGCCTGGTGATAACGTTACCTTCGAAGTTGACTTGATCAGCCCTGTCGCTATTGAAAAGGGTACCAAGTTCACTGTTCGTGAAGGCGGCCGTACTGTTGGTGCCGGTGTCGTTTCTGAGATCATGGACTAACATTACACCAAAGAACACTCTGCTTAGGCAGGGTGTTTTTTTTTACCCAGAGCGGAGCAGCCCGCACTTAGCGGTGGATATAAGGCGGGATGACATTTGGGCGTACTTTGCCCAAGTGGCGTCACGACTTATATCACGCCGCGTTGGGCTGCGCAGCTCGACGAAGACCACAGCGGAGCAAAGCGCACTTAGCGGGTCGGATAGCCTAGCCATGTTGTTTGAGGCGTACTTTGCCTCGAGCAGCATGGCGTAGCTAGCCGCACCCGCGTTGCTTTGCGCAGCTCGACGAAGACCACAGCGTAAAAAGCCCGGACAGGGATTGCTTCGGTGCGCTGGGCAAGCGGCGGCGCAGGCAGTGCGGCCGGTTCCAACCGCGCTGAAAAGCGCGCGTTTTCCACCTAACTTTTGAGCTTTGCACTCGCCTGCGGCTCGCCTTGCAAATCTCAAAAGTTGCCGCGTGTGATGTCGGGTGAGCCTCGCAAAGTACGCGAGTCTTACCTGACATCACACGTTTCACGGCCTGACCGCCGCTTGCCCCGCGCACCTACGCAATCCCTGTCCTACAATAGTTGAATCAGCCAACAAGTGGCACGAGCGACCAGTTATGTGTGGCCTGTGGTTACTTGTTGGATTCGGTTTTTGAAGTCATGCCAATGAGCAATGCTGATTTTCATCGAACCGGGTGGATTCTGGTGAGTATTGCAACGATTTTCGAGCCGTTGATCTGAAAGTCGAGAAACGCTTAGATACGATTTGTGAGATGTTTGGTCACTCCGTTATTCAAGATTGTGTCGAGCTTGAGCATTTTTCATCGTTGACTGAGCCTTGCTTGCTGCTGTATTTTCCAAAGTTGATTTTAGTAATCACGTCTGCAACTTCGCGCCTTGATCGCCCAATTTGTCGCTAACTCGAACACCCAAGGACAGGGGTTGCGGAGTGGCGTGGGGCAAGCGGCGGTCAGGCCGTGAAACGATTTGTACAGTGAGACAAGCGGGCTGTGCTTGGCTCGCTGTACAAATCGCGGCAAGCATTTAGACGCGCAAGTGAGCAAAGCGAGCGCAC
>NZ_BAAFPR010000012.1:0-95178 GCF_042847315.1 Lacticaseibacillus jixiensis
GACGAAGTCCATCAGTTGGCGACCTGAACTGAATAACTGAATAGGTCGTGCGTCGAGCCGAAAACTGGGTCGGTCTGTTCGTGGTGCATCGATCACCAACTTCTCCGCTCAGTCAGTATTCGCAACGATCCAAACGTTGCTTTCAGACCGGCCAGATGCGATTTCATGTCCCCAATACCGAGGTGAATAATCCAGGATAAGTTATGAGACTAGCGCTGTCTTGGGCTAAGTCAAACTGGTGAACGGCTACGTCGCCTGGTTTAACAACCCGCGTCTCTCCAGAAAAAATGGCTTAATTCTGGTTGAATACCGGAACCAAGCCATAACTGTTTAATTCAAGATCTAAATTGTCTAACTTTTTTATTGCGCCTCACAAGCGCAGGTGGGTCTATTTGTGGTTCAGGTTATTTTGCAACAGGCTTTTTAGGGGCGATCATGCTCAAGCCGATGCGCTCGCGCTTGAGATCCACCGAATCGATCCACACCGTCACGATGTCACCGATAGCCACCACCGACTTGGGATCTTTGACATAATGGTCGGCCATTCTGCCCACATACACCAAGCCGTCGTGTTTAACGCCAATGTCGACAAAAGCGCCAAAGTCCACGACATTGCGCACGGTGCCTTCCAGCTGCATCCCCACGCGCAAGTCTTCAATCGTCAACACGTCTTGACGCAACAGCGGCGTGGCCATGTTGTCGCGCAAGTCGCGGCCAGGTTGTTGCAAACTGGCCACAATGTCTTGCAAGGTCGCTGCCCCGACAGTGGCAGCTAATGGCTGCTGAGCCGCTTGGCGAATCGCCGCGTTGGCTTCCGGCGTGCCAATGGCGGAGCCGGCGACTTTGGCGGCTTTGAGTAGCTGCTTGGCCACCGGATAACTTTCCGGGTGAATGTCGGTGTTATCCAACGGTTCTTTGCCATCTGGAATGCGCAAGAACCCGACGGCTTGTTGATAGGCTTTAGGCCCTAAGCGCGGCACTTTCTTCAACTCGGCGCGGCTTTGGTAGCGGCCGTTGGCGTCACGGTAAGCGACAATGTTTTCGGCAATGGTTTTGCTTAAACCAGAGATTCGCGCCAACAATTGGGCACTGGCGGTGTTTAAGTTGACCCCGACGCGGTTAACGGCGCGCTCCACCACCGCGTCGACTTCTTGGGCCAAAGCCTTTTGCGGCAAGTCGTGTTGGTATTGGCCCACGCCGACTGCTTCCGGGTCGATTTTGACCAATTCCGCCAACGGGTCTTGCAAGCGGCGGGCGATGCTGATGGCGCTGCGCTGTTCCACATGCAAGTCGGGAAATTCATCCCGCGCCACTTGGCTGGCCGAATACACTGAAGCGCCGGCTTCATTGACGATCACATAATACACATCGCGCGTCAGCTGCTTGAGAGTGTCGGCCACGAATTGTTCAGATTCGCGGCTGGCGGTGCCGTTGCCAATGGCGATCATTGTCACGTGGAAGCGTTCGATTAAGGCGATCAATTCGCCGGCTGCGGCTTGGCGCTTGGCTTCTGGGGCCGGTTTGTGCGGGTAGATCACGGCTTTGGTCAAGAATTTGCCATTTTCATCAACCACTGCCAGCTTGCAGCCGGTGCGATACGCCGGGTCAAAACCCAACACGACTTTGCCTTTGATCGGCGCTTGCATCAACAAGTTATACAAGTTCTGGCCAAATACTTTGATCGACGCTTGTTCAGCCGTCGCCGTCAGCTCACTGCGCAATTCGCGCTCGATGGCTGGGCCAATGAAGCGCTTATACGCATCTTGATAGGCGTCTTCGAGAAAAGCCGCTGCTTGGGTGGTCGACTGATGGCCGATTAATTGCCAATGACACTGGGCCATGATCCGCTCAACGTCGACTTGGATCTTCACCGTTAAGATCTTCGCCTTCTCGCCGCGATTGATGGCCAAGGTGCGCGTGGCAGTCATGCGCTTAAGCGCTTCGGCAAAATCATAGAACTGCTGATAAACGCCTTTGTCATCCAACGCTTCGCCTTTGGGGCGCACATGCACTCGCAAAATGCCGGTTTGTTTGGTGTAATCACGCACCCAGTTGCGCAACTGAGCCACTTCACTGAAGGTTTCAGCCAAGATCTCATGCGCGCCGTCTAACGCTGCTTGGGCGGTTGGCACGTCTTTAGTCACATAGCGCTTGGCGGCGGCTTTAATGTCGCCTTTAGGATCAGTTAACAGCCACTTGGCTAACGGCTCTAGGCCTTGTTGTTTGGCTACGGCAGCTTTGGTTTGACGCTTTTGTTTGTATGGCAGATACAAGTCTTCGACCACTTGCAGCTTGGTGGCGGCTTGCAGCTGTTGGCGCAATTTAGGCGTGAGTTGGCCTTGTTCGTCAATGCGCTTGATCACCGCGGCTTTGCGCTCTTCTAAGGCCACAGCACGCTGGTGGGCTTCTTGGATGGCTTGCAGCTGCACTTCATCCAAGCTGCCAGTGGCTTCTTTGCGGTAGCGTGCGATAAAAGGCACGGTGTTGCCATCGGCCATTAATGCCAATACTTGCTGCACTTGATGATTGGTGATGCCGGACAATTCGCCTTGCATCAATTCGATGATTTTGTCACTCAATGGGTTATCCCTCGCCTTATTTGATGATGTCTTGCCAGTTTTCCCGAGATTTTGGGCAGTTGCGCTCATTATACCACGCAAGCGCCAGCGGCAAAGGCGCTGCGTGAAACCCGAACAAGCCTGGACAAATTGGCACAAGTGCCAGCAGATCACAGGTAATTTGATCATTTGGTTACTATCAATTCGTAAATTATGGTAGGATACCCCTATTATGTCAGGGAGTGAAACTGGAATGGTTTTCGGTCAATTTACGGCGAACATGTCGCTTTTTATCTTACGCGTCGTCACAGTCAGTTTCTTTAGCATCGGCTACATTCAATATTTCCAGCGCGTGTGGTATGACGCCTTTGAAAATCCCACAACCAAACCGCAATGGCGCCAGGTGCGCCGGCTTTGGCTGTTGGTGCTGACAGTGGGGATCGGCTTATATATCCATTATGCGGCAATGCAATATATTCATAATGATTCTGCGTTGCTTTATCATAACTGGGCCTTATTTGTGTTAACGCTGCCTTTGTTATTCAGGCACTTTAGCAAACTGGAAGTCACCTTGCAATACGCCGCGTTGGCTGTGGTGTGGTACATGCATCACGCCCCGAATTTCTGGCAGCCGGTGCCTTTGGCGGCTTTAGTCGCATTCGCTTGTACCGTTGGTTTGTTGAAAGCATACGGCGCACAAGTGATTCGCCATTGGTGGATCGGCGTGGCCGGCGGCTTGATCGGGGCATCATTATTTTGGCTCACTGTGCCGCCGATTTCCATGGGCATGCACATGACTTGGGCCTTGGTGATCCAAGCGATCGTGTTGTACACGTTGATGCTGGCGTTTGTCTTAGGCTATTGGCTGCGGCAATACCGCGAAGATCGGCGCATCCGCGAACACCAACGCTTGATCGACTACCAAAAAGGCGTCCAAGCCAACAGCTACACCGATCATCAAAAGGAATTACAAGCGCTGTTTGATGCCACCAAACAAACCGGCGCGCCGTTGAGTTTTGTCACGCTGGACTTGGATAACTTCAAGCAGATCAACGACCGCTTCGGCCACCTGGCTGGCAATGCCGTGCTGATTGGCGTGACTGACACCCTCAAGCAGGTCTTAGCCGAAGCCGGCATCGCCCATCAGTTGTATCTGACCACTGGCGAAGAATATAACCTTGTGTTCCCCAATCAAGCGGCGCAAGCGGTGCTGCCAGTGGTCAAAGCCTGCTGGCAAAGTGTGCGCAAGCGCGAGTACACTTACGATGAGCGCGCCATTGCCGTCACGATGTCAGTGGGGGTAACGACCATGCAGCCGGCAGACACCAGCATCAACGATATTTATAAGCGCGCCGATGATGCCTTATCCAAAAGCAAGCGCAGCGGCCGCGACGCGATCACGCTGGATGATCAGCTGGTTTCAGGCGTTGATCACTCGCAAAAGCGCCTGGCAGATTATCAATATTTTGCCCAAGGCGTCTATGACCTGACCAAGCCAGGCACCCCGAAGTATTATCACGAATTGTTGCTTAGAACCTATGACCCGATGCAAAAGCGCTGGATCTTGCCTGATTCTTTCGAGATCCCGGCGTGGATGCAAATCGCTTTGATCAAAGAGTTCATGAGCCACACGGCCTTGGCGAACTTCAACCTCAACTTAACTGCCGCCCAGTTTCAAGATCTGGACATTGCCAATGCCTTGACTCAATTTGCCGAAAGCCCAGAAGGCCCAGACAATCTCACCATCGAGATCACCGACCTCACCGATTCGCAAACCACGCGCCGCATCAGTGCTTTGTATCGCGCAGCCGGGATGAAGATCTTGATCGATGATGTGGGCAGCGACAACTCTTTTGAAGTGGTGCGCAATTGCTTGCCTTACATCAACGGCGTAAAGTTCGCCATGCAGAACTTGCGTAAAACCACCACCGCCCAAGCGCTGAATGAACGCGTCCAGTTCTGGCGCCAAACGGCTTTAGACAACAAATTGTCTTTTATCCTTGAAGGCGTGGAGAACGCCGACGACTTGGCTTTAGCCCGCGAATTGAATGTGCCTTATGTGCAAGGTTATTATTATGGCAAACCCGCCCAAGCTGAAGGCTTGACGCAAGATTAAACGAAAACGACACCAAGACCGTCGATAAACTCTTTGGCGAGAGCGACAATCTTGGTGTCGTTAATCGAATTCCACGTCTTAAACGGCCTGCAAGCAGCCGTGGTGGTGACACACCACGCTCTTTTTGGGTATCCAATCACTGCGATGTAAAGGACTAAATTACCCAAACAGACTTGCTAAACAACGGATTCCCCATTTGCCGGCAACTGTCATCATTCGAAGTCCTTGATTTCACCAGTGGCATAGACGACCTTATAAAGCGTGCCCCCTTCAAGCGTTACCGACCAATAAATTGGTGAACTGATGCCAGCAGAACCATGGCCAGTGACCCATTTGCCATCACCAAACTTAACCTTCAACAAAGCTTCAGCTTGTTTGTAATTCTTGATGGGTTCCCAAGCCAGGGGCATATTCCCGTTGGCTTCTTCAGCACGGGTGATCGCTTCGCGCGACGATTGCGGACCGACCTTAGCAGCCGGTGCGACAGCCGACTTGCCTGCCGCAATATCGGCAAAGCCTTTGGCGAGGTCTGCATTTTGCGTCACGGAAAAATACAGCCAATTCTTCTCGTTACCTTGATTCTGCATAGTTACCAACACTTTGGGCTGGCCGTGATACAGCGTGAACAAATACAAATGCTCCCCGCCAAACCCGGCTGTGGCCGCATCAGAATAAATCGCCACCACGGCATAATCCGCCGTGGTTTGACCGTCTTGAGACAACGAATAATTGATTTTCTGTTCACCAATGGCTGGCGGCATACGACCCAGTTCCGTTGGCACCTTTAAGCCATAGAAATCCACCGGGTGTGCGTCATCATATTCCACATACGTTTGCCCCATCGATTGCCCCCATTGCTGCATAAACGTCTCCAATTGAGCGGCTTTGGTGCTTGACCAAGGGGCTGCTTGTTTGACACTGCTTGAACTGGACGCTTTTGCCGGCTTTACGCTGCTGGACGCTGCTGCAGGTACCTTGACCTGGCGGCCAGACGCTGATTTACTCACTGCGGCTGACGACGCTTTGTGCGTCGCTGGTGCTTGAGACTTTTGTTGACAACCGCTTAACCCCAATAACCCGATCGCAGCCCCTACTGCGATCCCCCATATTTTACCCATCATCACGCCTCCTGTTTCAGATACCAATATTGTACCCACCGCGGTAAATTTTGTCACCTAATCTCACAGTTCTTGTGGACAAAACGCCAATTTATCTCTATTCTTAATCTAATTGTGTCCAAAATGATTGGAGTATTCACCATGAGAAAACCTGCTATTATCAGCTTCTTGGCGGCGGTTTTTGTCGCCTTGTTATGCCAAGCACCACAACCGGCTCACGCTGCAGAAAAAACTTACACCTTTGATACCGACGTGGCTTATGCGCCTTTTGAATTTGCCAACAAACAAAACAAATACGTCGGCATCGATATCGACTTGATCCGGGCCATTGCCAAAGCAGAAGGTTTCAAGGTCAAAGTCCAACATCCTGGCTTTAACGCCGCGGTGCAAGCCTTAGAAGCCCACCAAGTCGACGGGGTGATCGCCGGCATGACCATCACGCCAGAGCGCCAACAGAAATTTGCGATGTCTGATCCTTACTACCCCACCGGCCCAGTTGCCGCGGCCAAGCAAGGCTCAAACATCAAGTCGCTTAAAGACCTTAAAGGTAAGCGCGTCGCAGTCAAAACCGGCACTGCTGCTGCGGATTACGCCGCTTCGATCCAGAAGAAATACGGCTTCACCACGGTAACTTTCGATGATTCCAACAACATGTACCAAGACGTGATCACCGGCAACTCCGTGGCGTGTTTCGACGATCAACCGGTGTTGCAATACGCCATTGCCACCGGCATCAAGCTGCACATTGTCAACAAGCCGCAAACTGTTAAGTATTACGGCATTGCCGTCAACAAAGACCGCAACGATGACTTGATCAAGCAGCTTAATGCCGGGATCAAGAAGGTCAAACAAGACGGCACGTATGATAAGATCGTTGCCAAGTACTTAGGCAACGGCACCATCGCGTCGCAAAAGCAGAAAAACGCCAAAACCCAAGAAAGCGACCGCAGTTTCTTGGGCCTGCTGAAAGAAAACTGGCACACTTTGATGTCAGGCTTAGGTGAAACCTTGCTGCTGACCATTGCCGGCATCGTGTGTGCCACGGTGGTCGGCGTGTTGATCGGCTTGTTAGGGGTGATGCCTAACCACTTGGCTCAAGGCGTAGCCACAGTGTTCATTTATGTGTTCCGCGGCTTACCGCTTCTGGTATTGGCGTTGTTTGTTTATACCGGCATTCCGAGTCTCACCGGCTCTAAGATCCCTGCTTTCATTGCCGGCATCATTACCTTGACCTTCAACGAAGGCGCGTATACCGCCGCGTTTGTCGAAGGCGGCATCAACGCCGTGGCCCCAGGGCAAATGGAAGCCGCGCGCAGCTTAGGCCTGTCTTGGACCAAAGCGATGCGGGCGGTGATCTTACCGCAAGGCTTGCGCATTATGGTGCCAAGTTTCATCAACCAATTTATTATCACTTTGAAAGACACCTCGATTTTATCGGTGATCGGCTTGCTTGAATTGACACAAACCGGCAAGATCATCATCGCCCGCAACATGGAAGGCTTCAAGATCTGGACCATGGTCGCGTTGATTTATTTGATCATCATCACTGCGCTGACTTGGTTATCCAACTGGGTCCAAAAGCGCACCCAAAGCCACTAACCACATGCAAAAATGCCGCTTCGCAATCATCTGCGAAGCGGCATTTTTGACGTTCATTGGGCCAAGTTCAAGACCTTGCCGGAAGCTTTGGCCAATTCTTCAACCAGCGCAATGCCTTTATCTAAAGAAGCATTGTGATCCGTCAAGATCGCAATGGTGCAAGAGCGTTCGCCGCTGCCTAAATGGCCAATGGAATTCACGATCCAAGTGTCATCGTAGTTCAGCCGCCAGCCGTTCTTCAGCTGGCTGGACTTGGCGCCGGCTGATACACCCCAATTCTGATCTGAAGCCACACTGCCCATCAGGCCCTTGATGTATTCACGCGAGTTGCTGGTTAAATAATCGCCATTATAAAACACCGTGTTTAACAACTTCAGCTGATCTTGGGCAGTCGTCGTGGTGCTCACCCAACCGCTGGTGCCGGCGTGTGAATCACTCATCCCCAAGTTGGCAAACGCCGTGGCCACCCCGCTGGCGCCGCCGATTTCATTGTATAAGGCGGTGGCAGCGGCATTGTCGCTGTGTTCGATGGCGGCTTGCGCATTGGTTTGCTCACTGGTTGTTAAGGTCGTGTTCGCCGCGGCGTGTTGGTGCAACAGCTCAGTTAAGAAGGTGACTTTGAGGATCGAGGCGGTAGTATGCGTCGTATCGTTGGCCGAATTCAACGCCACGGTCGTATCGTATTGCTTCGAATACACCGCAATTTCAATGGGTTCGTCATGTTGCGCCAAGATCGGCTGCCATTGTTGTTTCAACTGCGCGGCGATAGTTGTGGCCGTTGGTTTGCTTGGTGCCGGCTTGGGATGACTGGTTGATTTTGCCGCTTTAGTCGATTTAGTCGTTGTGACCGTTTTGGTGCTGGCTTGATCTTGGTCTGTGGGGTCATCCGCGTTCAAGCGCCATAAGCCGATACCAACGATCAACACAGCCAAGCCTGCTGCACAAACTTTGCCTAATGGGGTGAGGTGATGTTTCATGAACGAATACCTAGACGACTGACGCCATTCCTTTCGCTAATCTCTGCTCCTATTCTAATCAATTACTGGTCAAAATAATAGAAGAAATTGTTAGCGTCGCCAATTTCCAGTGCAAAATAAAAAGGCCGCCGCTGTGGTGACCTTCCTTATTTACTCAAGCGCGCATCCAAATGATAGCTATCAACCACATTCAACACCGCTTCGGCATGCATCCGCAAGCGATTGCTTTGATGGCTGATGGCCCATTGCCGCACCAATAACAACCGCTCTTCCAAGCTTTGGCCTTGCGCCAAATGGGCATTCAACTCGTTGTGGCATTGCCCCACTTTGTGCAAGGTTTGCAATAAGGCGGCCACCGCCGCTTCGTCTCGGCCGTCGAGATGGGCACAATATCGTGCGCGCGTGAGTTGGATCTGTAATCGTTTCAAAAGTCAGCCTCCTTGTCCTTGATCTCACTATTAATTGTACAAGGTTGGCGCAGCTGATGCGAAGAAAACGCTTGCGCATAATCACACAAGCTGCCTATTCCACGGTGAAGCCATAGTTGCGGATGTGTTCTTTCAACAATTCCAAATAGCGTTGGGCCGTTGGCGACAGTTCGATTTTCTTGTGGCGCAAATAGCCTAACGTGATCGGGTCATCTACCGCCAGCGGAATGGCCACGATTTTCTCATCGTTCAAGTCACTGGAAATGATGCCGGAGCTGATGGTATAGCCGTTGAGTCCGACCATCAAATTAAAGATCGTCGCACGGTCTGACACGCGCACATGTTTTTGATGCGGCAAGGTGGATTGGATCTCTTCGGCAAAATAAAACGAGTTGGTATCGCCTTGTTCATAAGACAAATACGGATAAGGCGCCAAGTCTTCCAGCGTCAAGCTGGCTTTGGCAGTCAGCGGATTGTCGCGGCCGACAAATACATGAGGTTGGGCGACGAACAGCTTGGTGAAAGTCAGGTCTTTTTCGGCAATCAGGCGCTTCATCACGGTTTCATTGAAGCCGTTGAGGTATGTCACGCCGATTTCAGA
This sequence comes from Lacticaseibacillus jixiensis, assembly GCF_042847315.1. Taxonomy (NCBI): domain Bacteria; kingdom Bacillati; phylum Bacillota; class Bacilli; order Lactobacillales; family Lactobacillaceae; genus Lacticaseibacillus; species Lacticaseibacillus jixiensis. The sequence goes on from NZ_BAAFPR010000012.1 coordinate 9,398, forward strand.
TTGGTTGGATTGAATGTCGTCTAAGACGTTTTGGGTTTGCGTTTCGCGCAAGGTGAAATCATACGCATCCCCACCGATTTCTTTGACCAGCTCCACGAAGGCATTGACCACGAAAGCGTAATGCTGCGCCGACACGGAGAAGTGCTGCTTGCGGCGCAAATCGTTTCTGAAGTGCTCGTCTAACAAGTTGACTTGATCCAAGACCCCGCGGGCATAATTAATGAACTCACGGCCGGCTGGCGTCAAGGTAATGCCGACTTTAGAGCGGTAAAACAGCTGCAGTTTATATTCTTTCTCCAGTTCCTTCATCGCTTGTGACAGCGACGGCTGGCTGATAAAAAGGCGCTTGGCGGCTTCGTTGATCGAACCGGTGGCGGCGATAGTTTCCAGATATTGTAATTGTTGAATGCGCATGATGGCCCTCCGTTATAGGTTGTGCTTATTATATCACCAAGCATTTCAATATTACCTATTTTCTCATCATTTTGTTAAGCTGTTCTTATCAATTTAACCGGAGGCAATTCACATGACCCAATCCCGCTTTCAACTTGTCGGCTCCTTGCTGCGCCCTGCCAACTTGCTGACTTATAAAGACCAAATCGAACACCGCGACGACATCACTTATCCTTTCTACGACGCTTTTGCCGGCTATCAAGCTACCGAAACTGCGGCGATTGCCTCAGTCATCGCCCAGCAGCAACAGCACGGCATCGACGTGTTGACTGATGGCGAGTATTCCAAGTCCATGTGGCATCTGGATTTTATCTGGGGCTTTGCCGGGATTCGCCGCACCATCGCAGATCATGGCTACCGCTTCGAAGATCATGACGGCGGCGACTTCGAAACCCGCAAAGACATCGGCATCCAGATCACTGCGCCGCTGTCTGGCAAACATCACCACTTCATCGACATCTTTAAACAAGTCAAAGCCCAAGCCAATGGCCGCGCGGTGAAAACCACCGTGTGGGGCGCTGCGCATGCCTACACCGAACTGGCAATTTTTGATCACTTGTATGGGGCAAACCAAGTCTACCCAACCAAAGAAGCCTTGAAGGCCGGCTTGATCAACGCGTATCAAGAATTCTTGACCGAATACAAAGCCGCCGGCGGTGAAATCATCCAATTTGACGATTGCTTGTGGGAACTGTTCAGCCCAGATAACGATGCCAGCTTCTTTGCGCAAGGCAACGACGCGGTTGCCGATTTGGCTGATGAATTCGTCGCCATCAATAACGCCGTGTGTGACTTCGGCCATCAACTCGGCTTGCGAGTGTGGACCCACAACTGCCGCGGCAACTACGCTTCGCGCCATGCCGCAAGCGGCAGTTATGCCACGATTGCCGCTAAGTTCTTAGGCGATCAGCATTACGACCGCTTCTTCTTGGAATGGGATGACGAACGCGCCGGAGACCTCAGCGCCTTGGCTGCCTTGCAAAAGCGGCCTGAAGTCGAAGTCGTGTTAGGCTTGCTGTCGTCTAAATCCGCAGCGTTAGACGATGAAGCCCGCGTGTTGCGCCTGTTGGAACAAGCCGCCACGATCTTGCCCAAAGACAAATTATACTTGTCGCATCAATGCGGCTTTGCTTCTTGTGACGGTGGCAATGAATTGTCCGCTGCCCAACAATGGGCCAAGATCGATCAAGGCCAAAAGCTCGCTGCCAGCTTCTGGGGCTGAGCGCAAACCGTCTCGCCAACGTTTGGCGAGACGGTTTTATTTTTGCATTATTTTGCCAAAATAGTTCACGATTCGTGAATTTAACGCATCCAAGCGGCAACAAATGGGTGTCGGTGATGTAAATTAACGGAAAATATTTTAGACCAGTTTACTATATTCGCTATCCTGTAATATAATAATCATAATTTGTGGGTACGCTCACGAGAATCCGGAAAATGGGTGAATATTGTGATCTTTAGTGTGCTATTCCTGATGCGAGCGGTATTGGTGGGCTTTTTTAGCATCGGTTTCATTGCGCTTTATCAGCGCTTGTATGTGGCGGTGTTTGTTACGCCAACACCGAATTTGCAGTTGCGGATGTTCTACCGCGTCGCTTTATTGGTCCTCACTTCTGGCATCGGCTTGTTGCTGCATTATGGGGCGGCCAGATTAATGCATGGCGATCCAGGCTTGTTGTACCATAATTGGGCCTTATTCCTGCTGACGACACCGCTGTTTTTCGGCGGCTTCTCGAAACTTGAAGTAACCATTCAAGCCGCGGCGCTCGCAACGTTCTGGTATGGCCATCACCAAAGCAACTGGCTGACCCCGCAAGCACTAGCTGCTGCGGCGTTGATCATTGGCGGCTTATATTTGCTCATGCGTTATCATCAAACGGTGACGACGCATTGGTGGCTTGGCACGCTAGGCTCTGGGGTGCTGGCGGCGGCATTTTGGCTCAGTGCCCCGAATCTGGCAATGGGCATTGCGATCAGTGATCATGAGCGTTGGTGGGCGATCAGCTTATACACCTTGATGTCTGCAATCGTATTGGGTTATTGGCTGCGTCAATATCGTCTAGACGAACATCTGCGCTACGAAGCCCGCATCGCCGATTATGGCACGGATCATGCCCAATATCAGCACGATCAACAAGCCATCACCGCCATGTTTGCCAATGCGCGCCAAACGCAAAAACCGTTGACGTTAGTTTCGATCGACTTGGATCATTTCAAGCAAATCAATGACCGTTATGGTTACTTGGCAGGCAACGCAGTGCTGCTTGGCGTATCAGATACCATCCGCCACAGCCTGCAACAAGAAGCAGCCGCGGCGCATCTTTATCAAACCGGTGGCGAAGAACTCAACATCGTGTTGCCTAACACAACGCCTCAAGCGGCAATAGCCACGATCAAGCATCTTCAAGAAGCGGTGCGCAGCAGTGAATACACCTATCGCCAGCGCCCGATGCAAGTCACGATCTCCATTGGCATCACCGCCTTGCACCCCACTGATACCACGATCGACAGCTTATATAAACGCGCCGATGACGCCGTATATGCCGCCAAGCGCGCCGGTCGGGACACGATTTGTTTAGAACAACACGTCATCAACCCTTCACCCACTCAAACCCCAGACGACTATCGCAAGTTCCACTTCTTTGCCCAAGGCGTCTATGACTTGGGCAAGCCGCACCCGACGCGCTATTATCATGAGTTATTGCTGCGGCGCTACTCAGCGGTGCAGCACCGCTTTGTTTTACCAGACGACTTTGATTTGCCATTGGGTGAGCTGCCGCGCTTGTTAGGCGAGATCTTGAATGCAGACGCGCTGCATAACCTCAACATCAACTTAACTGCCGCGCAATTTCGCGATCCGCAAGTGGCAGCGGTTTTGGCTTCAATGATGCGCCATACCCCAGACCTTGATCGGCTGACTGTGGAGATCACCGCGGTGGCAGATGCCGAAACCACCCGCCACATCACTGCCTTGTATCGCTCTGCCGGCATCAAGATCTTGATCGATGATGTCGGGTCGGATAATTCCTATGAATTGGTGCGCAATGAATTGACTTATGTTGATGGGGTCAAGTTTGCCATGCAAAACTTGCGGCGCACCAACGACGATCAGCAAATGGAAGAACGAATTGCTTTCTGGCGGCAGGTAGCGGCAGACAATCATTTGGTGTTTATCCTTGAAGGCGTCGAAACCGCATCTGATGCCGCACTGGCCCAGCGCTTAGGCGTGCAATATGTCCAAGGGTACTATTTCGATAAACCAACCAATTTGATCAAGGAGGTCGCCAATGAACCTGCTTTGGACTAGCATCAGTTTCTGGATGAGCCTGATCACTAACATTGTGGTGTATTGCGGCGTGTTGTCGTTCTTCTATTGGATCCGCGGCAACATGGCAGACCGCTTCGTGATGCAACACCGGCATGCATTAGAACATGCGGTGGTGATGGGCTTTCTGGTTTATTTATATTTGGAATCGATCACCAACACGTATTTGGGACCGCATGCATTCGGGATGCATTGGACGTTCTTAAACTTGATCATTCTGTTGGTGTTCCAATTTAACGCGATCATGCATTCGCGCATCTTCTTGGGCTTCACCTTACTCGCCAATTGGGGGTATTTGTTTGCCGATGCGACCCACATCACTGCGTCAATGGCGGCATGGGTGATTGGCTTAAACATCGCCCAATACCTCGCCTATCGCTTCGGGGACGTGATCGCACACAAATTATGGTTAGGCACCCTATTTATGATGGGGTTTGGGGTGGTGTCTTTTGCCACAGCTTATGTGATCACCCCAATCCCGTTTGATTTGTGGTTTTGGGTGCGGCAGCTTGGGGCGTGGACGATTCTGGCGATCATCACCTGTACTTATGCCCACGCCTTGGCCCAGCGCAATCGTTTGACTTTAGCCGATCACACCCATGCTTGGCGCGATCCGTTGACGACGTTGTATAACATGGGCGCTTTCACCAAAGGCTTGCAGAATGCCTTCGACCATGCCCAACAAGTGCCTTATGCCTTGATCGAAATTGATATCGATTGGTTCAAGCAAGTCAACGACACCTATGGCCACTTGGTTGGCAACAAAGTCTTGCAAGTCGTTGGGCAAACCCTCACTCAAATTGCTGATAATGCCCACAATCCGGCCAAAGTTTATCGCATGGGCGGCGAAGAATTCAGTGTGCTGCTCACCGGCATTCACGATCAACAAATGGTGTCAGCTCTGGCCCAAAAGATCCACACGCAGCTGGCGACTTTGAACTTTGAAGCTGACGACACGACTTTTGGCATCACCGCATCGATTGGTATCGCGCATGTTCTGCCTAGTGATACCAAGTCCTTGGATATTTATGCGCGAGTCGATCACAGCTTGTATCTGGCCAAGCACGCCGGGCGTAATACCATCGACTACTCGGTGGCACAGTCAAGCAATCAAGCGTAACCATGTGCGATGCGCAAAAAAACGCGGCTCAGCATTTGACTGCTGAGCCGCGTTTGGTATCACTCGCACACCAAATACACGATACGCCTCAACGCTTCGTGTATTCTTGTGGCAGCAGGCGATTTATTTCTGATCTTGTTGCCTGCCAATTGATATTTAATTAAGTACCCAGCATTCGTAAGCCTACTCTTTGCTGGGGTGGTCGTGATACGGTCCTGTTGTACGCCCTGGCATTGCCCGTGGACTAGGTGACCGGGCTTCATAGCGCGCGCTCTGGGGGAACAGGCCACACTCCTGAGCAGAACTCATTCGTGCCAGACCGGCCTGTTTCGGGGTTTGGGGTACAGACAAGCTTGGCCTTCGTTCGTCTCCTCTCCCCTATGCGGTTGAGCAAGTATAAGATAACACCGCCCAAAAACAATTGCAAGCGTTTTTCTAACTTTTTACAATCTTTACAAAGGCAAAAGTTCGCGGGATTTAACCCTGCCTCGTATACTTAAGCTAGACCTAGAAAGGAGGTTATCGATGTGCCTAATCTACTGTATAGCGGCATCGTTGATCGGCCCAAGTCATTATTGATCGTGTCAGAATCCGGCCATGTCCAGCCACTGGAAGTATTGTTCATCCGCGTATTTGCCGTCGCTTACAAGCGTCGGCGTCTGGATGAGCAGGATACTCAAACCTTGGCGCTGGCGATGACGCCGCAGATGGTGGACACCAATCAGCCGATCCGCTACGGCGCTGATATTCTTGTACGCGGCAATGCCGAAACCGTGCACGTCTTGACCCATCCCCAAGACCGGCGTCAAATCGCATCATTATTGCGGATCAACCGCGACAAAATTTTGCAAATTCAAGACAAATGGTTCACCCGCTATATTGGCGATCCTCAAGTCGCCACCAAATGGGCCCAGCACCTGGCAGACGCCACCAACGCCTGGCCGTTGGGATTGGAGCTGGCAAGTTATCAGCAGCGCGTGCGCAAGCTTGCTTGGCAGCACCGCGGCGCAACCCGCCAAACAATCGATTACCTGCAGCACCACCAATCCGTGATCAACGAGCAGACCCGCGACGCGATCATGGCTTTGACCACCCCGCTGACCTTGTTGCGCCAACCAACCAAGCCGGTCGTCGTCAACCCGATTTTCGGCCGGCCCCAACGGCCACGCGAGCCTTCACAAGCCAGCGATGCACAAGCCTACGTCCAGGAACAAGTGCAAGCCATCACACAAGATTATTTGTATGATCAAGCCCATGACTTGCCGCTGTCAGGCAAAGGCACGCCGCTGGATGATGCGGAATTGGCGCGGTGGCAGCAGTGGGTAGATGCCCGATATCTGAGGTGAATCGCTGTATTTCTCGATCCAGCAACAATGCCCACCAACCATGACGGTCAGTGGGCACTTTTAGTATCATGACACTAAGTTGCAGTATGATCCTTACCAGCTTTCGTGGACCCAAGTACCGAAAAGCTCAGGCCATACCGCTACTGTCGGCTCTGGCTCATCATTGACCGCCGCAGTGGCTAAACTCAAGCCGTGATGCCCATGCGGGAAAATGTGCAGCGCAAACGGCACATCATGAGCGGCTAAGGCATCGGCAAACATCAACGTATTGGCGATCGGCACGGCTCCGTCATCAGCAGTGCTCCACAAGAACGTTGGCGGCGTTTGTGCTGTGACGCGCGTTTCCAAACTCAGCGCTTTGATTTGCGCCGCAGCGGCATCTGGCCCCAGCAAGTTGTCAAAGCTGCCGCGATGTGCCTTGGGTCCACCGGTGATCACCGGATACCCAAGCATCAACCCGTCTGGGCGGCTAACGGCCGGATCATAACCAGCCTCTGTCAAGATCGGATCAGCATACAACGTGGCCAAACTCGCCGCCAAATGCCCGCCTGCAGAAAATCCTGCCACCAACACCCGATCAGGTGTGATGTGCCACGCTTTGGCATGCTGGCGCACCAGCGCAATTGCTTCTGCCAGCTGGCGCAGTGCCGCCGGATAGCGCACCGGCGCGATGGCATAATCCAACACGAAGCACGCCATACCGCGCGCCACGAAATCCAACGCCACCGGCTCGCCTTCTCTTGGTGACACAAAGGCATACCCGCCGCCTGGGCAAATAATCGCCGCCGGCCGAGTTTCGCCGTTAAGTGAATCCGGCAAATACGCCACCAACGGCGCTTCATCAAACCCGGCAGGATGAACACTGAGATGCAACACTTCCATAAATAGGCCTCCTGTACAACATCATACTGTGTATTGTAATCGCATTGCCGCCTGCTGTAAACGTTCACAACTGTCTAAAAAGACGCCGCAAAATTTCTGCGACGACTCTTTGTTATTTAGCAGTGACTTGCCACCCGGCATCGGCATGCGTGATGTCTCGCCGCTGCGCCTTCGTCGGATAAAGGACCATTTTCTGCTGGGCTAACTTGTTGGTGCCAGCAAAGATCTGCCACCCAGCGCCATCTAAGCGATAGATCCCGCCTGGCAAACGCGGCACCATCACTTGACCGGCGTCATCGCTGGTGGCGGCCAGCCGCTGCTTGTGGCGGTATAACGCCTTGCCGTGCTTGCGGCGCACCATAAACGTTACCCCAGAAACAGGCGCCCCATTGGCATCAACCACAGTGAACCACAAGTCAAACAAATGGCGCCGCAACAACAGCGTGTGCACATGCTTGCCGATCATCGCCAACAGCGCCAGCAATGCCGCAATGGAACCAATCAGAATGGCCAACTGCTGCCCAGTTTCTTCGCGCTTGGCCGCAGCGACTTGCTCGGCCACTGCCGGCGTATACGGCACGCGCTTGCCGGTCAGCAACAGGCGATGCGAGTTGATCATATACGGCGTGCAGGTCAACAAAGTCGCCAAGTCGCGCCCGGCTTCGATTTTCAAAACCTCTGTGTCATCAGGCAACACCACTTGGATGCGAAACACCCGATAAGCCAAGTGGCGCTTGCCGACTTTCAAGACAAAAAGGTTCCCCTTCTTGACCCGATTGAGATCCGAGAACAGCCTGCGATCCACCAACCCGCGGTGCCCGGCAATCACCGTGTGGGTGTTGACGCCACCAGTGGGATAACTGGTGCCTGGCACCACTGCGACGCCGATGGCCAAAGTTTGTTCCGCCAGCGTCTTAAACAACGGCACCGTTAATTTGATCTTAGGCACCGTCACCGAACCGATTTGGTCGCGCTTCAAGTTGAGCTTGCTTTTCTCGTCTAAACCGGTGAACGGGTCGGCATCTGGATGCAAGCCGTCTTTGGCAAGCTTGGCGTTGGCCTTGGCCATGGCCGCTTGTTGCTTGGCGCTTAACGCTTGGTTGGCTTTGTCCACCCGTGCCACTCTGGCGCGGTCCAGCAGCGTGTTCAACGCCCCGGAATAGAATGGATACAAAGCCACCGCCACGCCAGTCACCAATAAGATGAACGCAATGGCTTGCGTCACCAGGTGCTGGCGGGCACGAGGTTGTCGCTTGGGCATCAGCCGCCCCTCCCTCCAATAACAAAATGGCTCGCCGCGATCAGGCGTCGAGCCAATAACTAACTAACCTTAGACTTCTTCGTGATGCTTACCACGCCGCAGGAACGCCACACCAGCCAACGCAATGGCTACGCCGACTGCGATGACGATGTAGATTCCCATGCCGCCCGTGTGCGGAAGCTCACTTTTAGGGGCATCCTTGACTATGTCTGCCGCATCATCAGACTTAAAAGAGCCTGCCCCAACGACGAACTTCTTTGGTTGCGTCAAAAGCGCGTATGTAGCTGGCGCTACTGTTTCAATTGCTTCGTAGGTGTCAAAGGTCACTTTCTTGGCGTCATCATCGGTGCCAAGCTTGCTCTTGTCATATTCAGTGCCGGATTCGTCCTGTAATGCCGCAGAATATGCCAAGCCTGTAAAGGAGACAATCCCATCTTCACCAGACGTCACAGGCGTTGCTTCATTCTTGTTAGGTGTCCATGAATATCCAGACTTATCCGCATTCTTGACACCATAGAGTTCCGTACCATCACTGTACTTCTTGGCAATGATGAACTGTGCACCTTTCAACGGTGAATTGTCAGCAGCACTTGTCTTCTTAAACTTATATCCGCCAGTCGTGACAGGTGTTTGCGACGTGAACGGCTTTGGATTATGTCCCAAGGTCGTTACCGTATTGGTGGCAGTTTCGTCTGGAATTAGATCTTTGGTCAAAGTTGCAGTATAATTCACGACTAATTTCTTACCGGCATACTTTGCTGCCAACTTTTCAGGATCAAACTTTAACGTAAACCCATGATCGGCATTTGTCGTGATGCCGCCATCCGCCAATAAGACATCTGCCGCAGGAATAGAATGGGTCGGGTCATCAGTCGTCGTGATGGTCAAATCATCAGCAGTTTTAACATTGTCTACGAGTTCTTTATCAGGCGTATCAGTAAAACCAAACGTGTCGCCTGCCTTAAGATCATCTGGCACAGTCACGGTAACATCAAACGGTACCTGATCGCCAACCGCAGTAGCAACAGCTTTTTTGCCTTTGTCATCACCGGCATTCCAGCGGCTAGCGACGTTGGCGCTGGCGTCGATATCCTTGGATAAGGTCTCGCCATAAACGTTCTTGGGATAAATATGCACCGTTGTAGAACCGTCATCACCAGCGGCAGCTAATGGCATCACCAAGACGATTGGTGCCGCTTTGTCAATAATTGACGTGTCACCCTCAACTGTCTCAGGCTTAGACGGGTCATTCGTTGCTGTTGCTGTTGCAGCCCCAGACGCGTCAGTTTCGACAATCACATATACCGCATAAATGTCAGTATTGTCGTCAGTATTGTCGTCAGTATTATCGTCAGTCTTGTCGTCAGTCTTAGCGTCACTTTTGACGCGATTGTTCAGCGTCAGCTTGATGTTACCGTCTTTATCCGTCGTGCCAACCGCGGGGTTACCTTCAGCATCGTTGGCAGGGGTCACTTTAGACAAGTCCTTGTTAGCAAAGCTGGTACTTAAATCTGTCATCCTCTTGTCTGCATCACCGGTCAAGTTATTATATTCACTAGTCGCATCATATACCTTGAATTCAACCCCGGATTGCGGCGTAGCACCCATTTTAGCGATTTGGTCAGCAGTGAGGGCCGCCCCAGACGTATAACCAGTCACGCCGGTTGGAATATTGTTCTCAGGATCCTTAGTGAAGCCTAACTTAGTGATCTGAATTGAAGTGGTGTCTGTGGATGTTGTGGATGCTGGTGTATCATCGCCCGCTTTCACCGTCGATGCCCCAGCAAAGACTTGCAATGCCAGCGGTAGGATCAGTAGTGCGCTGGCAAGAATATGTTTGAATTTGTTCCCTGTCATTTCTTTACGCTCCTAATTTGTGTTGTCTGCTGCTGAAAGGCGCCGCCATAAGTAAATGGCTGCGGCGATCAGCAACGCCCCTAATAGTATTAAGCTTACAGTTGCTTCCCCAGTATCGGGCAACGGCAAGCGCCATCGCGGTTGACTCGGCGGCGTGCTGCCGCCAGTGATCGGTCCGCCTGGCGGAGTCGCATCCGTGTTGGGCAACAGCGGCCGCCCAGCGTAATTCACGATCCACAGGCGTTTGTCCGCTGAAGATTGGGTCATCAGCTGGCCATCGATACGCGGTAATAATGTGGCTTTTTGCACCGTGATCGAACCGGTTTCTGGCACATGCACCGCCACTTGCTGCGCATCAGCGCTGATGCGATAGCCGCTTGGTGCCGCTTCTTCGCAGAAGGCATAATCACCCGGCCCAAGTGCTGGACCGTCGTAGCTGACAATGCCTGCTGCATCTGAAACAAACAGCCGCATCGAATCAATGGTCGCATCAGCATGCCAACCATCGGCAGTCAGCCATTGGCGCAAGCCGTCAACGGTGCGCGTCAAGCTGAATTTTGCCCCGGCTAGCGGGCTTTGTTGACCACTTGCCGCAACGCCATATTTGAAGAAGTACAGGCTTTGCGTCAAGGTCACCGGCTTTGGCGTCAGCACCACGCCGGAACTTGGCACCACCACAGCCATCGCCGCGGCCCAACTGCTTTGGCCAAAAGGCACCAAAGCATCATCTGCCACCGCCAACACCGCAGCGCCTGCAGCGACTTGCGCCATTGGATTTTGTGCAGTGAGGTGAGCCAAGGTCGCAAGCTTGTGCGCTTGCACATACGCTTGGATCTGCGTTGGTGCCATGGCTTGCAGCTGCTCTTGCAGCCCTTGCCAATTGGTTGCGGCCGCATATTGAGCTTGCAAGTCATACACCGTAAATCCTGGCTGGCCGCGCGCTGCTGCCGGCTGGTAGTCGATTGCCACCGAAGCAGTTGAAGCGGCATCAGTTGGCTGTGGCAAATTGTGCGCCACTGCCAGCCATATGGCCATGAACACCATGGCCAAAGTCATCCACCATCGTCTCATGCCGCATCACCACCTTTGCGCTTCTGCCACCATGCCAAGATGAACATCAACGCTGCGGCGATAAACAAACTCACAGCAAGTTCAAGCGGATGCAAGAAGCCGGTGCCGCCGGTGCTAGGCAAGGTGCCTTTCTTGCGTTCATTGACAGTAATGTTGATCGTATAATTCTTCTGGTCAACAGTTTGGGTGCCAGTGAAGCCGTTGCCAAGTGCAACGGTGGCTGTTTTCCCATCACTGGCAATGTTGATCTTGGCGGTACCGCCAAGTGGCGCGTAACCTTCCGGCGTTGAGGTTTCACTTAAGGTATACGTCCCACTGCTGATCTTGCGGCCTGTGGTGGCATCGCCTGTATCGTCAGTCGTCAAAGTTTGCTTGGCAGTTGCTTGAGCCGCGTTGGTGAGGTCAAAAGTAACATCTGATAACGCTTTGTGACTGGCGTCGTCTTGTTTATGGACGTTGATCGTCCAAAGCGGCGGGTCGTATTGCACAAACGTCAACAGGTTATTCACTTCGCAATTGCTTGTCCCCTTGCCGATATAAAAGCCTGTGGTTGTACCAGCGGCAGTTGCGGTGATTGCGCTACCATCTTTGTTGTGCCAATAAACTGGTTTATCCGAAGTAATTGTTTTACCCAAAGTAAATGTGTATGGCTTGGGATCTTGTTGATAACCGTCAGGCGACTTGGTTTCTTTGATCGTATAGGTCCCAGGCGCCAGCGGCTTAAGCGAATCTGTGGTCGCAGTTCCTTGTTTGGCAGATAAGGTCATCACCTTATTGCCATCAGCGTCATCAACTTCAAATTCCGCTGCCAAAGGGGTTTCGTGATTATCCGTCCCGAACTTCTGCGCTTGGATCCCAAATTGGGTGTTGTGCATCGTCACGGTTTGCTGGTCGGGGCTGGTAGTTTGGCCAGTGTTGAGGTACGCATCCAAACCGATGATCTTGCTGTCTGGATCCGCATTGATCTTACCTTCTGTCACCGTGTAGCTGATTGGCTTGTTCTTATCAGCGTTGAGTGTCGATAACCACTTGGCGTTTGCAAAGCCAGTTTTGTCTTCGTCGACTTTCTGGGTATCGTAGTTTTGCATCCAAGCGTGTAATAGCCGATCTGGCTGCTTCAAAGCAGGATCCGGCGGCGGTGAATCATCGGGCAGAATTGGCGCGTAACCCGGCAAACGGTAACGGTAACGCCAAGTTTCAACTTGAGGCAGTGTTTTATCATCTGGTAATTTCCAGCTGAGCGAATTAGTTAAACTAGCTGATGTCTCATCGGTTTTACCATTCAGAATTACTGACACTGCAGGATAATCCTTTTGACTCTGCGCCGGGTAAAGATCTAGTGCCTGCCAAGTTTTCTCCACGGTTAAGCTCTTCGTCACATTGGAAAAAGACAAGTCATTGACCAGAACGTCATTGCCCCCGTCAAATAACTTAAAGTCCAAAGGCTGGCGCGTTGAGTCGGCGCCACTGGCCATATACACCTTATTGGCGGCGATCATGCCGTCTAAGTGAGCAGAGCCGCCCATGCGGACGTTAAAGTATGGCGCTAAGATTGTCCCTTCGATCGTGTCATTACCCAAATCAAGTACCGGCTGATCGGTAAAATCAGCTGGCAGATCAGTCATGGTATTCGGATCTTGAGCGATTTTGGTTGGTACACCATTGTCATCAGTGGTCCGATAGAAGTTCCACAACACCCGACTGCTTTCAGCTTTACCACCAGTGATTTCATTACCCTGCGTATCGGCCAGGATGATGTTGGGTGCTGGGTGGTTGGCTTCGATGGGGTATTTGGGATCGTCGTCACAATTGACGTTGATGATCACTGGTCCAGGATTGCCTGTCGTATCAGTATCACTGGTTGCCAGGCCTTTGATCGTGATCTTGCTGGCACTATCAGTCGCCAGCGACCCTAACGCTTCTTTAAGCGGCATATCAATGTAGGTCGCATCCCGAGAGCCGGTGTGTACCGGATGGATCGTCGCATCCAGCGCATATTGCGAATTGTCGCCAACGTCTAATTCCTTAACGCCATATTCACCAGGTACAGTGACCCGAAAACGCAACATGCCGTCATTGCGGGTGACCCCAGTTTTAATCGGGGCACTGCCATAGCCACCTTTGCCATCAGACTGATATAAGCCAAATTTCACACCTGCCAGCCGTTTGCTGCCATTGGCGTCAAAACCCCATTTAGTCACGCGGATCGGATAAGTTGCTTCGGCGCCGGCAACATCATATGTACGCGCATTGCCGTCACCTTTAACATCTTGGCCTTTATCTTTGACACCTGTAGACGTGCCATATGTCGCAAACAGATCTGATAACGCCTTGAGATGGTTGAACTCATAATCAAAGTCAAGGTAAGGCGTCTTCGCTTGTTCTTGATACAACTGCGGTAAACTGTCAAACCCTGTCTCTTGTCCGTTTTCTGCGAACACCGAAATACCGCTGTTACCGGCGTTGCCAGTTTTGACTTGAGGACCGATGACCATATGTGCAGGATATTCACCAATCGTCATGGTTTTATAGTCCCAAGTCCCAGGAAACTGTTGGATCTTACCAAAATAATATGGCAACTCCTTGGTTGGCAAATCACTGACGCTTCCGTCAGACCTAATATTATTGGTGGCATAAATGTTTTGGGTCGCAATATTGCCGCTAACGGCAGTGGAAGAGTAGTAACTGCGGCTAAAGACGTGAAAACGTTGCGCTGCGCCTAAGAGATCAAATCGGGCATCGTCGTCTGTCCCTGAATAAGATTGGTAATACGACTGCTCTTGCGGCTTTAACTTCGGATTGGCGGCTAGTGCATCAGCAGCTGTCGCCTGCTTGGTCCCTGTAGTCAACAGCACGCCTGCCACCATGGCACAGCCAAGCGCAGCAATCAGCCCACCAAATACCCGCCATTTCTTCTTCAACACCCAGCTCACCCCCTTATTATCAATTCAGCCTTAAATATTTTCCTTAAATCAAAATGGTACCGTTGCCATTTCATCTGACGACCGCAAAATGCGCTTTGCTCCGCTTTGGCACAAAAAAGCCGGCGGAAGTCTTGCGACTCCGCCGGCGAAGGTAAGCATATGCAAATGAATCAGGGCAGACAGGTATTATTAGGCAGACTACCCCAATAATACGGTAAATTAGACCCAGTGTCCCCCAAGAACCATTTTGCGATATTGCCTTACACTCCCAAATAAGTCGCAAATCAGTATCTGAAAAAAATATTTTATAATCGCATTGGTATACGTGCCACTATGATAACGCCCCAATTGTTATCGGTAACACTCATGAGTATTATTATACTGTTACGCGTTCAGAACTCAAGTGATAATGCGAAATGTGCGCTGACAATTTTGAGACACCGTGTATCACGTTGCATAAAACTATGCTCAAATCAGAATCGGTCTAGTCGATCGGCTGATTGGCATAGCCGTCTAACGGGCCATAATGTGCCACCAGCGCCGCCAAGAATTGGCGATCATACGCGGCGCCACCCAGGCGATAAACGATGCGGCCGCGATTGCCATAGCTGAAATTATTCAATGGTTCGTGCAAAGCTTCCGCCAAGATTTTCGGCGTCAGCTTAAATTGCGCGGTGTAATAACGCAACAACAAGCGCACCTTCAACCAATGAAACATCCGCCAGCCGGCTGCAGCCACCACCAACAGCGACACCCCTAACATCGAAAACAGCGACACGCCGATCAATCCATGGGGAAAGAGGATCATTAACAACAACCAGAAGAACAGCGATAACGGCAGGCACAACAACAAAGTATAAGTGATGGTCAGAAGCCATACGCGTTTCACGGAAATCACCTCCGCGACGATTATATCATGGTAAGCGCTTACTGTGGTGTAAACAAGTGATTTAGTCGACTTTTTGTGGGAACAAAAGACGACATGGCCACAGGTCCTTGTATCAAATCAGCAGAATTACGCATTATTAAGTATTGTGGCAAGCATTGTGCACAATGTTGCGTTATAATGCAATTGTAACCGGAAACACCACACTCCCAGAAAGAAGGACTCTGCCATGGCTTACAAAACCATTAATCCATATACAAATGAAACTTTGAAGACTTACCCCAACGCCACAAACGCTGAGTTAGAACAAACCTTGGCCACTGGCCACGCTTTATATATGACTTGGCGCAACGAAGCGCCAGCCACTCGCCAAGCCGTGCTGCACAAAGTCGCAGACTTGATGCGCCAGGAGAAGCAGTCCTTAGCTGAAACCATCACCACCGAAATGGGCAAACTGATCGGTGAAGCCCAAGCCGAAGTGGACTTATGTGCGGATATCGCGGATTATTTTGCCGATCATGGCGCTGACTTCTTGGCACCGACACCTTTGCCAACCAATGCCGGTAAAGCTTACTATGTCAAGCAAGCCGTTGGGGTCTTGGTCATGGTTGAACCTTGGAACTTCCCATATTATCAGATTATGCGTGTGTTTGCGCCAAACTACATCGTCGGCAACCCGATGATCTTAAAGCACGCCTCCAACACGCCAAGTTGCGCCGCCGCCTTCGCTGACGTGGTCCGCCGCGCCGGCGCACCGGCTGGCGCATTGACCAACTTGTTCATCAGCTATGACCAAGTCAGTGCCGCCATCGCCGATCCGCGCGTGGCCGGAGTCGCTTTGACTGGTTCTGAACGCGGCGGAGCTGCCGTGGCCAAAGAAGCCGGTGAGAACTTGAAGAAGTCCACCATGGAACTTGGCGGCAACGATGCGTTCATCATTTTGGATGACGCGGATTGGGACGAAGTGAAAGCCGCTGCCCCACAGGCGCGCTTGTTCAACGCCGGACAGGTTTGCTCTGCTTCCAAGCGCTTCATCGTGATGGCCGACAAGTATGACGAATTCGTTGATTATATGAAACAAGAATTCGCCAAGGTCCAACCTGGCGACCCCTTGGATCCGGCCACGACTTTAGCCCCGCTTTCTTCGGCCAGCGCCAAAGTCAAATTACAAAAGCAAATCGACGCAGCCATCGCTGCTGGCGCCACGCGCGTGATTGGCGACGAACCTGTCGACTTGCCTGGCCAATTCATTCCTGCCACCATCTTGACTAACATCACCAAAGACAACCCGGCTTACAACCAAGAAATGTTTGGCCCAGTCGCGGCAATTTACAAAGTCAACTCCGAAGAAGAAGCCATCGCCTTGGCCAACGATTCCAGCTACGGCTTAGGCTCCACGGTATTTTCCGCCGATCCTGAGCACGCCGATCGCGTGGCGCGCCAAATTGAAGCCGGTATGACCACGATCAACCGCGCTTGGATCACCGCACCTGAACTGCCTTTTGGCGGCGTGAAGAATTCCGGCTACGGCCGCGAGTTGTACCAACTGGGCTTAGATGCCTTCGTGAATGAGCATTTGATCTTAAACGCCAAAGCTTAACTTGATCGCCAAAGCAGGCCGCCTCGCATCGAGGCGGCCTTTTGTGGCGGGATTCCTTGTTCTCATTGCCGGTTTGGATCAATTGTTGGGGAACATTTTCATAAAAATATTCATTAATACATTATCTTTTCTGAAAATGATGACAACTCCTACGTTTCGTGTTACGCTATGGTCGTGGTCTTAATCACGCCACTTGCGAATTCGTCATTTCATGCGCGCCGCCTTCTATTGCTCAGAAGGCGGCGTTTTTGTATCCAGAGCGAAGCAGTCCGCACTTAGCGATGTGTATAAGTCGGGATGACGTTTGGGCGCTTTATGCCCAAGCGGCGTCACGACTTATACGCAATCGCGTTGGACTGCGCAGCTCGACGAAACCAGAGCGGCGCAAAGCGGGTTTAGCCGCTGATATAAGCTGGGATGACGCCAAGGCGCACTTTGCCTTGGCGTCACGCAGCTCGACGAATACCAAAACAGGAAGATCCCGGATCGGTGAAGCTCCGGTGGACGAAACAGTATTTAGGATCGTCTACCTGACAGGTTGTTGTCTGGGCCTGCCTTGCACCAACTCAAATAAAGCCTACAACGTCGTGTCGCTCCACCAACGTTGTAGGCTTTTTTCGCGCTTATTCATCATCAACTAACCAAAATCTTCCCCATCAGCGATTTTATCCAGCAAACTTCTGGACGGAATAAAGAACAGCTCCCCACTGACTGGCGTTGAGAAGTCCAACAAGCGATCTGAGTTGCTGAACATCCCTTCCAGCATCCGCTTGGTGACAAGCCAATGCCGCGCGTACCCAATGAAATACGTGCCGTTAACCCCTTTGGCCGGATCACTATAAGGCACGTTCATGCGGACGATTTTGTGTTCGACGCCGCCGTCGTTATCTTGGGCGACCACGTTATGGGCATTGGGCGCTTTATCGGCATCATCAAGCTCCACATCATCAAATTTCTTGCGGCCAATGGCGGCTTCTTGCTGCTCGGTTTTCAGTTGATTCCATGCCGCTAGATTATGATCGTATTTCTGTGCAAAAGCGTACGACCCGTTGATAAACGTCGGGTCTTCGTCGCCGATCACTGCATATTCCGGCGTGTCCAACACGCTGGGGTTCTCCGTGCCATCGACAAAGCCAATGATCGCGCGGCCTTCAAAATACCGGAAGCCATGAGTCTCATCCACAACTGTGACGCGGTCGCGAATGCGGGTCATCACTTGAGTCATAAACTCGTAAACCACCGCCGAGTTTTTGGCGCGAATGTGAAAGAACAAATCCGCCGGGGTGGCCGGCGCGGTGTACTTTGGCCCAACGACCGGTTCAAATTCAACTAATTCGGCTGGCCGCGGCTGCTCAGGAAACAAGTAGTCCCAAGCGTTGCGCGACAAGCCAAACGCCACCGCCAAGCCGCTGTCAGGATAGCGCACATTCAAAGACGACTCGAAAGCCCGCAGGTGTTCAGCAAGGTCTTGGATCATTTCTAGCGCTGTTGCATGGTCGTCACGCACCAAATTCATCGTCGCAAAAATAATATTATCACCGGCATCTTTATACACCGCCTGCACATCTCGTAAATCAATTGGCATCGTGTCATCCCCCTGATTAAGAATAATTCCAGTATAGCCGCTGGCGCAAAGCGTGACGTGCAGTTTTAGTAAGAATTATTGCAATGTAGCCATCGTAAAGGGTGACGTTACATAATCCCTACCAAATCCATACATAAGTTGGGGCAAGTCTTTACATCAAGTCTGTATCGTTAGGCATGTTCTTAAATCACGCCTCACAAAGGAGACCCAATGATGAAGAAAACGACTTTTGCTTTTGCTGCGATGACCTTATTGACTGTTGGTGCCTTAGCCGGCTGTTCCAGCAAAGATGCCCATGCCGACAACAAGCAGCCATTGACCATGGTGTTTTACCCTAACGAAAGCGCCAAGTCCTTTGCCCCATCGCGCCAAGCTTTGCAGCGCCAATTGGAGAAAGCCACCGGCCGACCGGTGAAGATGCAAACCACCACTGATTACAACGTGGCCATTCAAGCCTTAGCTTCTGGCAAAGCCCAGCTGGCGACTTTTGGCGCCAGCGGCTATATCCACGCCCATCACTTAAACAAAGCCGTGGTGCCCATCGCCGCGATTTCAGGCCCTAAAGGCACGCTTGAAGGCGCCGCTTATCATTCCTACTTAATGGTGCCAGCGGACAAAGCCGCGCAATATAAAGTCGGCGACAAATACAACATCGCCAAGCTTAAAGGCGGCCGCTTCTCCTTTGTTTCCAACACCTCAACTTCCGGCTTCGTCATTCCTAGTGCCAGCTTGTCGCGCGCATTTGGCACCAAAGACGCCCATGCTTTAGAAAAGCCTGGCAAATATTTCTCTAAAGTCTTATACGGCGGCTCGCATCAAGGCAGCGCCGTGAACTTATTTAAAGGCGACGTGGATGCGGCGGCTTTTGACGACACTGACTTGCGCCCTTACTTAGATGTGACCAAAGGCGACTACAACACCGCCGGTTCCGAATTCACCGTCAAAAAAGACGCCCCGGAACCATTCCAAGGCCTTGCCGGCAAGAAGGCCGTCGCTATTGCCGTGCTGCCTGTACAGCGCGAACCTTGGGCAGTCAACACCAAGGCCTTAGACAAAACTACCGTCAAGAAAATCAAAGACATGTTATTGTCTGATCAATTCAACCACGACAAAGGCCTGTTCTCTCCAGAAGGCGCCAAGGATCCGAAGCTCTTCATCAAAGCCACCCCTGAAACCAAGCTCGTGCCGGTTGACGACGACTGGTACAAGCCAACTCACGATTTGATTGGGATGTAAGCCATGTTAACAGTCACGAAACTGAACAAAACCTACCCTAATCACAAGCGCGGCTTGATCGATGTTTCGGTGCAATTTGCCCCTGGCGTCACGGCGATCATCGGCCCTTCTGGTGCCGGCAAAACGACCTTGTTGCGCGCCATCAACCGCTTGATCACCCCAGAATCCGGCAGTGTGCGCTTAGCCGACACCGAATTGCGCACCGCCAATGCCAAGACGTTGCGCCAAGCGCGGCGGCATATCGGCATGATCTTTCAAGATTATAACTTGATCGAAACCCTGCCTGCCATTGATAACGTCTTACATGGCTGCTTGGCGGCCAAACCATGGCTTGCTGCAATGCTGGGACATTACACCAAAGCTGAACGCGAACAAGCCTTGGCCTTATTGGAAGAAGTGGGCTTGCAAGACTTCGCCTACCAGCGCGCCAAAGACTTGTCAGGCGGCCAAAAACAGCGTGTCGGCATCGCCCGCGCTTTGATGCAAGAGCCGCAAGCGATTTTGTGTGATGAACCGATCGCCAGCCTGGATCCAGCGTCGACGCAAGCGGTGATGACCTTGCTTAAGCAATTGGGCCAACGCGGCATCATGGTGATCGTCAATTTGCACCAAGTCGACATCGCCCGCCAGTTTGCTGATCACGTGATCGGCGTCAACCACGGGCGCATCGTCTTTGACGATGGTGTTGCGGCGTTGGATGAACCGGCATTAACGCGGATCTATCAGGAGGCGGCGTTTGATGACTAATGCACGCTTGCGCCGTTTCGGCTTGCCGGCGGCGGTGTTATTGGCAGTCTTTTGCCAAGTGTGGCTGCATTTGAATTCATGGCAGGCCATCACTGGTGTAGGGGCCGGGTTAAGCTGGCTGGCAACGCATTTTGTCCCAGACAGCAGCGCTTGGCAGCAGTTGCCAACGATCTTGTATCAACTGTGGCGCACGGTGGTGATTGCCGTGGCGGCCACGGTGTGTGCGGCAGCTTGCGCGTTGTTGTTGAGCTTAGCCGGGGCTAACGCCACCGGCCGCGTGGCCTGGCTGCGCGGCGTCATTCGCTTAGTAGCTGATGTGATGCGCAACTTTCCTTTCGTGGCCTGGGCTTTGATCTTGCTGTTTTCCTTCAAGCAGAATGATTTCACCGGTTTCTTGGCGTTGTTTCTGATGACGATCGGTTATCTGACCCGTTCATTCATCGAAACCATTGATGAAACTGCCGGCGGTGCAGTCGTGGCCTTAACTGCCACTGGCGCGCGCTATTGGCCAATCATGCGCCAAGGCGTGTTGCCGCAAGCAGCCGGGGGCTTGACGTCTTGGGTGTTGTATATGATCGAAAACAACGTCCGGGATGCGACTTTAGTCGGCATGCTCACCGGCACCGGCGTCGGGTTTGTGTTTGACTTGTACTTCAAGTCATTCAACTACCCTGCTGCCGGGTTGGTGGTGGTGTGCTTGATCGTGGTGACAATCGCCATTGAACTGACTTCAACCAAAATTAGGCAGGTGTTAACGCAATGATCGCAGAACCCCTTACCCAAACGCCGCGCCCGGCCAAGCCGCGGATCCGCAAAACCAAAGCGCAAACCACGCTGCGTTGGACGATTTATGTCTTGGTGGCCACCACCGGCTATGCTTTAGCCACGATCCACACTGACCATTTAAATTGGGGCCAAGCTTTGGCCAGCTTCTGGCATAACTTGCAGCTGATGATCATCCAGCCGCATCTGGGCTCAGACAGCATTCAAGAATTGCTGGCGGCTTTCATGAACACCGCCAGCCTCGCGATTCTAACCACCTTGATCGGCGCGGTATTGGCTTTTGGCTTGGCCTTGCCTACCGCTTATGGTCCAAAGCCTGTGCGCACCATCATGCGGTCGCTAATGGCGGTGATCCGCGCGATTCCCACGATCTTATGGGTGTTGGTGTATGCCGTGGTGATCGGCTTAGGCAATGAAGCTGCCGTAGTCGGCTTGACCTTTCATTCTGTGGCCTATTTAACGAAGGCTTTTGCCGAAGCGATGAGTGAAGTCCCCCATGAGAAACTGGCCGCCTTATCCACGACTGGCTGCGGTTTTGCTTTGGTCGTGCGGCACGCGCTGTGGCCCACGGTGCGCGCCAGCTTATTATCTTGGAGCTTCATTCGCTTTGAGATCAACTTCACCAATGCCGTGGCGGTTGGTGCCGCCGCAGGAACTGGCGGCATCGGCTACAACTTGTTTATGGCCAGCGCCTTTAACTTTGACTTTCAAGAAGTCGGCGCCATCGTTTATGGCTTGCTGGCGTTTACGATCGTCTTGGAATGGCTGGCTGTGCGCATGCGCAATGTACTCAATTAACCTTGGAGGAAGATATGTCCATCGAAGCTGTGATTTTTGATTGGGCCGGCACCACCATCGACTATGGTAGCCGCGCCCCACTGCTGGCATTCCAGCAAACTTTTGCTCAATATGACATTGCCTTAAGCGATGCCGAGATCCGCCGCGACATGGGGCTGGATAAGCGCCAACACATCCGTCAATTACTCAAAGACCCGCAAGTCGCCCAAACGCTGCAAGCGGCTTATCCGCAACTGGCCACCAATGAGTTGATCGAAGCATTATTTACCCAATTCAAGCGCCATTTGCAAATGATCCTGCCGCAAACTGCGCAACTCAAACCCGGAGTGGCAGAATTGATCGCATTCTTAGAAGCCAACCACATCCCTTATGGCAGTACTTCCGGCTATGACGCCGATATGATCGCCCAACTGTTGCCGCTGGTCAAAGCCCAAGGCTATGCGCCGCAAGTCAACGTCACCAGCGCCCAAACCCAAGGTGTTGGCCGCCCGGATCCGGCGATGAACCGCTTGGCCATGCAACAACTTGGCGTGCGCGATCCAGCCCGCGTCTTGATCATCGGCGACACCGTCAACGATGTGCTGGCAGCCCAGAATGCCGGTGCCAACGCCGTGGGCATCATTGAAGGTGCCAATCTCTTGGCCATGTCACAAGCGCAATGGGCCGCCTTGAATGACCGTCAAAAAGCCGAAGCCAAAACTCGCGTGCGCGGCCAATACGCTGCCGCTGGCGCCGATGTGATCGTCTCTTGTGCCAGTGACTTGATCCAATTGATCCGCCAAGAAGCAGATCTGGAGGTGGCGCGATGACCCCCTACAAATTACTGACTCCAGGACCATTGACCACCACCGATTCGGTGCGCGCAGCCATGGACTTTGATTACTCCACTTGGGATGACGATTACAACGCCATCACCCAACGCCTGCGCAGCGGGTTGGTCCACTTGGCGCAATGCGACAGTGAAACTTATGCCGCGATCTTGTTGCAAGGCAGCGGCAGCTTTGCCGTTGAAGCCACGCTGCAAACCGCCATCCCCCGCCATGACGCTTGCGTCTTAGTCGGTGTCAATGGCGCTTATGGCCAGCGCATCACCGAAATGCTGGAATACTTGGCGATCCCGCATGTGGCGGTGATCGGCCCAGAAACCCAGCCGCTATCAGTCCAAGCGCTGCAAGAAGCCATTGCCGCCAATCCGCAACTCACCCATGCGGCAGTGATCCATTGTGAAACCACCACCGGCGTGTTGAACCCGATCGAAACTTTGGTGCCAATGTTTAAAGCGGCCGGTTTGATCACGATCGTTGATGCGATGTCGAGTTTTGCCGGAGTGCCGATCGCCACGCAACAATTAGGCATCGATTATTTGATCTCAAGTGCCAACAAGTGCCTCGGCGGGGTGCCAGGCTTTGGCTTCATCATTGCTAAGCGCGCAACCATCGCCAACACCAAAGGCCACGCCCGCAGCTTATCGCTGGATCTTTATGAACAACTCGCCTGCATGGAATTATTTGCCGGCAAGTGGCGCTTCACCTCCCCGACGCATGTGGTGTTGGCCGCGATGCAAGCGTTCGACGAATTGATCCAAGAAGGCGGCGTGGCAGCGCGCAATGCCCGCTTCAAAGCCAATCAGGCGCGCTTGAGTCAAGGCATGCAAGCATTGGGCTTTGAATTGATCGTCGACGCGGCTGATCAAAGCCCGATCATCACCAGTTTCAAGTATCCCAGCGAAGACTTTGCCTTTCGGGATTTCTATGAAGCCTTGAAACAACGCGGCTTTGTCATTTACCCAGGCAAAGTCGCCGAGATCCCAAGTTTTCGCATGGGCAACATTGGCGACATTGAAGCCACAGACATTCAGCGACTGCTTAAGGCGGTCAAGGAAGTCTGCATGACCCAAATGACCTTGCCGTTAGGAGCCGATTAAGCCCCCTCCCCGCGCGCCTGTGATCTGATTGTTAGATCGCAGGCGCGTTTTTGTGGCGAACAACTTGAATTGTTTGTGGCTTCATCCCCTTGGTTAAACCCGGCGAAAGCGCAAGATCGCGCAGTTATCGTACCCCTACTTTGAGAACGCTATTGCTTAATGGTTACGTTTTCTATAAAATAAAGGCAGTAACGTGTATCACGCTTACATTATTAATTGGAGGAAATCATGACCATGCGTAAAACCAAAATCGTTTCGACCTTAGGGCCTGCGTCCAACGACTTGAAGACTATCAAGGCGCTGATCAACGCCGGTGCGAACATTTTCCGCTTCAACTTCTCTCACGGTGACCATGCCGAACAGCTTGGCCGCATGAACTTGGTGAAGCAAGCCATGCAAGAAACCGGCGTGAAAGTCGGCTTAATGCTCGATACCAAAGGCGCCGAGATCCGCACCACCGCCACCACTGACGGCGGCAAGGTCGCATACGAAACCGGCGACAAGATCATTTTGTCCATGAACACCGGCAAGCTCAGCCAAAAAGGCGCCGTTGATATCACTTACGGCGGCTTATACGACGACGTTGACTTGGGCCATCATGTGCTGTTTGACGACGGTTTGTTGGACACGGAGATCATCGCCAAGAACCCAGAAACTCGCGAATTGACCCTTGAAGTACAAAATCCCGCGACCTTAGGCTCCAAGAAAGGCGTTAACTCGCCTGGTGTTTCCTTGCAGCTTAAAGGCATCACCGACCGCGATAAAGACGATATCCGCTTTGGTTGTGAACAAGGCATCAACTTCATCGCCGCTTCTTTCGTCCGCAAAGTTTCCGACGTTGAAGAGATCCGCGCCGTGCTTAAAGAAGCCGGTGCCGAAGACGTTTTGATCATCCCTAAGATCGAATCACAAGAAGGCATCAACAATGCCGACGACATCTTGGCTGCCGCAGACGGCTTGATGGTTGCCCGTGGCGACATGGGTATCGAGATCCCTTATGAAGAAGTCCCAGCAGTAGAACAAGAATTGATCCACAAGTGCAACCTCGCCGGCAAGCCGGTGATCACCGCCACGCAAATGTTGGACTCCATGCAAGAAAACCCGCGGCCAACCCGTGCTGAAGTCACCGACGTGGCCTTTGCCGTATTGCAAGGCACCGATGCCACGATGTTGTCTGGCGAATCTGCTAACGGGGATTACCCAGTACAATCCGTGCACACCATGGCTGTGATCGACGAACGCGCCGACAAAATGCTGCCTAAGCACTCCCCAGTCTTAGACGAACTCAAGCAATCCGGCTCCATCACCACCACTACTGCCATTGCCGCAGTCACCGCTGCCGAGCGCGTCAACGCCAAGGCGATCATCACCTTGACTTCCAGCGGCTACACCGCCCGTCAAATCTCGCGCCTGAAGCCGCAAGCACCGATCTTGGCAGTGACTTATGACGAACGTACCGCAAGTTCCTTGTTGCTGTCTTGGAACGTGACGCCTGTGGTATTCGACAAGAGCCAAGATCTTGAAAGCTTAGTCGCCGATGCCGAAGCCAAGCTCGTTGCTTCTGGTCAATTGGAAGCCGGTGACGTGGTGGTCATCGTCGCTGGTTTGCCATTGTATGAACCAGGCTCCACCAACAACGTGCTGTTGCGCCGCGTGGCAGAATAAATTTAATGTGCGCCTTTCGCCAATCATGGCGGAAGGCGTTTTTTTGGTCTCAAGGCTCACACGTGCATGTCCTGCCTCCAATTCGGTACACTTAAGATATACCAATAAAGGAGGAACTTCATGCCAGAGCCAACTTTAATCGATCCGCGCCGTTTGTATCATACTGCAGACTTTCCCAAACAACCTGACGCAAGCCCCGCTTTGCAAGCCAAAATGACCCCGGTGCCGGATTGTGGCGAAACCAGCTATGTCGGCCACGACCGCTTGTTAAACCGCCGTGTCTTGATTACCGGCGGCGATTCCGGCATCGGCCGCGCCGCAGCGATCGCCTACGCCAGAGAAGGCGCCGATGTCGCCATCCAATTCTTGCCTGGTGAAGAAAGTGACGCGCAAGCCGTCGCCGAATTGATTGAAGCTGCCGGACGCAAAGCGGTGCTGTTGCCAGCGGACTTGCGCGAACTTGAACATTGCACCGATGTGGTGGCCAGTACCGTCGCCGAACTTGGCGGCTTAGACACCTTGGTCTTAAACGCCGCCCAGCAGCTGCAACACCCGAAGCTTTCAGAATTGCCGCTGCAACAAGTTCACGACACCTTCACTGTCAACATTGAAGCCATGTTTGCGCTTGTCAAAGCCGCAAAACCCCACCTGAAGCCAGGCAGTGCGATCATCACCACGACCTCGATCCAAGCGTTCTCCCCCAGCCCCAACCTCTTGGACTACGCCGCAACTAAAGCGGCCATTGCCAATTACACGGTGGGCTTGGCCAAAGCCTTGGCACCTGACGGCATCCGCGTCAATGGCGTCGCCCCTGGTCCAATTTGGACACCGCTGCAGCTCGATGGCGGTCAACCAGCCGAGAAGCTGGCAACTTTTGGCCAAGACACTTTGCTGCAGCGTGCCGGCATGCCGGTGGAACTGGCGCCGGTGTATGTTTTGTTGGCGTCTAATGAAGCCAGCTATATCACCGGCCAAATCTATGGCGTGACTGGCGGTGATAACTGATTGGTGGCAAAATAGGCGCGCCGCTTTCATGAACAGTCATGAAAGCGGCGCGCCTTTATGTGAGTTTAGTCCTTCTTCAATGCCTGACGCTGCTTGCGGACAAAATCATGGACCTTGCCTCGCGAGTGATGCAAGCGGCCGGTGTAATACTCGGCGATCAAGGCATTGATCACCACGCCGATCAACAACAGCCAACCGGAGAAGTTTAGCCACAACAGCAGCACCATGAACGTGCCGATGGTACCATAAGAATCAAAGCGCGCCCCGAAATAGCGCATGTATAGCGAGAAGCCTTGCGCTAACGCCAACCAGCTGATCACTGTGAAGCTGGCGCCTGGGATGATCGTCCAGAAGCGAATGCGGACATTTGGCAAGAAATAGTCGATCGAGAAAATCACCATGATCAAAGCCGCTAGCGTCACCGGCCAGCGCAAGGTGTTAAAGGTCGCCAACCAGTTATCGCTTAAGCCAAACAACGGCACCAGCCATTCCAAGAATTGCCGCCCGAAAGCAAAGGCGATCATGACCGACCCTAACGCCAACACCAACAAGAAAATCACCAGCATCGACAACAGCCGCTGCACGAAGAAATTCGACGGCGGCGTGATGCCATACGCCTTGTTAAAGCCATTCTTCAACGCGTTAACGCTTAAACTCGCTGCCCATAACGTCGCCACGGCCCCAATCGACAACAAAGAGCCGGAAGTCGAATTCAGTAAATTATGAATGACCGGATTCAGCCACGTCATGATGCTTTGCGGCACCACTTGGCCTAAATACGCCGATACCCCATCATAGCTGAAGCCAAACAACGGCAACAAGTTCCCAAACAAGATCAACATCGGAAACAGCGATAACAACGAATAGAACGCCAACGCCGCACTGGTCGGGCCCAGCTCCGCGTCATTGATCCGGCGCAGCGCCAACTTCAGAAACTCGCGGAATTTGACTTTCTTGGGCAATTTCATTTCCGCCAACGGGATCCGCCCTTCATCAAGGGCTTGGCGTTGCGCTTTGGTCAACGGCACAACGGCAGCGTGGCGCAAACGCAATAATTTAAATTTCCGGCGCTGTGCCATGTGGTCCTCCTTCGTTGATTTAAAGCGGCTTTAGGCATAAAACAAGCGTGTTATTCACACGCTTGTCGTTTAATAAGCTCTGCTAATCGTACCGTTTGGATAATAGAAATACATATGTACCGCAACGCTGGTGCCATCGGCTTGGGTTTGATACATCCCCACTTCATACGCCGGCACGCCGGTGTAGTCGCTGCCGTACTGGATCACGCCGACGTTATCGATGCGCGTGTCTTGCTGCTCTGGATGATTGGCATAGAACGTTTGCACCGCCGCCACGGCTTTGGCTTTAGGATCGACTTTAGCCGCTTGGGCCTTGGATGAACTGGCGGCCTCAGCCGCTTTTGAAGCGGCCACAGCACTGGCGGCTTTGGCACTGCTTGCCGCTTTGGCTTGAGAAGCAGCTTTGGCACTGGATGCTTTAGCCGCTTTAGTGGAACTGGCAGCGGCTAAGCTGGCCGATTCACTGACGCTGGCGGCTTCTTTAGACACCGATTTGGCCTTGCTCAAGCGCGCTTTTTGCGTCTGTTTCGGCGCTTGTTTCACCACCTGGCTGGAACTGGCCGCAGCTTGCGGCGCAGCGCCTACGCCAAACAGCGGCAGCACCCGATCATACACCAACACCGCAGCCAACAGCACCAATGCCGCCACCAATTGCCGGCGCGCCGAGTGCACGACGGCCGTCATGCGCCGTTCACGTGTCCGCACATATTGCCGGCTAGCGGCATGGCGATAGCGCACATAGAAGCTGATCAGCACCACCACCACCAGCAGCACTAACAACCCTTCACGAAACAACATGTTATGGATCAAACTTGCCCCCATCAGCGGACCTCCAAGTGTGTTTACTATTATCATTATAGCAGTCTGGCACACCTGCGCCAATACACAACGCTTAAGCGGCGCTTTTTGGCCAAAAAAATACCGCCGAAGCCGGCGGTATTGAGATCATGCTAATTCATGCACATGAAAAGCTAACGGTTCAATGGCTTGCTTGGTCCAAGCTTGCAATAACGGGGCTGTATCCAACTTGGCATCCACGATTGCGATGCCGCAATCGCCGCCGCCAGCACCGCTGGACTTAGCGGCGCCGCCGGCAGCTTCGGCCAAGTCGCACATGGTTTGCAAAGACGGTGTTTCGATTTCGACACCAGACAACTGGGCCAATTGATTCAACAACTGGCGATTGGCGCGAATGCCGGCTTGGATCGCCGTTAAACAATGTTGATGGAAGCCTTCGATCAAGCCTTCCAGCGTCCGTTCACTGGCGGCTAAGAATTTCTGATAATCCGCATGTTCTTTAGCTTGGGCAATGGCGATCTTATCCACCAAGCGGCTGGTGGAAGCAGGCGAGCCTGTCCAGCCGATCAACAAGCGCAAGTCTTTAGGCGCTTCGAGCAATTCAATGGACAAGCGCGGCCAATCCATATCCAGCAATTCGGCTAATGAATGCTCGCGCCGCTGCGCTGCCAGCCACGTTTTGTCAAAAGAGCGATACGCGATCCAGCCGCCGTACACAGATGCGGCAATGTCGCCTAGCGAGCCGTTGCCTTGAATGTCCAAATGCGCGATGGCCGCCAGCTTGTACAGCTGGGCGTTGGTCATATGCAATTGATAGAATTGATCCAAAGCCTTGACGGTGGCCACGGTGACCGCAGCCGAGCTGCCTAAACCATATTTCTTGCCGTCGTTTGAATCCAAATCTGAATCCACATCCATGGAATACAGCGCCAACGTCTTGCCTTTCTGGCGGGCATACATTTCGGTGCAGCGGATCGCACTAAGGATATAGTGGAATGGATTGTCCCGGTTATCGAACACCATTTCATCACCATTGCGCTGCCAAGTCAGCGAATTCTCTTGATATTGCTTGGAGTTGATGCTGCCGTATGTGTCTTGGACCGTTACGGTCACCGTCACAAACTGATTTAATGCCACGATCACCGCGGGGTAGCCAGTTTCCACCACGGCGTATTCACCAGCAATATACAACTTGCCAGGCGCCTGCGCTGTTACCAATCCATCAGAACCCTTCACCAAAGTTTGACCCGAAGTACCTTTCGGGGTGCAAAATGATTATACGTTAACCGCCAGTTAACCGCGCATCAGCACGCCAACTGTAACGAATTCTCAAGAATCACACCTTACTATTCTAGGCATCCTGTGAATAGAACACAAGCCGAATTTTGCCGGTTTTAGATGATAGCGTCACCACCGCTTGGCGCCACTGCCGCAACAAATGCGGCGTAATCATCGATCACTTGATGCAAATAACCTTTGCACCACTTCGCAATCACCGCATCAAACTGCTTGTTCATGTAGCCGACCGCCGCGGCGGCGGTGGGACTTTGCACATGCGCCATCGCCAGCAAATATGCACACACATCTGCATATACGCCAAACTGTTCAACGCTTAAGCCGCTAATGTCCAGCGACTCTTTCATGTCCCGAAACTGCCGCACATAATAGCTGCGCTTGCCTAGGGTAAACCAGCCCAGAAACGGATCAGAGGCTTTCTGCAAGATCTGTTGAGCCGCGATGATGCGCTGGCCGGCACTGACTTCAAGATCCAAATCCAATTCTTGTCCAGCACTTAACTCCCGCCGGCGCGGCAAGGCTTCTTTGATCTGCAGCACCAAAGGACTGCCGCCAGGGCCGGTTAACAACGCCAAATAACAATGCGTGCCAAAGCTGCCGATACCGACACTGTGGCGGATCAAGTCGGTGAGATGATACTGGCGCAACAATAAATTCACATCTGCGCGCGTGGTTTGGCGATAAGCCGCCAAGCCTTGCATCAAGCCGACTTCAGTGTCGGCTTCCACATGCACCGAACGCGGCGCGCGGTCAATGAAGCGCAGCTGGCCGCGACCATTGGTGGTGGTGTATTTCTTCACCACCGATTGATGATCGCGCTTGGCGGCTTTATTGACGACGCGCTGGATCAAATCGCCGGCATCGGTGTCGTCTAAGCCTGCCATCAGATCATGGACTTCCGTTGAGGCATAGAAGCGCTCCAGCACCGTTTGTTTGCAAGCGTGGTGCATACTTTTGCGATAGGTCCGCACCAAATGGCGCACCAAGTCATCCATGGCATCTTCGGCATAATGCTGCTGGGCGCCAAGCAAATACGCCGACGTGGCCAAGCGCTTGATATCATATTCGAAGGGATTGATCGCCGCTTCATCAAAATCATTCAAATCAAACAACAACTGGCGCTCAGGCGACGCATAGAAGCCGAAATTCTGCAAATGCGCATCCCCATCGCCAAGCAGCTTAATGTCAGTATGCGCTTCATGGCTTAAGTCATGCGCCATCAATTCTGCCGTGCCGCGGAAGAACGCCGCTGGATTCTGCAACATGCGCGCGTGGCGCTGCGGCAATAATTCCGGGATCAAATTGGCTTCGATGGCGGAAATAAACGCCACCGGGTCGCGTTCCAACACCGGCCGCAAACCAAGGCTGTCGATTGGCGTGTGCTCGCGCTCAGCTTTGCCTAACGCCATTTGAGCGGCGACGCTTTTGATGGCAGCATCTGGGGTAAGTTGTTCGATCAATGATTGCATATGTATCCTCCTAAAAAAGCCCACGTGACCAAGCACGTGGGCCATGCGGCAGCTGCCGCAGTTACATGATGGCGTAATGGTCGCTTAACGCCTTGGCATTCTGGGTGAAGCGGCCATTGAGCATGAAGTCTTGCACCACTGCTTGCAAGATGTCCGTCATTTGCTCGCGAGACAAATCAGCATACCCAGCCGCTTGCAAATTGGCAATGCCAGTGGCCACGATCCACAACCCCATCAAGGCGTTGCGGCGCTGAGCCAGCGGGATCTTGGCTGCTGGTGCGTAGTCGTCGAAGCGCTGCAAGGCCGTTTCCATGGCGAAGTCGCGCATTTCTTCCACGCCAAAATGGTCTTCAATAAATACTGCGTGATACAAACGTGAACTGCCTAGCGCAAAGTTGATGTAGGCCAACCCCAAATCGACCACCGGATCAAGTGTGTAGCGCTTGGAAAGTTTGCGCACCAATTCTTGCTTGATCTTCTCCATCACTGCAATTTTCAGCCGCCCCATCGAGCTGAATTCTAAGTAGATCGGTTGCGTCGAACAACCGAGTACGCGCGCGATGTTGCGCGCGGTGAAATTCTTGAAACCCCCATCTACCACTAAATCATAAGCCGTGTTAAGGATCTGCGTTTCTGTGATCGACTTAGTTCGTGACATCTTGTCCCCTACTTTCGTCATGCACCCCATATTTTAATAAACCTAATGTTATTTTACCAAAGCTTAGGGAAAACGCAATCATTTATCACGCCGTGCATGGCCTCGCCGCTTCACACCGCGGAAAAAGCGCGTTTTGTTATCTGCACGCGGCCTGGGGTTTGTGTTAGAATCAACTAAATGAGAAAAAAGTGAGGAAAAATCATGACCCTGCCTAATTTTGCTGAGAACCTGAAGAAATATGCAGCATTAGCGGTACATACCGGCGTGGGCGTGCAGCCTGGCGATACGGTGTATTTGCAAATCGATACCGAGCAGCGCGAATTGGCGCACTTGATCACTGCAGAAGCCTACGCCGCCGGTGCCGCCGAAGTCCAATTGTGGTGGCAAGATGACACCATTGCGCGGTTTGATATCGCCCACATGAAAGAATCCCGCTTGAAACATCCCAGCCCGGACATGGCGGCGAAATTCAAATACTGGCTCAAGCATCACGCCAAGCGCATCACCGTTACCTCAGGCGACCCGGACAACTTGGCAGGCTTGGATCCGCGGCGCATCGCCGATCAACAAGCCGGCTTTCGCGACGCGTATGCGCCGCTGATCGATGCGATTTCTTCCAATCAGATCTCTTGGACGATCATCGGGGCTGCAAGCAAGGCTTGGGCCAAGAAGGTCTTCCCTGAAGCTTTGGACCCGGTAGACGAATTGTGGGATGCAATTTTCAAGACGACGCGCATTTACGCAGATGACCCCGCTGCGGCATGGCGCAAACACGACGAATTATTGCGCCACAAAGCCGCTTGGCTCAATGAACAACAATTTGACGCCTTGCATTACACCGCGCCAGGCACCGACTTAACGGTGGGCTTGCCAGAACATCATATCTGGGAAGGCGCCGGCTCCTTCAATCCGCGCGGCGAAGAATTCATGGCCAATATGCCTACTGAAGAAGTCTTCACAGCGCCTGACTGCCGCCGCATCGACGGCACTGTCGCTTCAACCAAGCCGCTTTCATACGCCGGTACGATCATTGAAGGCATGCACTTCACCTTCATGAACGGCCAAGTGATCCGCGCCCATGCCGATCGCGGCGACGCGGTGTTGCAGAACTTGTTGATGATCTCAGGCGCGCGCAGCTTAGGCGAAGTTTCATTGGTGCCAGACCCCAGCCCTATCAGCCAATCCGGCATCATCTTCTATAACACCTTGTTTGACGAGAATGCCTCAGATCACATGGCTTTGGGCATGGCTTATCCCTTCTCCGTTGAAGGCGGCGTGGCAATGACTGATACCCAGCGCCAACAAGTCGGCTTGAATGTCGCCGACACCCATGTTGATTTCATGATGGGCTCAGCTGAAACTGATATCGACGGCATCCGCGCAGATGGCAGTACCGTGCCGATTTTCCGCCATGGCGATTGGGCATAAGCTGCAACAACAAAGGCGCCACATCATCCTTCCGGATTGATGTGGCGCCTTTGTGGTTACTTGTTGCTTATTCTGCGCGTAACGCGATGGCAGCGTCTTTCTTAGCCGCCATGCGGGCTGGCACATGCCCGCCTAAGATGGTCAAGACTGTCGACACGATCACTAAGACGATGGCATGCAGCGGATTAAGCACCGCGACGCCGGACAAGCCGGTGACGTTAGCCAACAAAGAATTGATCGGGAAGGTCAAGGCCCAAGCCACGATGATGCCAAACACCCCGGCACCAAAGCCTAAGATGAAGGTTTCCGCATCAAAGACTCGGGTAATATCCTTCTTGCGCGCCCCTAAGGCTTTCAAGACGCCGATTTCTTTGGTCCGCTCCAACACACTGGTATAAGTGATGATGGCGATCATGATCATGGAAGTGACCAGTGAAATTGCCGCAAAAGCGATCAAGACATAAGTGATCGCATCCATCAACCCGCCGGTCATATCACTGACAGTGCCAGCCAAGTCGGTGTAAATCACTTGATCGGCCTTTTGCTTGCCTTTGTTGTATTTGTCCAAATACTTCAAGACCTTGTCTTTGAGCTTGAAGTTGGTCGGATAGATCTGAATGGACGTTGGCGTCTTTGAACCGCCAAGCGTGGCCAATACTGTACCGCGAGTGGCTGTGTCCATGCTTTGGCCAGTGATGACGTTAGCTGGGCTGGCTTTTTGCGCAGTAACGATTGCGGAATCATCATTGGCGTTAAGCACTTGCTTGGTCAATGCGGCACTGTAGGCAACACCGCTGGCCAATAAGCCATCAGAGTTCTTGGACTTGACGCGGATCACCGCGCGCACCGTTAAGGTCTTGGTGTTTGGCGCAGTGGCGGCTTTAGTCAAGTCTTGCGCCGGCATGAAGGTACCGGTAGGCAGCTTGGTGTAATAGTCGTCGTTAGTCATCAACTTGACCTTGGTACCGACTAAATCATTGAAATTGAGCTTCTGGCCTTCTTTGACGCTAAAGCCTAAGTTCTTTAAGGCGTTGATATCCAAGGAATTATCCTTGTTCACCACTAACACGATGTCGGTGGCTTTAGTCGGATAACTGCCGGCGATGACTTTGTAATAAGTCTTCAAGAAGCTTTGGCCACCGTTGCGATCGATGGGATACACACTGCCGCCCACGCCGGTGCTGGCTGCCATCATCGCTGAATAATCGGCGGTTTTGGCATCAGGGTTGCTGGTGGAGAAGCTGACGGATTGGTACTTGCCGTTGACTTCACGCGCCAGGTTCATGCCGGTGCCATAAGTGATGGCAATGTTCTTGGCATCTTTTTTAGGCAGTTTGTTGATGTAATCTAAATAATCTTGATCCAACTTGTTGGTGTGTTGGGCCTTTTCAGCGTCAGACTTGGCGGCGGTGACGTGCTTGGCTTTGGAGAAAGTCTTGGTACGCGTACCGGTCATCATCGAGCTGGTATCGGTGCCGGTTTGCGAAATCGTCACCGGCATCGACGCCATGGCCTCTGATTGGGTCTTATCGATTTGTTTCTGGAAACCGTTGGATAACGCCAGCACCACGGCAATGGAAATGATGCCGATACTAGAGGCGAACACGGTCAAGAACGTGCGGCCTTTCTTGGTGCGGATGTTGTTGAAGCTTAACTTCAACGCCGTCCAGTAACTCATTTTGGTGCGATTCAAGTTGAAGGCATTGGGTTTGTCGTGTTCGACATGCGGATGCGAATCGTGTTGGATCTGGCCATCGGCAAATTCGATGACGCGATCAGCGTACTTGCGCGCCAAGTCTGGGTTATGGGTGACCATGATGACCAAGCGTTCTTTCGACAGGTCTTGGATCAGCTGCATGATCTCTTCGGAAGTTTCCGAATCCAACGCGCCAGTTGGTTCGTCGGCTAACAAGATCTCTGGATCATTGGCGATCGCCCGGGCAATGGCCACGCGCTGCATTTGGCCGCCGGAGAGTTGTTGCGGCGACTTGTGCATGTGGTCTTTCAACCCGACGCGGATCAAGGCATCTTCGGCGCGCTGCTTCTTTTCTGCCGCAGACACGCCTGACAAAGTCATCCCCATTTCGACATTGTCCATGATCGACAAGTGGGAGATTAAGTTATAAGACTGAAAAATGAACCCAACCGAGTTGTTGCGATACGCATCCCAATCGGCGTCTTTGAAGTCTTTAGTCGACTTGCCGCGGATCACCAAGTCGCCTGAATCATAGCGATCCAAGCCGCCGATGATGTTGAGCATGGTCGTTTTGCCGGAACCGCTCGGGCCTAAAATCGCAACGAATTCTTGCTCGCGGAAGGCCACCGACACGTCGTCTTGCGCTTTGGTCAGCGTGCCGCCGACGTGATAATATTTCTTGATATGTTTAAGCTCGAGCATATTGTCTCCCCTTAATGTCACATGAATTTCAGATACTTAACAATTGTTAAGTATCGTCAACTGCGGTAAGCTTGTCAATGAATTGTAAACAATTAAATCAAAATCAGCCTTAGGACTGACTGGAAAGGAACCCCCATGACCAATCCTCCTGAAGATATTGCCTTATTGGGCCAGCTGTTCATTACCATGGCCCATGAAGCCTTGCATAACAGTGATCTTGAAGAACTGCAGCTGACCCCGCAGCAAATCATGACCTTGATCGTCGTTTACGCGCATCCTGGCTGCACCATGAGCGAGTTGGCACAGTTGCTCGGCACCACTGCGCCGCAATTGACCCGCACGATCCATGCGCTGGTGAAACGCGATTTAGTCGCGCGGCAACCCAACCCGCAGAATCGCCGCCAAATCAACATTTTGCGGACCAAAGCCGGCGATGCGATCGCCGAAGCGCATATGCGGCGGGTCCAAGCGCGCATCGAACAACACTTCACCAACTTGTCAACGCAAGACCGCAGCCAATTGACCGACGATGTCCAAGACATCATCCGCTTATTGACCAAAGCCAAGTTCATGCCTGAAGCCCGCTGACGATCCGCAGGCTCATGAGTTGCCTTGAGCCATGCTGGCAAGCACCGCTTGGGTGGTAGGAATCGATGGCTGCGCGCCGGCGTGTTGTACCGCGAGCGCCGCTGCTGCCATGGCGTAAGCCACCGCCGCTTTGAGATTGCTGAAGTCAGGCTTGGCCTGAGCCACTAACGCCCCGATGAATGTGTCGCCTGCGGCAGTGGTATCCACAACTGGCACCTCACGCGCCGCAAGCAGCTCAGTCATGCCGGCGCCTGACACATAAGCGCCGCGTGCGCCTAAGGTGATGATCACGACTTTGACACCGCGCTGGTGAAACCATGCGGCACTTTGCGCCATGCTCGTCACATCACTGATGGCAATACCGGTCAAGGCTTGGCTTTCTGACGCATTAGGCACGATCAGATCCACCATGGCCAAAAGCGACGGCGCCAAGGTTTTCGGCGCCGGCGCCGGGTTTAAGACGGTAGTTTTGTGGGCGGCGCGGGCTTCATTGAACGCTGCACGAATCGCGGCGATCGGCACTTCACATTGCGCCACGACGAAATCGGCGCGGCGAATGCGCCCGGCATGGGCCATAATTTGCCTAGGGGTTACGGCATAATTGGCCCCATGGTCGATCAAAATCGAATTCTCGCCGCTTGGCTGGACCATGATATACGCTCGGCCAGTAGCAGCGTTGGGAATTGTTGCCACGCCAGCCAAATCAATGGCTTCTTTAGCAAGTTGGCGGCGTAATTCATGTCCAGCGTCGTCTTTACCTGTTGCGCCAATGAAGGCGACTTTGGCCCCATTACGACTGGCGGCAACAGCTTGATTGGCCCCTTTGCCGCCGGCGGCCAGTTGCGTGGCACTGAGACTGAGGGTTTCGCCGCCAACTGGCAAGCGCGGCACTGATAGAATGTGGTCAGCGTTGATACTGCCAATAACGGTGATGTGATTATTCAATATGCTCATTTCCTTTTAATCAAAAATTTGTATGACCTGTGGTAAAATGGTGAGATTGCTTATTATTAGAAAGGAAGTACCTTATGTCTCGCCAAATCCGCCGCACCATCGCCATCTTGATCTTCAGTGAATTTCTGATCTGTTTAGGGATGAGCCTGATTTTTCCGGTGATGCCTTTCATCAAGAACAGCCTGCATCTGTCTGCGACGGATATGGGGGTCATGTCTTCATTATACGCGCTCACGCAGTTCGTCGCCTCTCCGATCATCGGCCGCTTGTCTGATCGCATCGGGCGCAAACCGATCTTAGTGGGTGGTTTGGTGTTGTTTGCCATTTCTGAAGTGTTGTTTGCTTTGACCAACCACTTGTATATGTTTGATATTTCGCGGATCATCGGTGGCTTGTCGGCAGGGATGTTCGTCCCTACTGCCCAAGCATTAGCAGCTGATGTTACCGATCACAAGCAGCGCGCTAAAGTGATCGGCTGGCTGTCGGCGTCATTATCTGGCGGGTTGATCTTAGGCCCTGGCTTAGGCGGGATCTTAGCCGGCTATGGCTATAAGGTGCCATTCTGGGTGGCGGCGGCCTTCGGGGTGTTGAGCATGTTGGCGACGATTTTCTTGTTGCCAAATGACCGCAAACTCGGCTTGCACAAGGAAGTCGCAAACACCCAAACTGCCGCAACCGATTGGCGCAGCGTCTTAGGCGGGCCCATGTTGATGTTGTTTGTGATGATCTTGGTGTCAAGCTTTGGCCTGCAAGGTTTTGAAAGCATCTATTCAATTTTCGTTAACGAAGTCTTCAAGTTCTCCTTGGCTGATATCGCCTTGGTGTTGACCTTAAACGGCGTGATCTCGTTGATCATTCAGGTGCTGTTCTTTGACCGCTTGATCACTTGGTTGTCGGAGCTGCGCTTGACGCGGATCTGTTTTGCCGGCAGTGCCTTGGCAGTGGCTTGGATCTTGGTGGCGCACACCAAGTGGGAAGTGATGGTCGCCACTTTGATCGCCTTCACCGCCTTTGACTTGCTGCGTCCGGCG
The DNA here is from genome assembly GCF_042847315.1 of Lacticaseibacillus jixiensis. Taxonomy (NCBI): domain Bacteria; kingdom Bacillati; phylum Bacillota; class Bacilli; order Lactobacillales; family Lactobacillaceae; genus Lacticaseibacillus; species Lacticaseibacillus jixiensis. Next base: position 47,565 of record NZ_BAAFPR010000012.1, read on the forward strand.
ATCACCACCTTGTTGACCAAGCAAAGCCATGACAACCAAGGCATTATCAACGGCTTGAATCTGAGTTTGACCTCGATTGGCAATATTTGCGGGCCGCTGATTTCAGGCGCCTTGCTGGATTACAACTACCACGTGCCATACGCATTGGTGGTAGGCTTCTTGGCGGCATCTTTTGCCTTGTCTTACACGATCCATTTGCATCACAAAATCGCTTAACGAATTGGCCCCAATGCTTTGATCTCTAGATCAAGACATTGGGGCCAATTTGTATTCGCACCATGTGCACAACATGTTTAGCGGTCCTTTCTATCAGCCAACTGATTGCTGGAAACGCGCATCTTCGCGTACCGCCAAGGCAATGCGGGTGAAGAACAAATTGATATTGCTGCCGTAATTGTCCCAATCCAACACGATTTGACCAGGTCTGGCAACTTTTTGAGAATGGCTGCGCATTCCGTGACCGTTTGATGTGGCCACTTGGACCACATAAGGACTGTTCAAGGCCAATTTGCGGTTGCGATAACTGCTGTCAATGACGCGCAATTCAGGCGCCACGGCGTGCAGTCGTTTGACCAAATGGCTGAAGCCGCACACGAATAACACGTGATGGGCCAAGCACCAGGCAAGGCCTTCAAGCGCCAACTCGCTTAAGTAGTAATTAAAGCCGCTGGGTTTTGTCATAATGTTTACCTCCTTCATTGGTTATTCTAATCGTAACAATTTGCTGGCAGCGCTTGCAAATTTAAGCTTTAAGCCAAATAAAGCGTGCCGCCATTATTGACGACACGCTTTATCTGATGAATAAATAATTGATCATGATAAGTTTCTGCTGGCTACAGCCAAGCACACAAGCGATTGACCACTAAAGCCAAGCCTGCCATCACCGCCATGCCAATGGCCAGCATACCGTTAAGCTGCTGCCAAGCGCTTAACAAAGGCGGATACACCCACCAGCCAACGCCATAAAGCACCAGCGCAATCACGATCAAAAGCGGCAAGGCAGCTAACGTGTTGTGCAGGTCTTGTTTGGACAAGCTGGCACCAAACGTCAACAGCACCATCACCACGCCCCAAATTGCGACCCAAGGCCAATTAGGCGCAGGCGCGATGCGCAACACCTGCGACCAAGCAGCACCAGGATACCAGGCGTATTTGCCCAGCAGCACCAAGATAATGCTGATCCCCCACAAAGGCGCCGTAGAAGCCAGAAACAAGCCCAGCTGATGCTTTGGCGAGCGGCGGTTATACGCGAAGCTCACATGCGCTGCTGAGCGCGTATCTGCTTGCAGCGAGAACTGTGTGACTTGCAGGCCAAACAAGCGCCCCACCGCCGCATGCAGCAGTTCATGCACGAAGATCCCCGGTTTCATCAGCCACAGCTGGCTGTTGGCTTTGCCGCGCTTGTTCACCACGATTTGAATGGTATTGGCGTTAAGCCATGACAGCCCTAAGCAGAATGCCACCACCAAAGCGGCGGTGAGTATGACAGTTGACAGAAACGATTGCATCAGTGTCCTCCCAGGGAATTTTTGTGATTCGTTACGCGTTTGACATCTAAATTGCCCGCCACATATGGTATAACATAGGTAAATCAACCAGGGGGCAATTAATCCATGAACGTGATCTTCCACATCGACGAAACAGCTAAGTGGCCAGTTTTATTGAGCAATGTGCAACACTTCCAAGAATGGCTGGCGGCACAGTCAGACAACTCCACGCTTGAGATCTTGATCAATGGCGAAGCCGTGACCGGTGCTTTAAGCGGCTCTGATATCGACTTGGGCTTGCTGGCGCGCAGCGTGAATGTCGTGGTTTGCGCCAACTCCATGCACCAGCGCAACTTGAAACAAACTCAGCTGCAAGGCGGCATCGATGTCGTGCCATCAGGCGTGGTGGAACTCGCCCAACGCCAGCACCATGGCTTTGCCTATATCAAACCGTGAACTTCAGCGACTCGCCTTGGCGGGCCGCTTTTTTTATTGTGAAAGATGGCCTGGGGACTTGCAAGCTATCCGGCTAAGCTTAATGTTTCCGCAAGAGGCACGTCGTTTTGGCAAGAATAACCGCCCCCAAATCAAGACGGCCACCGCCTGCCTAGCGAATATTTGTGGACTTATTTGCTTGACCATTGATGCTGCTGACTTGGCAAAAGCCGGTCCAACGCGGTTCGCGCTTGGGTTTGCAAATCGCCACAAAATACTTCTTCAAGATCAAAAAAACCGCTAGCAAGCCTTGTTATCAAGGTCTCTAGCGGTTGAACAGATTCAAACCGGGTCACTAATGCAACGGGAGAGACTCGAACTCTCTACCTATGGTTTAGGAAACCATTGCTCTATCCAGGTGAGCTACCATTGCAGACTTGACCATTATACGGAAGAATGCGCCCGCTTGCAAGTCAAGCGGCGCCTAGCTTTGCGTGTAGCTGGCTTCGATTTGGCTGAGCATTTGGTTGAGCTGCTTCTTGCGGCTGTGGCCCATCAACAACATCATCAGCTTCTGGTTCAGATCCCGCGCGATGCTGTTGAACTTGCTGCCTTCTTCGTAAGTCACTTGGACCTTGTTGTCTTGCGTTTCTTGGATATCATAAGCCACGGTGTAAAGCCCACCGGTCATTTCCGTTTCAAAGGCATAAGCGCGGTTGACCACATTCTTGGTGATCTTAATGCGCCCGTATAACTTGCCGCCGATCATTTTCTTATATTCATAACCTTGCAAAGCGGCAGGTTTCAAAGTTTCGCCAGTGTTTTGCTTGATGTCATACAACACCGAGTCGATTACTTTGGTGTAGAAATAACTTGCTGGAATATTCAATGTCCGTACGATTTTCATAAAAAAAGTCCCCCCAGTTCTCGATCAATGCGGCTTGCGCTTGCCTTTGTTCTTTTGGTCACGCAAGCGTTTCTTCTTGTGCTTTGGCTTTGGCGGTTCAACTGCCGAAGCTTTTGGCTTAGCCGGCTTGGCAGCAACGGGCTTAGCGGCGGCCATGCGCGGTGCAGCTTGTGGCGCAGCGTCTGCTTCAGGATTCTTGGCTGGCGCTTCGGTGGTCAGCTTACCGTCGACTAAATACCCGCGCTTAATGTCATATTGCGGCACCAATTTCTTTAAGTCGCGGCGATCATGGTCATCGCCTAGTGTCACCACATAGCCTTTGTTGCCCATGCGGCCGGTCCGCCCGGCGCGATGGATGTATGCTTCGGCGCGCTTAGGTGCGGAATAATTGATCACCGCCGGCAGCTTCTTGAGGTCTAACCCCCGCCCGGCCAAATCAGTCACCAACAAGAACGTCACCTTATGCTTGCGAAACGCCGCCAGCGCATTGGCGCGGTTGATCGAGCGGTCATTGCGCGACAGCACGGCAAACTTCACTGCTTGATGATGCAAAATGCTGGCCACTTTCTCTAAGGTCCCGTTGTTGTTGAAAAATACCAGCGCCGAGAAATCATCCAAATGCGCCAAGGCCCGCAGCCACTCTACGCGATGGGCGTTATCCGTTTGCACAAACAAGTGCTGGACGGCGCCTTGGGTGTGGTCTTCTTGGCGCACGTCAATGGTTTCGGCTTCAATGCCAAACCATTTGTCTAACTCATTGAACATGGCACTGGCCGTTGCTGAAAAGAAGGCCATTTGCACATCGGCAGGTGCCGCCATGGTCAACGCACGCACCTGATCAAGCCCTGGATCGCGCAACAATTCGTCGGCTTCATCCACCACGATGGTCGTTAAAGCATGCAGCTTCAAGTTGCCGGCGTTGACCAACTCGACCATGCGCCCGGCAGTCCCTACGATCACTTCTGGATGGCGCTTGAGTTGTTCCTTTTGGCGCTTGACGTTGGCGTTGCCGGTGATGCCAACCACATTCAGGTCCACGGCTTTAGCGTAAGGCTGCAGCACGTTGCGGGTTTGAATGGCCAATTCTTGTGACGGTGACAAGATCAACAGCTGCACACCGTCGCCTGGCACTAACGTTTCCAACAATGGCAAGCCAAATGCCAAGGTTTTGCCTGAGCCAGTCGGCGCTAAGCCGATCAGGTTGACGCCTTGCTTAAGCGGCTGATAAACCCGCTTTTGGATCAAAGTCTGTTCGGTAAAGCCGGCTTGTTGCCATAAAGCTTGAAATGGTTCTGCGATCAAATTGAGTCCTCCTAGCGTCAGGTCTAGGCCTGCGCTGAATCAAAAATGCGATAAGTAAGTCTTCTTGCAAAGCTGCTTTAGTCGGTGAAATGCAATCCTGCTGATTGCCGCAATTCTGCCATCACTTGATGCACCGTTTTGGCCAGCGACCATTTCAGTTCAAATGCGGCGCGGTCGTTTTGTTCAAAGGCTTGAGCAAAGAAGGCGGCTTCTTCGGTCATGGGATTGGCGGCATGCGGCACTTGGATGCTTTGGTCATTAAGCCGCAAGTGATTCAACTCCCCTGGTGAATCAAAGCGCAAGGTGTCGCGGCCAAAGTACAATTCAGACGGCGCTTGCGAATTGGCGGTTTTACCCATGCGCAACACCACATCTAAATCTTGATAAGCCAAGCAGGCCACGCCATCCCCGTCGATGCCATTGGCCAACTTGTGCGCCAAATACGTGGCTTGTTGCGGCTTGCCAAACCAGGCCACCGCCGCATACACCAGATACACGCCAAGATCCATCAACGCCCCGCCGGCAAAGCGCGGCGAGAAAATGTTCGGGTCGTCACCAGCTAAGAACGCGTCATAGCGCGAAGAATACTTCATATAACCCAAGCTGGCTCCAGTCGCGTGATGCGTGAACAAATACTGCTGAATCACCGCAAAGTTCGGATCGTATAAATGCCGCGCCGCTTCAAACACCATTGCTTCAGGATGAGCATCCAAAGCCGCTTGGATCTGCGCCAATTGACTGATATGGCTGACCAAAGGCTTTTCACAAATCACATGCAAGCCGTGGTTTAACGCGGCCACGGTTTGCGCGGCGTGCAAGCTGTTGGGACTGGCAATGTACACCACATCAATGCCGCTGGCCAAGAAGGCTTCCAAGTCGGTGAAAGCCTGCGCCGGGTTAGTTTCGGCGATGAACTTGTCAGCCGTGGCTTGCTTGCGCGAATATACCGCAGTCAGCTTGAAGCGGCCTTTTGCCGCTTCGACAAACTGCTTGGTGATCCAATTGGTTCCAATAACGCCTAATGTCAACATCAGCCAGCCTCCTTGTTTAAACCTGACACATACACTAGCTCTATCATAACAAATCTGCGCGGCGATTGCTGAAATCTCTTTGTGACGACACTGCAACAACGTTACGAAAATGTCAGGCGGTTTTCACCACGACGTAATCGGTTCGTGCTATGATTAGATTTATCAAGAGTAAGGAGGTGGGCAGATGGTGCTACCCTTGTCTGGCGCGTTACGCCGCTTCAAGCACTTATTGAAACATCGCAACCACTCCACACCAGCCAATCCTGCATTGACCTTAGCGCACACATTCACCGGCAACTTCGGGTTCGTCGATGAGCAAACACACAAAAGTCACGCGCTGAGCATCAGTCCTGAATTGGACATTAAGATCGACGGCCGCTCCCTTCCCGGTCATGTTACGGGGATCACGACCAACAAACTCACATTTCTTGACCATTATGGTTATCAATTGATCGTCACTTGCGGTGAATTTGGCCCGGAATCCGTTTATGACGAAGCCGAAGACGCCACATACCGCATCGTCTTGCCTGACACTCCGCCAGACGACCAGCCTGATTAACGCAAAAGCACCTTGTGAAAAATTATTTCACAAGGTGCTTTTTGCGTTTAATCTAAACCATAACGCTTCTCCAGCGAGCTCATCCACCAGCCTAAAGCGCAGCCGGCCACAAACATCCCAGCGCATACCAAGGTGCCTAAGCTTAAGTAGTTGAAATCTCGCGGAATGATCATGATCGTCGAGGCAAACACAACGCCTAAGATGATATGAAACAAATCCGTGTACCAGCGGGCAAACGCCCAATCCATCACTTTAGCCAACAACACCAAGCACACCACAGCGCCTAACGCTAACGGTACCAACACGGCGAAGTCGACAGTTTTGATGCCATCGGCCATGGCCTTATACATGCCCATGTAAACCAAGAAATTAGACGGCGACAAGCCTGGCACGATCAAGCCCAAGGCGATCAGGCCCCCAGCAATCATCCAAGTGCCGAAATTCTGCTCGACCCCGCCAGCAAACAGCTGCTCACCAAACAACAAGAACGCCAGCGCCACCAGTCCAGAAACCAGTGTCACCCACTTGTGGCGACCACCGCGCCCGGCTTTGCCGGCTTGTTGCCAAAGCGCAGGAATGGTGCCGACAATACAGCCGACAAACAGCCACAAGATCTGTGCTTCATAGGCGCCGAGAAAAAAGCTCACGGCAAACGACAAGCCGAAGACGCCGGCTAAACCGCCTAGGCCCACAGGAATGAAATATTGCACATTGCGTTTGAAATCAGTGAACGGATGCGCCAAGAACGTGATGATCCGCTCGTAGATCCCAAATACCGCAGCCAAGGCACCGCCTGATACCCCCGGCAGAATGAAACCAGAGCCGATGAAGCCCCCTTTGATGAAACGGAATAGCCAATCCATATGGTTACTCGCTTTCTATAGGTTTTTCACCATTATACAAGAACAACCGCCGCCGCCACAATCCGTCTTGCGCCTTAGCCGCGCGCAATGAACGTTGACGGCACAGCGATGTGGCCATGTTCAGCTTCAATGGCCAGGTTTAACGCATGCCGCCCCACTTCATGAAAATGGTGATCGATCGTCGGCAGATTCAACAAACGGCTGGACAATTGATTCTCTTGCCCCACCAAAAGCGGGCAAGGCAGGTGATGTTGCCGATAATATTGCACGGCCCCAGCGGCGATATCATCGCCATTGGTCAAGATCCCATCCAGCCCTTGTCCAGCCAATTTGGCAGCAGCTTGATAACCGGCGGCATTGCTCATCACATCATCAGCCAACCAAGCTTTTGGCGGGGTGAAGCCAAAGACAGTTTCATAAGCAGTCAGCATCGCCGCAGCCGTCGCCGAAAGCGCCGGCGTGCGCGGCAGAAACAGCCCCACGCGCTTGGCGCCATGGGCTTTAAGCCAGCGGCACCCGGCGACATAAGTATCACCGCGTTTAGTGAACGCCGCTGGCAACGCCAAGCGGCCAGGATCATGGCATAACACCACCGGCGCGTACTTCAAATACGGCACCATCTCTTCAGCATTCATCGCATGTGAGGTGAAGATCAGCCCATCATAAGCTTTGCGCCGCAATTGTTCCAAATATCCCAACTCGACAGTTGCATCATATTGTGAAGGCAGCAGCACCACATGATACCCTTTGGCAAACGCCGCTTGGGTGATACTGTCAGTCAAACTGGTGAAATACGGATGTTCGCGCATGGGTGTGACCACGCCGATGGCCCAGGTTTTGCCAGCAGATAAGTCGCGAGCCACGGCATTGGGCACATAATCGGCTTCGCGCATCACCTTCAACACCGCTTCACGCGCAGCTTGCGACACATACGGACGATCATTGATCACCCGCGACACTGTCGCCACTGAATAGCCAGCAAGCTTTGCAATATCATGAATGTTCAAAGCCTCACCCCCATGCATTCAGTCTACCACATCACAACTGGCGGCGAAGCTTCTCCAACGCACTTGCGTTAGCGGTGGCATATTGGTCAGCCTGGGCGCTTAAATGGGCTTTGATCTGCGCCATAATTGCACTGGTATCGGCATCTGCCGGCACTACCACCCCGACTAATGTGTCCACTTGCGCGCCATCGCCCCAAGCAATCGGCGCTGCCAAAGTCATGATCAGCGGCTCCGGCTGCTTAACAGCTTCACTTGAGGCATGGGTCAAAACGATGTGGTCGGCGATGATCGTGGCACCTTGCGCTTCGGTGGCCAAGAAACCTGAGCGTACGGTTTGCGCGGCGATATCTAACTTTTCTGAGGCAAACCCGGCAAGCTTGGCAATTGCGTTAAGTTCTGAACCATCCTTGATCGCAACATCAGTGACAACTTGTTTCTTTAATAATCCAAACATAATAATGACCTCCTTTTGAAGTACATCTTGAGGATAATTTGCGTAACGCGTTACAGGTCAAGTGTTTTCGAAAAAAAACTGCGCCAGATTAAACTGCTCGAATAGATGATGCAAAACTGTTTATTTGTAAGGACAAGTTATGTTATACTGTACCCATAAGGAGGCGGTTTCATATGGTACAATCCAGTCTAGTGCTCGTGTTGGTCTTGACGTTGATTCTGGCTGCGACGTTGTTTTATACGTTGCGCCAGCGCGTCGGTGTGCGTCAGGAGTCAGTGGAGGCGCAATTGGCATGGTATCAACGTCAATTGCAAGCCGGCCGCATTTCCCTTGCGCAGTATCAAGCGATCCGCCGCGAACTTACCCGCTAACAACTGAATACTGAGCGCGTCTTACCCACTTAAGGGTAAGGCGTTTTTTATTAACCAGAGCGGAGTGGCGCGCTCTTAGCGATGTGTATAAGACGGGATGACGCAAAGGCGCACTTTGCCTTGGCGGCGTCACGGCTTATACACAATCGCGTTGCGCCACGCAGCTCGACGAAGACCAGAGCGGAGCAAAGCGCTTTTAGCGGCTGATATAAGATGGGATGACACAAAGGCGGCCTTTGCCTTGGTGGCGTCCCATCTTATATCACTGCCGCGTATCACTGCCGCGTTGCTTTGCGCAGCTCGACGAAGACCACAGCGTAACCGGCAGGGACTTCGCTGTGGTAAAGCCCGGACAGGTGCTGCTTCGGCGTGTGGTCCGGCAAGCCGGCGCAGGCGGTGCGGCCGGCTGCAACCACGCAAAGTACGCGTGTTTTCCGCCTAAGTTCAAAGCCAGGCGCTCGCTGCGCTCACCTTGCCTGTCTTTGAACTTGCCGCGATCAGCAAAGCGAGCCAAGCACAGCCCGCTTGGCTCGCTTTGCTGATCGTTTCACGGCCTGACCGGCTTGCCGGACCACGCGCCTACGCACCCCCTGTCCTACAATATTCGAACTCGTTAACAAACAGTGCAGTCAACTATCAACAACGCCAATATCTAACAAGTCTCGGCTGACGTCCATGCATCTGCAGCACAGACGAGGCTGGTCAATTCTTGATTAACACCCTATTGCGGATTGGCTATTACTGCAAATTGATGCGCAATGTTGCCATACAACCGAGTGATCCTGATAACTGATTGCGCCTGCACGATTTGTGGAAACTATTTCGTACCATTGGTGAACCTGGTCATTTTGATTTTATCGGCTTGCCATGAATCCGAACATTCACTGATTTGGTGAGGCTTTGAAACCGATTCCATCTAAGGAAAATTTCTCTATTCAATTAATTTATGTCATAATACGAACGATGTATTTATATTCGTGTATTCAATTCGTGTTTTTGCGCAAATTCCCTTAACTTTGCCGGATTTTGCGTGTATACTTCAGTTCATCAACGAACTAAGGTGGTAATCGACATGCATTGGATCGCAGACTTATCGGCGGCAATTGGCGTCGTTTTGAATGGTATTCCTCAAGGGATCATGGCCATGATGTTAGGCTTTGCCGTGTTTCCCACGACCTTCTCTTTCCTGCTGGCGTCTGGGGTGAACGGCTTCTTCGGGGCTGTGGCACCTTTGTCTTTTCAAGCTGAATCGCTGGCCTTAGTCGGCAACTTGGGCAAATCATTGCGCGAGCGGACTTCGATCATCTTCGGCGGGTCCTTGATCATGGTGGTGATCGGCTTGACCGGCTCGCTGACGCGCATCGTTGACTGGCTGGGCAATGACATCATGAACGCGATGATGGCCGGCGTCGGCATCATGTTAGCCAAGATCGCCATTTCCATGACCAAAAGCGAAAAGAAAACCGGCTGGTTGTCGATCGCCGTGGCAATCATCGTGTACCTGTTGACCAAAGACTTGGTATGGACGATTGTTGCATCTGTCGGCATTGCCAGCTTGTATGCCGCATTCATCGAGAAATATCGCGCGGAATTGCCGGCTAACGTCACGGCGCGGCGCTTCATTTTCACCAAACCGCAGTTGAGTTGGCAGGTGCTGCGCGGGGCGTTGAGCCTGGCGTGCTTGAACATTGGCGCCAACATCTCCTATGGGTTGATCACTGGGCAAATGACCGGCATCAAGCCCAACCCAGTCAACTTGAATCTGTTGACGTCAACGCAAGCATTGGCAGATATGGGCACCAGCTTGTTAGGCGGGGCGCCAGTTGAAGCGATTATCTCCGCAACGGCCAGTGCGCCGGAGCCGGTGATCGCCGGAATCATGATGATGCTGATCATGGCGGTGATCTTGTTTGCCGGCTGGCTGCCAAAAATCGGCAAGTATGTCCCATCCAGTGCCATTGCCGGGTTCTTGTTGATCTTAGGCATGGTGGTGATTTTCCCAGCCGATGCGCAAGCTGCGTTGTCTGGCAGCCACATGATGATCGCTGGGATCACCATTGTCACCACGGCGGTATTTGATCCTTTCGCCGGGTTAGTCACCGGCGGCGTGTTGAAGTTCGTGCTGCCGCTGTTAGGTTTAGGTTTATAGGAGGAAATGATGGACACTTATGAATTGACCCTTGGCCCCTTGCACCGTCAGCTGCCAAAAATCGCCTTGAATCCGGAGTTGACGATCGCCTCGTTTGTCTTGTTAGGCGATACCGAACTCACCGATTACGCCGCAGATGCTTTGGCCAAGAAATTAGCAGATCAGCCTTTTGACTACTTGGTCACCATTGAAAGCAAAGGCATCCCCTTAGCCCAAGCGCTAAGCTCTCGCCTGAACCAAGCGCGCTTCATCGTGTTGCGCAAAAGCGTTAAAGACTACATGGTGGATCCGATCAGTGTGCCGGTGCATGCCATCACCACCAGCGCCGATCAGCGATTGGTGTTGGATGGTACCGACGCGAAATTACTCGCCAACAAGCGCGTGGCGTTAGTGGATGACGTCATTTCCACCGGCGGCTCGCTGGCCGCTGCCACCCAGCTGCTTGATCAAGCGCATGCGCAAGTCGTGGCGCAAGCGGCGATCTTGGCGGAAGGCGATGCCGCCAAGCGCGAAGACATCACGTTCTTGGCGCCGCTGCCGCTGTTTAGCACAACTGCGGCCAGTTAACAACGATCCCGGTTCACGATCATCGTGAGCCGGGATTTTTTTGGCTGGAAACGTATCCTTCCTGAGAATATTCTACAAATAGACTATTCACCACGCTTAGCTTCCGGTACACTGATCATAAGTCTATTTGGAGGAAAAAAGATGAATACGTTTCTTGCCTTATTATTCTTCGTTGCGCTGATTGCAACAGGATATCATACCGTGCGTTGGCTAATCGATAAGATCCAACACCACCCCCGCCACCACGGCCGCAACGCCTTGATCAGCCTAGGTGCGACTGTGGTGCTGATGATTGGCGTTGTCGCCACGACACCAAGCACCAATTTAACGCCTACGCAAGCGGCTGCGCAAATCAAATCCGCCGCGCACACGCAACATACATTGACAGCGCGCGTGGCTAAAGCTGACAGCACTGCCAAAAAGCTGGCGCAACAAAAAGCGCTGCTCAAAGCACAAGTCAAGCAAGCCAAACTAGCCGCGACTAAAGCCGCCGACCAGCGCGACGCCGCTAGCAGTTCCCTGGCCAAAGCCGCCAGTCAAAAAGCCGCTGCCGCAAGCGTTGCTGCCGCAAACAGCGCCAAGATCAAAGCCCAACAAGCAGCTGCTGCATCTAGTCAATCCGCCGCTGCCAGCAAGGCCCAAGCCCAAGCCGCAACAACCGCCAATTCCCGCTCCAAAGCCCAAGCAGCCGCAACCGGCGGCAACCATGCTGCCCCAGTCAACAATGGCGACATGAACACCGGCAACGCCCAGAAGATCGTCGGCAACGTTAATTCCAAGATCTATCATGTGCCAGGACAAGCCGGCTACAAGATGAACTCGGCCAATGCCCGCTATTTTGACACCGAACAACAAGCGATTGCTGCCGGCTATCGCAAGTCCAAACGCTAGGAGGCGCCTCGTCAATGAAGAAACTAATCACAGCACTGGTATTATGTGGCGCCTTGCTAGCCGGGTGCGGCCAGCAAACCGCCAGCGACGCGCAAGTCAGCTCCTTGTCAACTTTGACCAAAGCCAATCGCCAACACAATCAAACCGTCAAGACCAAAGAAGCCGCCAACCGCCAAGCCAAATCAGACATCAGCAGTTTGCAAGCCGACTTGAGCTCGTATCATCAAGCTGCCAAAGACGCATCTGAAGACGCCAGCGAACAACTGGCCAAAGCCAAACAAATCCCTAAAGCCAGCACCGCTGCGCCTAAGGCCACACCAGCGGCGCAAACCACGAACTTGGCCAATCAGAATTACGCCGGCCAACAAGAAATCGTGATCAACCAAGACAACCCAGGCTTTTCTAAAGCCGACTTAGCTACCAAAGCCGGCGCCTGGGAACAATACAGCGACCTGGACGCACAAGGCCGCGCGGTGGAAGCTCAAGCCTTGTTGAATCAATCCTTGACGCCCACGCAAAAGCGCGAAGGCTTGACTTATGATCCCACCGGTTGGCATAACCGCCGCACCGCCCATGGCTGGTTGTATAACCGCAGCCACTTGATCGGCTTTCAACTTTCTGGCGAAAACAACAACGAACGCAACTTGATCACCGGCACCATGTCGTTGAACAACCCGTTGATGTTGGCGCATGAAATGGATATCGCCGAATATCTGAAAGCTTCCAGCAGCCGCTATGTGCGCTATAGCGTCAAGCCTTGGTATCGCGGCAATGAATTGGTCGCCCGCGGCGTGCAAATGCGCGCACAATCCATTGGTGACAACACGATCCACTTCAATGTGTACATCTTTAACGTTGAAGCCGGCTACACCATCGATTATGCCACCGGCAACAGCACGGCCAATTAAAATAGCAGGTCCTGGCTGAATTTAATTCAGCCAAGACCTGCTTATTTTATTAACGTCCAGCTTCTACATATGCCAATGAATCAAATTCTTGCACAGCCACTTGGCGATCAGTGATGGTCAAGCGCGTGACGCTGGCGTTGTTAAGTTTGTTTTGGCCATGCAAGTCATAGCCGATATAAGCCAGCCACAACAAGCTTACCGTGCCATGAGAAACGACCATCACCCGCTTGGCCTTCGTCGCGGCAATTTGACGCAGGGTAGCATCAAAGCGCTTTTGCACCATGACGGCATCTTCGGCTTGGGCATCGAGTTGGTGCACGCCATTGGCAATCACCGTTAAGTCATGCACATCAGCGCCTGGCAGAAGCTTCTGCAAGCGCTCCGTGCGTTCTTGTTGCGGATGGCCTTCAAGGCTGGCGTAATCTTCTTCACGCAAGCCAGGCAGAGTTTGCACTGGCAGGTATTGGTCAGCCGCCTCAAGGGCCAATTCAGCGGTGTCTTTGGCACGCTTTAAGTCACTGCTGTAAGCGGCGTCAAACACCACGCCGGCTTGCATCAAGCCGCGGCCTAACGCTTTGGCGTCAGCTTGGCCCAAGGCGGTCAATTCAGAATCAGCCATGCCTTGAATACGGGCTTGGACGTTATACACGGTTTGCCCGTGGCGGATCAGGTAAATTTCAGTCATCATAGCCTCCATTGCATATGGAAGCTATTGTAGCATATTCATCAACAGCATCAACCCAGCAATCACAAACAACACCGCACAGCATCCAGAATAAATCACGATCATCATGCGCGCTTCATGACCTTGTTTGCTTGTATTGGCTTGATCGCTGGCTTGCACTTGCAAGAAGCCATACAAACACTCACCAAGCGAACCAAAACCCAACACCAATAGCAAGCCGGCGACCAGCAGTCCCATAACCTTCCCCCATTCATACGTGTTGTGGCTGATTGGGGTCACAAAAGCGCCTGTCGCTTGCGACAAGCGCCATGATTTAAACCAATCCTGCCAACAAAGCCAGCCCCATCGCAACCAACACCACGACAAAGAAGACACCATAACCATCTAGCACCACTGCGGTTTGCCCAGCAACCGGCCGCCTCAAGGTCACCACTTGCCAACAAGCCACCGCAAGCAACATGAGTCCAAATAGAATTTTCATGATGACACTTCCTTACAGCTCAATTGTACGCGCTTACAAATCCGCATGCAAATTTCTTGCTGCGCCATGTTAAATATTCACATTCTCAGCAGATTCCTTACCAGAATCGCCACACATTCTTCGCGCCTGTCAGCGATACTAGAACCAACGTGAATTAACTGTCACTCAGAAAGGAATTCTGCTTATGCATAATGCTGCTCACATCGCTGTTTTTGTCATCACTTTCGGTTTGATCGCCACTTCCACCATTGTCGCGTACGGCCACAACCGGCGTCGTGCCTTGATCCCAGTCAAATCTCGCTAAACCCACAATGGCCCGCTTACCGATAAAGTAAGCGGGCCATTATCGTGATTACCGCGTGGCTAACCAATCCCGGATCTGCAAGGCGATTTCAGTTGGCGTCAAGGTGTCTGTGGCGATCACCAAATCGGCTAGCTCGTGATAGCGCGGATCGCGCTGGGCTTGCAAGGCCACTAAGCCGGCTTGGCCGAGTTCTTGCACCAACGGCCGGTTGGCATCGGCGCCAATGCGCTGTAAAATCGTCGCCGGCTTGGCTTCTAACAACACCACCGGAGCGCTGCTTGCTTTGAGCAGCGCAAAGTTTTGCGGTTGCACCGGCGCGCCGCCGCCAGTGGACAAGACGCCGTCGATATCAAGTGCGTTAAGCAATGTTTCATGTTCCAGCGCGCGAAATCCGGCATCCCCGCGCGCAGCGAAGATTTCCGGAATCGAACAGCCGGCTGCTTCAACGATCAAGTCATCCAGATCATGATGGGCCACCCCCAGTTGTGCGGCCAATTGGCGGCCGACGGTGGTTTTGCCGGCGCCCATGAAACCCACTAAGATCACTGCCATTGCTTATACCTCCGCTTGCTCATCAATGCTGCGCCGCACCGCTTGGGCATGGGCGAAGAAATCATACATCGCCGCTTCATCATGCGCGGCGATCATGTCGCGCGCTTGGGTGAGCTGGTTGATGTAATCGTCTAATTCTGCCACGATAATGTCGGTGTTGGATTGCATCACCGCCGTCCACATGGTGGGATCACTGGCGGCAATGCGGGTGGTGTCGCGAAACCCGCCAGCGGCAAAATTCAACGCCTCTGGCTGCTTGGCCAACCCGGCAGCCGCATTTAACGCCAAGCACGCCGCCACCACATGCGGCACATGAGAAATATGCCCAACTAATTCATCGTGTTGTGTCGCCGACAACATTTCAAAATACATCCCCGACGCCGACAACACATTGCGCAGCGCCAAGATCTGCGCCGGCGTGGCGTTGCCATTGACCAAGAAATAATGATGCTCGGCAAATAACCCGGCGCGCCCGGCTTTGACGCCGGATTTCTCAGAGCCGGCCATGGGATGCCCGCCGACAAAAGTCACACCTTTGGCCATCAGCGGTTGCGCCGCTTGCATCACCGCAGTTTTGGTTGAACCAGTATCGGTGACGATCACGCCAGGCTTCAGCGGAATATCAACTAACTGCGCCAATTCCTTGACGATTTGCGTCACCGGGGTGGCCAAGATCACCACATCAGCCGTGGCCGCATCTGCCCAGCCAGCAGCCACGCGATCCACCACTTTATGCGCCCCGGCCCAAGCCAAAGCCTTGGCATCAGCATCAAAGCCCACCACCGTCACATCGCCGCGCCGCTGGCGAATCGCCCGCGCCATACTAGAGCCGATCAGCCCTAAGCCTTGAATAAATACTTCAGTCATCTTATTCCCCCAACAAGCTTTGCAAATCAGCAAAAAATTCCGGATAAGACACCCCAACGGCATCCGCATCAGCCAGTGTTAAGGCATCAGGCACCAATAACGCCGCTAAGCCTAACATCATGCCGATGCGATGATCGCCATGGCTGGCCAAGTGCGAAGCTTGCGTGTGCCAAGGCTTGCGCCCGTCGATGACAAAACCATCAGGCAATTCGCGAATCGCCACGCCAAGCTTGCCGAGTTCTTCAGCAACACAGGCAATGCGATCCGTTTCTTTGACCCGCAATTCTTCAGCACCGGTAACGGTGGTGATGCCTTGGGCTTTGGCGGCTAACAGCGCCACCAACGGCAGTTCATCAATGATCGCCGGGATCTGCGCAGCGCCAAGGTCAACTGCGTGCAAGGCGGCACTTTGTACGCGAATGGTGCCGACTGCTTCACCAGCCGACTGACGCGCTTGGACGGTAACATTGCCGCCCATTTGGATCAACACATCCAACAACCCGCGCCGCGACGGATTTAAGCCCACATCAGTCAAGGTAATATCAGAATTTGGCACCAGCGTGGCCGCCACCATGAAGAAAGCGGCACTGGACATATCGCCTGGCACTTGCACGACTTGACCGTGCAAGCCTTGTGTCGGCTGCACGGTGATGGTCATTTTGTCAGCACTCACTGCCACATCGGCGCCGAAGGCTTGCAACATGTTCTCGGTGTGGTCGCGCGTGGGCAGCAATTCATGCACCACCGTGGGACTGTCGGCAAATAACCCCGCTAAGATCACAGCAGATTTCACTTGGGCGCTGGCCACTTGCAGCTGAATCTCGGCGCCATGCAAGGTTTGCCCATGCACCGTCGCTGGCAAATGGCCATCAGTAGTGGTGATCTTGGCCCCCATTTGGGCCAAAGGATCAGCCACGCGGCGCATTGGGCGCTTGGACAGCGAAGCATCCCCAACTAATGTGGTATCAAACGCCTGCCCTGCCAACAACCCCATGATCAAACGCGTGGTGGTGCCGGAATTATTCATCGCCAAAGCCGTCTGCGGCTGCTTCAGGCCATGCATGCCTACCCCATGCACGACCACTTCTGAACCATCACGTTCGATGGGGACACCCATGGCTTTGAACGCTTCAAGGGTGCTTAAGCAATCTGCTGAAGTCAAGAAGTGATGCAAATGCGTGGTACCTTCTGCCAAGCTGCCGAGCATGATACCGCGGTGTGAAATGCTTTTGTCGCCAGGCACCGCCAAAGTCCCGTGCAAGCCATGCTGCACGTTGGTGATCAATTGCTTATCCATCTTATCCTCCGCTTAAAACTGCGCAAATTCTTTGCGATATGCCGCCACTTGTTGCTGCAAGCGCGCCAAATTCGCATCATCGAATGTCTGCGTCAGCGCATCAGCTAACGTATAAGCCACTGCCGCTTCCACCACGATCGACGCTGGCACAATGGCTGTGGTGTCTGAGCGTTCCACATTGGCTTTAGACACTTCATGGGTGTGAATATCTACAGATTGCAGCGGCTGATACAGCGTCGGAATCGGCTTCATGGCGCCGCGGACCACCACTGGCATGCCATTGGTCATGCCGCCTTCAAAGCCGCCTAGGTGATCGCTTAAGCGCGTGTAGCCGCTATCTTGATGCCAATCAATTTCATCCATCACTTCCGAGCCGAAATTTGTCGCCGCCTCAAAGCCGTCGCCGATTTCCACGCCTTTAAACGCGTTAACGCCCATCACTGCCGCGGCAAGCTTGGCGTCTAACTTCGCATCCCAGCTGGTGTAGCTGCCTAATCCTGCTGGCACGCCGTTAGCCACCACGCGCACAATGCCGCCTAAAGTATTGCCGGCATGGCGGGTTTCATCGATCAAGGCATGGATACGGTCCACATCATCATCAGCCAGCATGCGCATGTCGTTTTCGGAAATCGCCTTTTCAATTGCTGCAACATCTAAAGGCTTCTCTGCCGGGCCGGCTACGGTGCCGACTTGATCAACATAACCCACTAAGGTGATGCCTACAGCGTTAAGCAGTTGCTTGCAAATCGCGCCGATGGCCACACGCATCGCCGTTTCACGGGCGCTGGAGCGTTCCAGCACATTGCGCATGTCGTGATGGCCGTATTTCTGGCCGCCGACCAAATCGGCATGGCCAGGCCGCGGCCGCGTCACTTGACGTAAGGAATTTTCTGCGGTTTCTTCAGCCGTGGGCGACATGATCTCACCCCAATGGCCGTGATCGCGGTTGGCCACCACCAAAGCGATCGGGCCGCCCATGGTGATGCTGTGGCGCACACCGCCGACGATTTGCACGGTATCATGTTCGATCTTTTGGCGGCTGCCGCGGCCATAGCCGCCTTGACGCGCTGCCAAAGCCGCGTTGATGGCATCGATATCCAAGTGCAACCCGGCAGGTACGCCGGTTAAGATCCCGGTGAGTTGTGGGCCGTGTGATTCTCCTGCTGTCATGTAATTCATGATTAAACCTGCGCTTTCTTCAGTTGTTCATTTTGTAAGGCTCGTGATTCCTGCATGATCGTGGTAAAAATGCCGCGGATCGCTTCAGCTACCGCCGGATCGTCCACGTCTTTGGTAGCATGTGCTAACACTTGCGCTTCGCGGGTGACGTTTAACACCGGTAAATTGGCGCTGGCTTTCAGCTGGGCGATTTGCCGACTGGCGGCAAATCGGCTTTGCAGCAACTTGGCGATTTGCGCGTCGATTTCATTGATCTCTTGGCGCTGCTTGGCCAAACCCGCTTGGGCTTGCTGCCACGCGGCGTTATGTATTTCGTCTTGATTCATCATGCCATTGCCTCCTGTTGCGTTGTTTGCGCTTCATGCATGGCGCTGCGTGCGACAAACACCAGCGCCAGCCCAGCCACAGCCACGAGCAAATCAGCCCGCAATGCGGTGGCTAAATTGACATGTGCCGATAACCAGCCGGTGATCAGCGGCACCGAAAACGTCGCCAAGCTGCCGAAATTCATGAAGATCCCAGTGATCAAACCTTTGATATTGGGGTACATGCTCAAAAACATCGTCAAGCCCACTTGCATGCCGCCTCCTGCCGCCGACAAGCCGAAGACAAACGCGGCAATCATGCCGATCAACGGCGTATGCACCAAGCACACCGCCGCTAACGCCAGCGCCCCACAAGCGTTCAAAGCCACCAGCAGCCAGCCTTCAGGAACTTGTTTGCGCAACAAGGCGAAAATCACCAATACACCGGTGATACTGCCTACCGAGTAGCTGGATAATAACAAGTGGGCATTAAGATTCGAAAAGCCTAATACCTTGGTGGCATACAAGCTGATCCATTGGGTGAACCAAATCATCAAGCCCATTGACGTGTAACCATACAAAGCCAAAGCAATCGTTGCCAACACCTTGCGCGGCATGCTTAAGGTCAATTGCTGATGTGTCGCATCAGCGATACCGGCATTAATGGCCGGAAATTGGATCGGCACCAGCAACGCGGCGTTGATCACCAACAGCACCACCCCGATGGCAAAGGACCAGCCGTACCAACCATGCATGTTTTCATTATAAGCCACGAAAATCGGTAAGATGAACTCCCCGATCGACATTGCCGCTTTGATCAAGACATTCGACGCCTTGGCCTTGCCGCCAAGATCTGCAAAAGTCGGATACGACCCGGCGTCAAAAGCGGAATTGGCTGCCCCGGCACACATTGCCAAACCATAAGCCACCTGCAAGTTATGCGTGAGCATCATCCCGGCAAAAAACACCAAATATAAGGCCATGCCAATGTAGATGCAGGCTTTGCGTCCCATTTTGTCGGCTAAGACGCCGAAGGCAAAATATGCCGGAAAGCGCCCCAGCCCGACGCCAGATAACACCAAGGCGACAGTGGCGACTGGAGAGCCAAAGCTTTGGCTCAACGCTTGCATATTCTGCGCGATGATGATCAAGCCAATGCCATGGACGATGTAATTGAGGTACAAGCTTAACGATAAGCGATGCTGCATAGATGTTGTCATACGGATCTCCTTTGCAATCAAAAAGCCAACTAGACGTCTAGTTGGCTTGAAAGATACAAGGGATTCGTATCGCCGCTAGCTAGACAAGTGTCTAACCGGCAAGCGAAAAGGGCTTTGCCACCTTAGACACGGACGTGTACGTCCGTGCCAAGCACGGACATTACCTAAAGTAGTAAAAGCCATAATAGTAAGCTGCAACTGCGATATGTTGAGAATTAACCATTATCATGATCCCTTTTCGTTTTATAAGTTGTTTTTAATTAAAACACCATTTATGTGAAAGGTCAACCTATAATTATCATCAAGGCTTAATCTTGTTTGTCGACAGACGCTGAAACCCCGCGTCGCGCATGCGGCAGCACCTGCAAGAAGCTGGTACTTAACACCAACAATCCGCCAACGATTTCCGCAATACCGAAATGCGCATGAAAGGCGATGATCGCCACCACCGTTGCTGTTAGCGGCTCAAACACATTCAACATCCCCACCACCGTTGGCGACACCGCCTGCAGGCTCACCAGATACAACAAATAAGCAAACAACGTGCCAAACACCGTCACATACCCGATACCGCCAACGATCGCAACCGTCAAATGCGGCGCTTGGGTCAGCCACAATACCGGGCTCATCACGATCCCGGCAAATAACATCGCCCAAGCGATCACCACCGGCGCAGACACTTGTTGCAGCAAATGCACTGGCAAAAGCGTGTATAACGCCGCGCCAAGCCCTGCGGCCACGCCCCAAAACAACCCTTGCGGCGACAACGCCAACTTGGTCAACTGGCCATGAGTGACCAACAGAATGATCCCCACAAACGCCACGATCAGCGAGATCACGTCAATGCGCGCCGGCCAGCTGCGCGTGCGCAGCGCCAGCCACAACACGATAAATAACGGCCCCAAATATTGCAATACCGTAGTTGTTGGCGCATTGGACGTGGCAACGGCAGTGAAATAAGAAAACTGCGACACCACCACCCCAAACACCCCAAAGCCCAACGCTTGTATCAACAAGTGCGGCTGATGCACCAGCGCCACCGTTTCTTCACGCCGTGTGGCCAAACACCAGATCATCAACAAACACCCGGCTAACAACAGCCGCACCGCCACCAGCCAATCCGGCCGCAAATGCGCTGAATCAAACAGCCACTGGGCCACATTGCCTGACACGCCCCATAATACTGGCCCCAATACCGCACACAGCAAACCTTTTACTCGCGCTGACATCATATTCCCCCATCTGATAATTCCGCTTAATGCTACCACAACAAAAGGCGCACAGCCAAGCGGCTATGCACCTAAAATTATGAAATAATATCAGAAATTTGATGAATCGGTTGGAACATCATGCCGTCGTCGAACTACATGGCCCAATGCCCCAGCGTAGAAATCGTGAGCCGCTTGGGCATCAACCGCCCAAACGGCGTCCCCGCTGCTACTCATGGCTAGGTACACGCTGCTTAGCTCTAGTCTTTCGTGGGCCGCGGTGTTTCGCAATCATCTATCAATCATCCCACGACACGCCTCACACCACTTAAGTCCATCTCACTATCAGGCAGCCTGACTCGAATCATGAAGGACAGGTGTTGCGCAGGTGCGCGGGGCCAGCAAGACGGTCAGGCCGTGAAACGATTAGCACAGTGAGACTTGCGGGCTGTGCAAGGCTCGCTGTGCTAATCGCGGCAACTTTTGAGATTTGCAAGACGAGCCGCAGGCGAGTGCAAAGCTCAAAAGTTAGGCGTAAAACACGCGCACTTTGCGTGGTTGGAGCCGGCCGCACCGCCTGCGCCGTCTTACTGGCCCCGCGCGCCGGAGCAACACCTGTCCGGACCCTGCCCACCTTTTACGCTGTGGTCTTCGTCGAGCTGCGCAAAGCAACGCGGCGTGATATAAGTCGTGACGCCGCCAAGGCAAAGAACGCCTTAGCGTCATCCCGCCTTATATCCACCGCTAAACCCGCTTTGCTCCGCTCTGGTTTTCACTCTGGTCTTTTTCTGCCAATTGTTCCAAATACCACTGACTGGCCAGCATCTCCGAGCAATCCCACTGATTGGCCAAGTTGATCTCATAAATCATCGACGCATTCGAATTCATCGCATGCAGCACCCGCCGCCAATTGATCGCCCCGTTGCCAACGATCAGGCTGTCATGCGTCAACCCCATCGAATCCACCAAATGATAATGCCGCACAAACGGCCGCAAATGGCGCATCGACGCGATCAAGCGGTTGTTGTCGCCGTGCACATAGATGAACGCATGCGACACATCAAAGGCCAATGGCAATTGCAGCGCCAATAACTTGGCTTCAAATGCTGGATCTCCGTATGCAAACACTGGTAAGATCGAGTTTTCAAACACGACATTGTCCGGCGCCATCGCAGTGAAATCTACCATCCGGCCTAACACCACCTTCTGAGCAGTCGCCAGATCCGGCCAATCGCTGGTGAAGTCGTGTTCGCCGCGGTGGCGCCCGTAGCCGCCATGGATCAAAGCCACAGCGCCGACTTGCTTGGCAAATTCGATCAAGCGCTTCGAGCTGGTCATCACGAATTCATAAAGGGCCGGATACGCCAGTTTGTTGACGCACAGTTCACAGCGCAACCCTTGATATTTCATCGGATGATGAAACACCACACGCGGTACCACGGCTTGGACTTTGGCGACCATCGCTTCAAAATGCGCCCAGCCTGCTGGTGTGAAGTCGGCTTCGGTTAAGTGAAACTCGAAGACATCCGGGTGGTGTTGCAACCGGTTGTCGATTTGTTGTTCATCAGTGCTGGCTTTCAAGCCAAGCTGCAAGGCCATCGTGTCTCCCTCCCTTAACTGGGCAAGCGCCGCATCATCCGCTTCAAACGCGGCCGATCAATCAAGCGCACCCCCAGTTCATCTGCCAGTTCATTGGCAGAATCAGAGAATTCGCTGTTGGTGATCACGGCAGCTTCGTCGAGTTTATAGAAATTATGCCCGGTCCATACTTCTTGGACGGCTTTATTCCCGACAAAACCAGTATACCGCTTGCACTGAAAACCGCACGTTTTTCCTTGCTTGGTGGCGATGATGTCGATGCCTTGATCGCCGGTGGCTTGGGTGACTTGCACTTTCTTGTAGCCGTTTTTCTTCAACAAGAACCCGCAGAAATGCTCGAATTCTTCGCCTTCCATGGCGTCAACTTGTTCCAGCTGCAAATCGCGGTATTTGAAGTGATGCCGATACAGCCACCACGCGTGATAAACGACGAAGATGCTGATCACCACAAACACGACTGGATCAATGTGGGCTTTGATTTGGATCGCCAAGAACCGGCGCACCACAAAACAATAAACCAACGCCAAGCAAAAGGCTGCCCACAGCGCATAATAGGCGCGCTTTAATAATTGGTGTAACATCGCGAACCTCTTTTCCGTTGTTGTCCTTACTAATGTACCAGAAGCATCAGCGCCTCGCCTAGGGCTTTAGCCCAAAATCCATTGCATCGCCGCCAAAAATTCGGTACGCTAAAGGTAATTACGAGAGGAAGCGGTTGCATGTCAGTTACCACCAAAGTCTTCGCCAGACTTCAAAATGAAGTCATCACCCAATACAGTCTCACCAATCAAAACCAAATGGCCGTTAGATTATTGACCTTCGGTGCCAGAGTCCAGCAGTTGCGCTTACCTGAAGCCAACGGCGCAGACCCGAATCTGATTGTCGGCTTTGTCACCTTGCAAGATTATCTCAATCAACCCGAGCACTTCGGGGCTTTGTTAGGCCGCGACTTCGCGCATCCAACTCGCACTGATTGGCAGAATTGGAACTGGGCGGCCACCATCGATGGTCCAAATCAAGTCAGCTTCCACTTAACGCTGGATCAAACTGCCGATGATACACCAGGTCAACAACAACTCACCGTGACCCACCAGTTGGATGATGACAATGTTTGGACGAGCAGCTTGCAGGTCACTTCTGACACGCCAATCACCATCCGCCCTTGGCAAAACCTCGCCTTCATGCTGACTGGCGACCCGGCGCGCACCATTATGCATCAGCAATTAACCTTAGGTGACGCTGCGCCGATCACACCAACGGCCACAGTCAGCACCGCCACCAAAGTCCGCTTGGCTGACGCCGCTTGGGCGCTTGATTGGACCACTAGCGGCTTAGGCGTGGCGGTGTCAACTTATGAACACCTGGATACCACCACCAACTTCAACGGCATTCAAGGCCACCCCCACGCCGCGGTGGGGTTGCGGCCGCTGGTGGACGCGCAAGATGCCGGAGTCATCGTCGACGCGGCACATCCATATACCTTGACCACCACTGTGCAACTGCACGCCAATTAAGGCTTGGTTGCACCAAAAACGCCTTCCGCAAATGTGATGCGAAAGGCGTTTTTGTGCTGGCACAGCAACTTTTAGTGGTTATATTCGGCTTGGGCCAAGTTGGCACTAAATTCGCTGATGGCATAGCCAACCCGGGTGCGGGTGACACCGTTTTTGGTTTCATGCAAAACCACGGAATTCTCGTCTTGAGCGACTTCAACATAGTAACTGGAAACGCCGGCTGGCAAATCGGCTTTGGCAGCAACTAACTTGTTACCTTCAGTGGTGAAGTGCACCAATTGTAAGCTAGGTGTGGTGGCTGTGGTGAACAAGTCCCCCACGCGCATTTCGTCGCTGGAAGCCTTCAAGCCGGAGAAGCTCAGCACATCAGGGCCATAATGCATGCCAGTGGTACGGTCCCCATAAATGTTAGCGGCTTTGGAATAGAAATCTTGGTTCTGGATGCGATCTGCCACAGTTTCACCGGTGCGGCTGTTGGCCGAAACGGAAGCGACCCCGATCAACGCGAGAAACGCGGCCACGACGACGATGGATACAATACTCGTTAACTTCTTCATGTGTTTGCTGCCTCCTGTATGAATATCTGCTTATTTCTGTATCAATATCTTTCAACAATTTCTATCATACACGATTATTCTGATTTGTGAAGTCTTCGGTGACCGGTTTCCTAAGTTTCCTTGAATTTTTCATGAAACTCTTATATTGAACGGGCTTTCATCATATTTTTGCAAGGTTACATGACATTTAATCTAAAATATCAGTTGAGCATTTGCCTGATCACCATTTGCTGAATCCTGTTTTTCTGATGTGTTCATTGTATCACTATGCGGCAAACCAAAAGTGTCCAAGCCATCGCTCGCATCGTTGCGAGACACTTTGTAAAGCAAAACTGCTCTGCATCGCGATTCATCTTGCAAATCGCGGTGCAGAGCAGTTTGCGTTATTGGCGCAGCCGCTTTACGTCTCAGCTGTCATGTTTATGATTTTGTTGGCGGCTTTGGGGTTAACCGCTTGGCTAAGGCTAATAAATAGGCCCGCAGCTGTGCTTGGACTTCTGGGTGCGTTAACCCGTATTCGATTGTGGTTTGCACAAATCCGAACTTGTTGCCGACATCAAAGCGCTGGCCCTTGAATTCATGGGCGAACACGCGCTGGGTGCGATTTAATGCATCAATCGCATCAGTGAGTTGAACTTCACCGCCAAGGCCCGGCTTTTGTTGATCGAGCAAGTCAAAGATCTCAGGCGTCAGCAGATACCTGCCGATGATCGCCAAGTCTGACGGCGCATCGGCGACTGCCGGTTTCTCCACAAAGCGCTTCACGTTATACAGCCCAGGACGCACCGCCTTATCCGGATCGATCACCCCGTAAGCGGAAACGTCGTCATGCGGCACCTTCATCACCGCCAAGATCGAAGCGTGGGTTTGATCATACGCTTCGATCAATTGCTTGGTCAGCGGCACCTGGTCGGTCATCAGATCATCGCCTAGCATCACCACGAAAGGCTCATCAGCAATGAATGAACGCGCCAAGCGCACCGCATCGCCTAAGCCATTGGGATAAGGCTGGCGCACGAAGAACAGATTCACGCCGATATCCGTGGTTTCATGCACCAGTTGCAGCAAATCTTGTTTGCCTTTGGCGGCGAGGTTTTGTTCCAATTCTGGGGCCGAATCAAAATGATCTTCGATAGAACGCTTCTGTTTGCCTTCCACGATCAGAATATCTTCAATGCCAGAAGCCTTGGCTTCTTCCACAATAAATTGAATGGTGGGTTTATCCACGATCGGTAACATTTCTTTGGCTAAGGCTTTGGTCGCCGGCAGAAACCGGGTTCCGAGGCCGGCGGCTGGGATCACTGCTTTGCGAACTTTCATGATGGCGCCTCCTTGTGCGATAGGATACCTTAATGATACGTTAGCACGGCGATTTTGCCCAATTTTTGCCAGCAAGTGCCGCTAAGAATTTTCTGCAAGCAGTGGCGCGCCATGCTTCAACAATGTAAACTATAGTTAGCGCACTGCATAAGGAGGATAATATGCACGAAGAAAACACGTTGATTCTAGTCAAGCCAGACGGTGTGGCCAGCGGCCATATCGGCGACGTCATCACCCGGCTGGAACGCCGCCGTTTCACCATCACCGCTTTGAAAGTCGTCCAAGCCACCCCGGCGCAGCTGCAACAACATTACGCCGCTTTAGTCGGCAAGCCTTACTACCCAGGCATCGAAGCGTTCATGACAGAAGGCCCGCTGGTGGCCATCATCGCCAGCGGCGTGGATATTGTGGAAACTTTCCGCAAGATGACCGGCCCTACCAACCCGCAAGAAGCTTTGCCTGGCACGATTCGCGGCGATTTCGCCCGTGCTTGGGGCCCAGGCCCGATCCGCAACGTGGTACATTCTTCAGACTCTGTGGCCAGTGCCGAACGCGAAATGAAGATCTGGTTTCCAGAACGCTTCGCCTAAAAAAATCCCGGTTAGCAATTTGCTAGCCGGGATTTTTTAAGCTCAGCGGGCGCTGACCGCGTAGTCAAAAGCATTCTGCCAAAGGGCACGACTCTTGGCATCTTGGGCGTGCTGCGCAAAGCGGTTCAACAACAGCTTGCCGTTTAAAACATCAAAGTTATACGTGGATTCTGGGACGATGACGGATTCGTTTTTCATAATGTTGGCTTCCTTAATTGAAATTTTCATCTTCAATATATCACATATTTCAAGTAAGGAAACCGATTTGCCAAAGAAGGCTGATTTGCACAATCAATAGGACAGTTTCAAACGTTTTCTATAACAGAATTAGTATAAATAGTAACCGGCTGTTTCCAGCTGAAAGGCGGGATTATAGTCGCTGCTGGCAGTCAACTGGGCAATGTCATAAGGTGTTTGCATCACGCGCCCACACAGATATTCCAGGTATGTATGTGCTGTGCCAAGTTGCGGCAAAGGCTTGGTATAAACCAGCTCGGCGGGATACAGCGCCGCCAAATTCGCCAGGATTTCAGCACCTAGGCGCAGCGGGTTGAGCCCATTGTCTTGCACGTGCAGCTGCACGCCTTGGCAGATCTGTCCAGCATAACGCCCTTGCATCGGCTTGAACCAGATTGGTTTAAAGCCCACGCGGCCGCGCTGGCTGGCCAGTTGACGCAAGCGCTTGGCCAGCTTGATGCCGTCAATAAACGGCGCGCCAATTTGTTCAAAAGGCCGCACCGTGCCTCGCCCTACGGAAATGTTAGTGCCATCCAGCAACCCTAACCCAGGATATAAGCGCACCGCCGCTTCGGTTGGCAAGTTCGGCGAAGGCGCCTGCCATGGCAAGCCGTTTTGGGTGATGGTTAAATGCGGGTTCCAATTGATCAGCGGCACCACCTCTAATTGCAGCTCAGGCAGCTGGGTGGCTTGGATCCAGCGCGCCAATTCGCCGATGGTCAAGCCGTACAAAGCCGGCGTGGCCAGCAATCCGACAAATGACATGTATGCCGGCGCCAAGCGCGTGCCAAGCGGCTGTTTGCGGCCGATGGGCAGCGGCCGATCCATGACGATCATCGGCTTGCCAGCTTGTTCGGCTTTTTGCATCACGCGCAACAAGGTGTTGATGAAGGAATGATAGCGCACGCCGGTGTCTTGAATATCAAACACCACCACATCCAAATCGGCTAAATCAGTAAAGTCCGGCATGAATTTCTCGCCATATAAACTGACCACCGGCACCTTGAGTTGGGGATCGCAAGCCACATCAGCCACGGTTTCGTGTCCGGCATTCAGCCCATGCAAGCCATATTCCGGGGCAAACAGCTTCACCACCGTACCAAATTGGTTTAACACGCTGCCAGTCGGTTCAAAGCGGCTGGTCAAGCCGCTGAAATTCGTCACCAACCCGATTCTGGCGTGTCTGATCAAACTCGAATACGCCGCGATGTTCTCGACTCCTACTAGCATCTTGTCACCTTTTTTCTTGAAGTATTGCCCACATTGTACCACCGCCTGAGTCTTGTTCATAATTCACAAGGCACTTCTTCGCAATTTCAGCCAGTGCGCGCTACACTCCCTTTAAAGCAGAAATGCTTGGCAATTGACCCAATATCTTGAGATGAGGTGATCATTATGACCAGTTATCCGCGCCGCGATCCCGCGGCAGATACATTGTTGACACCGGAGAATGCCGCTTTGTTGGTGATCGACTATCAACCCACCCAGATCCAATCTGTGCGATCGATCGATCATCCAACCTTGATTGCAAACATTGAAATGACGGTGCAATTGGCCTTGGCCTACCATGTGCCAGTCGTGTTATCCACCGTCAACGTGGCCACCGGGCGCAATCAAGAAACCATTAAACCCTTGCGTCAACTGCTGGAAGGCGTGCCCAGCTACGACCGCACCAGCATCAACGCCTGGCAAGACAAAGATTTCGTCGAAGCCGTTAGCGCTACTGGCAAACAACAATTGGTAATGGCCGGGTTGTGGACTGAAGCGTGCTTGACCTTCCCGGCACTAGACGCGCTGCGGGCTGGATATGACGTGTTTGCCGTAGCGGATGCAGTTGGCGGCACCAGCACCGTCGCTCATGAAACAGCGCTTAGGCGCATCGAACAAGCCGGCGGTGAATTGATCACCAACGCGCAGCTGGCTTGTGAGTGGCAGCGGGATTGGAATCGCACCGAATATGTGCCAGACTTCGTACGCTTACTGCTAGGCGCCGGGGATTTCATTGATTTAAGCTGAAGCGAACGAGGCTGAGACATAAAGCGGTTTTAGCCAATAACGCAAGCTGCTCTGCACCACGATTCGCACTATGAATCGCGGTACAGAGCAGTTTGCGTTACTTGGCGTTGCTTTATGGAACGCGACGATGTGACTTATGTCTTAGCAACGTTTTCGTATGATCAGCCAACGATCAATTCAACTTCTACCAAAGCGCCTGCTGGGATCACAGCCGCAAAAGTCGAACGCGCCGGTTTAGAAACCACATATTCACCATAAATGGCGTTGAACTTGGCGAAATCATCGATATTCGCCAGCAAACAAGTGGCTTTGGCCACGTCGGCATATGTTTTGCCAGCGGCTTGCAAAATTGCCTCGAGGTTCTGCATGACTTGGCGGGTTTGGGTTTCAATATCGCTGCCAGCCAATTTACCCGTTTGCGGATCGATGCCGATTTGGCCGGAAATAAACACCAAGTCCCCAACTTGCTTAGCTTGTGAGTATGGGCCAAGGGGTTCTGGCGCATTAGGCGTGTAGATTGTTTCCATAAATGAGAGCCTCCTAAGATTGATGTCATCATTTTACCATAATTCTATCATGGAAACAGGGTTATTTTGTTGTCGTCAACAGTTGATAAACCGGCAACAAGGCCAGGAATTCTTGTTGAATCGTGCGCCACAAGCGCGTTGGGTCTTGCCAAGTTGGCGCTTGCGCCAAGTGATTGGCCACCAGCAGCCACTCTGCTTTTGCCACTTGTTTAAAGCGGGTATTCTGTGCGGCAAGGGTTGCGGCATTCAAGGGCTGAGTGGCTTTATTGATATGCGAATCTGCCAAAGCAAAGCCTTGAGGCAGCTGCGCCAACGTCGGCAGCACACCAAAGAAAGGCTTGGCTTCTTGCAACACGCCCACCCACAAAAACAACCGATCATCCCAAAAGCCCAGCTCGACATGCGGCAGCATCTTATAGCCGCGGGCACTGGCAGATAAGGCCAGCCACGTGTTCTGCGGCGGATTGACGTGGCGTCTGGCGTGTTTGGCAATGTGCACAGTGAAATCAACGCCGGCATGCTGCTTGGCCAAGTACTGCAATTGGCTGCCGGCTTGGGCGAATTTAGGGCCGAGTTGGGTGCGGATCAAGGCCAAGCGGCGATCCACATCCGGCTCTTGGAATATTCGAAAATCAGATTCGTTAAAGATGTCGGCACCCCCTGCGAAGTGTTATAATTTAGACACCATTTTAGCATAAAGGAGCGTGTTGAGGATGACCAAAGACGAGCTGAATGAACGCCTCACCCAAAGCATGAACGGCAACCCCCAAACCCGCCCAGACGAGCGGCGCCAATACTTGGGGTCGCTGCGCGAACGCGTCGCTTTGGCGATCACCAATGAACAGCTGAAAGACCCGAAGACTTTGCCAAGTTGTCAGCAGGCCTTGGCCAAATACACCGCTGCTGACGGCTACAAGCTGTTGCTAAACGGCAAACTCGATGTCACCTTGCTGGCGCCATATATGCAGCTGGCGCGCCGCGTGAATTTGCCTTTCACCAGCATCAATGATGACTCTGCTCACCTTGAACCTGACGCTTATGGCTTGTTGGTGGTGAATCAAGCCGCTATCAACCACGCTGACATCGCCTTGCCAACTGCCCCAGCTGCTCCTGAACGCAAACACAGTTTCTTTGATTTTCTCAACTGACGTCATCAACTTGATCAGCACCAAAGAAACTGGCTAGTGCATCTGCACTAGCCAGTTTGCGTCAGTTCTGATCAGAATCAAAGAATTTCTCCCATGCAACATCCAACTTCTGCGCCAAGGCTTTCGCCCGGGCAACGGTCGGTGTCCGCGCCGCCTGCTCATATGCCGCCAACGTGCTCACCGGGATCTCCAACAACGCCGCAAACTCGCGCTGAGTCAAGCCCAACGCCTGCCTTTTGCCGACCAGCCAATCGCGCATCCGGTTCACTCCCATCTTGTTACGCTGTCTTTAAATTACGTCACAATTCGTGGGCCGTCAAGTTGAAAACGCTCAATTTGTGGATTTCATTCAACTACACAAATTGTAACTGTAAAGTGTAACTTATGAGGTGAAGAACATGAACGCAGAACGATTAAAACAGCTTCGTACTGAACACAAAGGATTACGGCAAGTTGACCTTGCCAACTCACTGGGAATTTCCGCTTCCGCCTATTCGTCTTATGAACAAGGCGTCCGCGAACCTGATGACGCCACCAAACGCCGCTTAGCCGATTATTTCAGCGTCTCTTTGGATTATTTGCTTGGCCGCACAGAACACCGCGCCACGCCAATGCTGGCTGATGTCGACACTCAACTGGCCCATTTGCTAAGCGAACTGGATGATCAACAAAGCCAGCCGACTTTAGCCGGTGCCCAAATGAACGCCGCACAACGCAATGTCTTGCGCGAATCACTGGCTGGCACGTTGAATGTTGCCCGTGCTTTAGCGCGCACGACGGCTGCTGGCAAGTACCGCAGACACTAACTGACTGGCCAGGTTGCGCTTGGTGCCCATTTGCGCCACCGCATGCGGCCACAAAGCAGGCGTGGCGGTGACGCTAAGAATCGCCGCCATGGCTGGTTTAGTCGGATCATAGGCTTGATACAAATTCGGGATCATCATATCCACCCCGCACACCGCTAAGTTCAGCGTTTGTGCTGCTTTAACAGCCAGTTTTGAGTAACCGGTTGCCAAGTCATCGGTCACGTCATAGCCATCGGCGCCAAAGCGGGTGTTTGAAGCAAACCGCAAGAACGCTTGATGCCCGCGCGGCAAAATCGTGTCGCCGTTAAAGCCTTGCATCGCCAAGACTTGGCTGGCTTGATCATCTAACACCACCGGCTGCCAGCCCACTGGGCGTTTGGCATTCTTATGGGAAACCAAGGCCGCGATGGTGCGCCTGCCGTCGCCGACGACATTTGCCGGGGTCAATTCCAGCGCCGCTTGCACCTGTCCGTCTTGCACGAACAAGCGATAAGCGGCGCCTTTGGCATACGCTTCGACCAACACACTGCCATATTTGGCCGCGGCATCATACGCCGCCAAAAACGCCGCTTGCGTTGGCGGCAGCATAAACACATGCACGCCTAAGCCGTCATGGCCGCAACTGGGCTTAACGACGATGGCTTTGTCTTGGTAACTGGTCGCATAATCATGCAGCGCAGTTTGGCGATTCACGTATTCTGCCGCAGGTGGAACCGGTAACCCAGCGGCACCGAGCAGCGCCTTTTGGGCGGGTTTGGCATTGGCCGCCAAAGCCGCGGCTTGCAAATTCAAGGTGGCTGCTCCGGCAATCACTGCGCCATCGATTTGCAACACTTCAGCGCGCTCGTCCAACACCGCGATCGCATGCCCCTCGGCCAAGGCCGCCGCCAGTTTCAGCTGATTATCCAAAGTCAGTTGCGGATACCCTGCCAAATGCACCCCATCGTCGAAATTGGGCACCTGATGTCTGGCCCCTGGCTGAAAACGCCGCAAGACTTGCACCGTTTCTTGATCGATGATCGTCGCTTGGCCCCAAGTGGGCAAAGCATCGATCAGCTGATTATTCAACACGCCCCATAACGCCGCACGCAGCCATAACAAACTGCTGGTTTGACTGCCGGTATCTGTGTTGGCTAACAGCGGCACTTGTTGCCATTGGATCCCAACCAAGCCGCTTGGACTGTCAACATCCCCTAAAACCTGCGCGTTAAAGCCGTCATGCACCCCAAAAGCCGCTTGCAGCTGCGGCTGAAGCTTGGGCCAAACTTGCAGCACCCGCAGATACCAGCCGCTTTTGAATGCGGCATAACTTGGCGCATCTGCATTATTGGCGATGGCATCATAGCTGGTAACAAATAATTGCTCAGGCAAGATCCAAGCCAAGGCAAACGGTTGCCTTGGCAAGGTTGTGTCCACACCTAAGCGCTTAAGCGTCACTAACACCGCCGCGAGTTTGCGCGTGGTGGCCCGCAGATCAGCAGTGAACGGAAGCGTCACCACGAGTGCTTCTTTGGTACTGGTCCAATATGGCGACTGCGGCAAGCGCTGCGTCGTCGCTGACAAACGCAAACGCAGCCGCATTTGCGTTTGCGGCAGTAACCCGATCAAGTTAAGCTGCTTGGTCATTTGGCCATAATCATACATATAATCATCCTATCATCGTTATTGTGTAAGTCTATCGTATCACGCCAAGTTAGGCTTGCAAGCACTGAGCCGGCTTGGAAACGGTTAACCTGATGCACCCGGCCCAATATGCTATGATACAGTTATTCACACCTGACGAAAGGACTGAGCAAATGCAACAACCACTGGCTTACCGCATGCGGCCGCAAAACCTCGATGAAGTCGTCGGCCAACAACATCTCGTCGGCGCAGGCCAGATCATCCGGCGTATGGTGATCGCCAAGCGCCTTTCATCCATGATCCTTTATGGCCCGCCTGGCACCGGCAAAACCAGCATCGCCAGCGCCATTGCCGGGGCCACCAAATATGCCTTCCGCACACTTAATGCGGCGACTGACACCAAGAAGGACCTGCAAATCGTCGCCGAAGAAGCAAAAATGTCAGGCACTGTGATCTTGTTGTTAGACGAGATCCATCGCTTGGATAAAACCAAACAAGACTTCTTGCTGCCGCATTTGGAATCTGGGCGGATCATTTTGATCGGCGCCACCACTGAAAATCCCTACATGAGCATTTTGCCAGCCATTCGCAGCCGCACCCAGATTTTTCAAGTCTTTCCTTTAACGCCGACTGATATTGCCAGTGCCATTGACCGCGCTTTGGCAGATAAGACCCGCGGCTTAGGCGAATATCCAGTGGTGTTAGCCCCTAAGGCGCGCGAATTTCTCACTCATGCAACCAATGGTGACTTGCGCAGTGCCTTGAATGCGTTAGAGCTGGCCGTTTTGTCCACACCAGAAGCGGCTGGGCACATCACCATCAGCGATGAAGTGATCCATCAGTCGCTGCAGCGCCGCGCCATTGATGGAGACACCGATGGCGACGCGCATTATGATTTGATCTCTGCTTTTCAAAAAAGTATCCGCGGCTCAGATGTTGACGCAGCGCTGCATTATTTGGCCCGCTTGATCGTGATCGGCGACTTGCCCAGCATCTTGCGCCGGCTGTTGGTGATTGCTTATGAAGACGTGGGTTTAGCCAATCCGCAAACTGCCAGCCGGACTTTAACGGCGATTCAAGCCGCGAAGCGCTTGGGCTTGCCAGAAGGCCGGATCCCGCTGGCTAATGCGGTGATCGACTTGTGCTTGGCGCCTAAATCCAACACCGCCATGACTGCCATCGATGCGGCGCTGCAAGATATCAAAGACGGCCACGCCGGTGCGATTCCAGACGACTTAAAAGATGCTCACTACAAAGGCGCACAAGCTTTAGGCCATGGCGTTGGTTACTTGTATCCGCATGACTACCCAGGCGATTGGGTCAAACAAGCTTACTTGCCAGAAACTTTGCGCGGTAAACATTACTACGAAGCCAAAACCACCGGCAAATACGAGCAGGCCCTAGCCGCCCGTTTGGCCCAGTTGCGGGCCTTGCAAGCCGGGCGCAAACCTTGACAACTGCGCGGCGTTGTGCTTTGGGTATAGCGCTACCAACGTTGAGCCAGCAAGGTTTTAAACTTGCATCTGCTGGCAAGTGATGCTATGATTTAACCATGGAAGTCACCTAAGGTATGCGCGCTTCCCTATATTCAGTTGACCGAACAGTATCGAGACCTTGGGACCATAAGAGCCTGATGCCGTGACGCTCTTTCACTGAGCGGCTAACGCCTTGGACGTTTGGGCCCACTTGCGTAATCGCGGGTTTCAACAGAACGGGAAGAGAACGGTACTACTAGCCTTTCATTTAAGTCTTCGCGACTTAGCCGGCGTATGCCGGTTTTTTTGTACCCAGAGCGAAGCAAAGCGCCCTTAGCGGCTGATATAAGCTGGGATGACGCAAAGGCGCTCTTTGCCTTGGCGGCGTCACAGCTTATATCACTGCCGCGTTGCTTTGCGCAGCTCGACGAAAAACAGAGCAAAGCAGTCCGTATTTAGCGGTGGAGATAAGACGGGATGTCAGTTGGGCGCTCTTTGCCCAATTGACGTCACGCCTTATCTCACGCCGCGTTGCGCCACGGAGCTCGACGAATAAACCAGAGCGAAGCAAAGCGCATTTAGCGGCTGATATAAGCTGGGATGACGCAAAGGCGCTCTTTGCCTTGGCAGCATCCCAGCTTATATCACTGCCGCGTTGCTTTGCGCAGCTCGACGAATAACCAGAGCGAAGCAGTCCGTATTTAGCGGTGGAGATAAGACGGGATGTCAGTTGGGCGCTCTTTGCCCAATTGACGTCACGCCTTATCTCACGCCGCGTTGGGCTGCGCAGCTCGACGAAGCCCACAGCGTTTCAGGCGTGGACTCCGATCTTGAGGTAAAATCCCGGCCAGGTATTGCTCCGGCGCGCGAGGAAAGCTTCAGCGCAGGCGATGAGATTGGTTGATGAACTTGGCTGGTAAGGTGCGTTGAGGGATAATTAATGGGTGATTGTAAAGCACAGTTGCGTTGCTAAAAGGTCCAAGGCAAAACAAGGCGCTCTTAGCGGCTGCTATCAGCGACGCAAATGTGTTTTTCACCTTGGCAGCATCCCAGCTTATATCACTGCCGCTTTGCTTTGCGCAGCTCGACGATCCCCACCGCGCATCATACCCGGACAAGCGCCGATCCGGCAGTCTCTGGCTGAGGTTCCAAACAAATCTGATGATCGCAAAACGACACCGCTTGAAGGAGAAAATATTTTTTATGACGATCGTAATGGTTCTTTATATGCTGGTCTTATTGGCCTTGGCTTGGTACTTGTTGGCTCATCAACATCAAGGCTTCTTAACGCTTAAAGAAGTGCCGGCCAAAACCGGCAAACAATTGCGCACCTATGCTTATGTGTTGATCTTGGCTGCACTAGTCGCTTTGTTAGGGACGGTTTTGGCCAATACTCAAGTGCAGTTAGGCGCATTGGTGTTAGGCGCAGCTGCAGTGGGGATCTTGGGGATCAACTTGCCGAAATTGATCACCAACCAAGCGTAACACGCTTTCATTTTGCCTAGGAAACCCTTATACTTAAGTTAAGAGGTGATAGACATGTTACAACAATACAAACACATTCTAGTTGCGATCGACGGCTCTTATGAATCCGAACTCGCCTTCGAGAAGGCGATCGCTGTTGCCAAGCGTAACGATGGGGACTTGTTTATGGTACACACCGTTGACACTCGCGCTTTCCAAAACGTGTCAAGCTTCGACTCTGCCATGGTTGAACAAGTCACCGAAACCGCCAAGAAGACGATGGACGGCTATGTCCAGCAAGCCAAGGCTGCCGGGCTTGAGAAAGTGACTTACACCATTGAATATGGCGCACCAAAGACCATTATCGCCCGCGACATGCCCAAGGCGCATAATATTGACTTGATCATGATCGGCGCTACCGGTTTAAACGCCGTGGAGCGCTTATTGATCGGCAGCGTCACTGAGTATGTCACCAGAAACGCCGCTTGCGACGTGCTGGTGGTGCGTACCGACTTAGAAAACAAGCCGGCCTTAGCTTCCACTAAGAAACCTAAGAAATCCACTAAGTAAACTATCGACTAAGCCTTCCAGCAGGCTTAGTCAAGCAAATAGCGCCGTCTTGCCCAATATGAGCAAGACGGCGCTATTTGCTTGCTTTGCTGCACATGAATTGACCTACGCCAATCTAAGCAGCTTAATGAAGGTAATGGCAGCAACGGTTTGAACCGCCCCGACGCCTAGCGCATACATCATGTAACTGCGCCCTTCTTTGATAAACCGCGCCAGATCCAGCCGCAAGCCAATGGCGGCTAACGCAATGGTTTCACACCAAGTGCTGAGCAAATGCGCGCTGTCGCCCATCACCGCCGGCAGCGTCACGGCACTGTTTAAGATACAAAAAATCAAGAAGCCTAACACGTACCATTGCATCGGCAGCCGCATTTTCCGATTGGCTGCGGCTCGCGTTGGCTTAAGGCCATCGGCTTCGACCTTGCGGGTGAATAAGTACACCACCACCACCAGCATGATGATGCGCATGATCTTAAACAGCATCGCAAACTGTACGGTTTGGCCATTGATCAAACTGGCGCCGGCAACCACCTGCCCCACTGACTGCAAGGTGCCGCCAAGCAGCGCACTGGTGGCCATGCCGGTTTTGCCAAACAACGCCGTGCCTAAAAACGGCAGCGTCAACATCATCACCGTACCCAGCAAGTTCACCAGCGTGATGATCTGGCCTTTGTCCGCATCGTCGGCTTCGATCGCCGGGGCAATGGCGCCAATGGCTGATGAGCCGCACACCGCGTTGCCGCCGGCCATCATCAGGGCCATTTTCTCACTGAAACCAAGCTTGCGGCCGATCAGATACGCCGCAGAAATCACCACGCTCATCATCAATAACACATAGGCTGCGCCGCGCAAGCCGATTTGTCCGATCGTTTGGAAGGTCACGGTCAGCCCCAACAACACTACCGACACTTCAAGCAGCTTGCTTTCAGCAAATTTCGTGCCGACGCCAAGCACGGGCTTTTTGCACACTGTGTTGCCCAGCACGATGCCAAACAAAATCGCAAAAGTCGCCCCGCCTACACTCGGCACATACTCCCCTACAAGCTTGGCCGCAATGGCCACCATGATCGATACCGCCAGGCCGGGAACGATCGGGGCTAATGCGGCCATCTTGCCAATTGTTTTCGTTTTTTCCATCTTGTCCACTCCTTTTGTCCTCGACCAAGTATACCGGAGTGTTTCCATCAATGTGATTGATTGCTATAATACGAGCTATCACAAATACTGATGGAGAAATCGATGTTTAAAAATCTCACCACCTTCAAAACAGTTTACGAAACCCGCAGCTTCTCGCGGGCTGCGGCCTTGCTTTTCATTGCCCAACCCACAGTTTCAGCCCAGATCAAGCAGCTGGAAGCCGAATTTGGCGCAGCTTTATTCATTCGCAACGGTCGCGGTGAAGTTGGCATCACCCCGGCGGCAAAGGTGCTGTACGACGAAACGCTCACGATGCTTGCGACTTGGGACAAACTGCACCAAAGTTTGCCCGGCGCCACCGGCCACAAAGCCCCTTGCCGCATTGCCAGTTCACACACCTTTGCGACTTACTTGCTGCCGGAATTGTTGCCGCTATTGGTCGCGCAGTTTCCCAACATTCAATTCAGCGTGCAAATGACGAATTCTCAAAGCGTCCAAGATGCCTTGCTGCGCCATGAAGCAGATCTGGGCTTCATCGAAAAGCCGCTGGCCACCAAGCAGCTTGAACGGCACACGTTAATTGACGATCAACTGGTCCACGCCGGCACCAGCGGACCTTGGCTCATTCGCGAGCAGGCCTCAGGCGTTTATTATTACACCCACCGCTATTTAACCGAGAAAGACATCACCGCTGATGTCATCGAAATTGATAACAACACCGTGATCGTACATTTGTTGCGCAGCGGATTTGGCCAGTCCATTATTTCTGCCCGTGCGGCGCAAGGCATTCACCATGCTTCGCTGGGGCCAAGATTTGTGCGGCAATTCTACATGGTCAACCGCAATGATGCAGATAATTTGCCTGTCGCACAGGTGCAACAATTTGTCTGCGCGTACTACGCGAAATCCGGCAAGCAGCCCGAAACAGATTAGCGGATGACCGCAGTTTAATTTAAACGCTTACTTTATTAGAATAATTTGTTATCATATTTGTAGCGCCATTGTTGCCACATAATGAATTCAGCAAAAGCTGACTGGGGGAAAAATGAAGAAAAGGATAGTTTCACTGCTGGCAGTTGCCGCCGCGACGCTGTTGTTAGCAGCTTGTGGCAAAACTACAACGCAAACGAAGCCTACTGCACCAAAAGTTGACTATACTGCCGCGAAGTTAGAAACTGCACTAAACGCTGGGAAGAAAGTCCAAGGCAAGACGGTTAAATTCAAGATTTCAAAGATTGAGCCAAATAGCGCTTTTGGTTTTAACCTGGAAACCGGCAAGCACCTGAATTTTATCAGCAAAGACGGCAAGGCCGTCACCAAAGGCGATACGGTGACTGCGAAAATCAAGAAATCCACTTCCGTTGTCGGTTCATGGGTGATCACCTATTCAGGCCTCAAGCATAATGGGAAACCCGTGGCGTCCAAAGCCATCAATAAAGCCACAACCACCAAGGCGCCAGCTGACGGCACCATTCCCACCGATGCCAAGCACGAATGGTTCTTCAACGCCAAAAAGAACGTGTTCTATGCTGGTAATGAAACGATGACCCTAACCAAGTCTGAGGTGCGTGATGGTTTAGACGGCACCAAGGTCCTGGTGATTTACAATACGATCCGCAACAATTCCACCAAGGAACAAGATCCATCCAATTTCTACATGGTGATCAACGCCAAACAGAAAACAGCCACCTCAAATGTCGATTTAGATGTCGGCATGATGAATTCTGATGAGAACGGAAATGATCCGCTGCAACAACAAGAAGACAACCTCAACAACGCACTATTACCAGGTAAAACTGTGGATACTGTCTTGATCTTTGAACTGAAGAATACAAATCCGGTCACCCTTGAATTCTCCAATTCCAACTTTGAGACCATTGGGACCAAAGAATACGCGATCCAATAACATGCACGCAACCATCATGGCCACTTGTTGCCTGGCTCTGCGTCGGTTTTATCGCATTCCCACAAATTAACTCATGCCAATTAAAACAGCAGCCAGGGCAAACGCAGCACGCGATTGCCCTGGCTATTTGGATCCCCCTGCTATCGACGCCGCATGACAGACTGCCGCTTACAAATAATCCGAACATTATCACATATATTTGCGTCATCACCATGTTTTTGGCGATAAAGGTGGCTTTTGAAGAGATTGTGAATTATAATTCAAAGTGAGTAGGAACGAAAGGAAGGATCTGCCATGTTGATTGAAAGTCCCGTCGTGAGTTGTGATGCGCCATTAGCCTTCAATGCCATCGGCTATGATTGGCCGCAGCATGCCGTTGACCGGCATTTGCAAGGCGATCAGCATTACAACTGGCTGCAGACCTTGGCTGGCAGCGGCACGGTCCAAATCGACGGGCAAACGATCCAATTGGCACCAAATCAAGGCATCTTGTTGCACCCAGGCGTCGGCTACACCTACACACCGGCTGCTGGTGGCTGGCGCACCGCGTTTTTGAGCTTTTCCGGCACCCTGGCACCGCAGTTGAGTGCGCAATTAGGGTTGACGCATTACTTGATGTTTCCAGAACTGACTGGCGAACTGGCGGATTATCTCCACGCCAAGCTCGACGCCTTCACCCAAGACACCCCAGAAGCCCGCTTGAATCAAAGTACTGCAGTGTTTCGCTTCTTGCTGCTGCTGAAACAAAATGTTCATGCGATCCACGCCTTCTACGCCCAATCGCTGTATGAACCGATCGTGGATTACATCACCAAGCATTACCAAGAGCCGCTGACCAACACCAAGTTATGCACCATCACCGGCTATTCTGCGCCGTATCAAACCAAGCTTTTCCGCGATTATTACGGCGTGACCCCGCTGCAATACCTCAACGCCTTTCGCTTGCACAAGGCCAAGGCGATGCTGTTGGCCCATCAAGACTGGCAAGTCCAACAAATCGCCGCGGCATGCGGTTTCAGCGATATTTCCCGCTTTATTCACGACTTCAAGGCTTTAACTGGTTTCACCCCGCTCAAGTATCGTCGCAGCCGTCAGTTCGGCTGAATGATTGTGAGTTTTCTTCACAATGTCGGCATATCGCAAAAAGCACCGCAGAATCCATTATTCGGATTTTGCGGTGCTTTTTGACTTAACGAAGCGCTATTCAGTCACGCCATTCTTGAAGATGGCGATACCGTGGACGCCATATTGTTCGTTGTTGGTCTTTTGGACACCGGAAGCGACCTTGATCAAGTAATCAATGAACTGATCAGCTAACGTGTCAATGTCATGATCCACCAACTGCCCAGCGTCAAAGTCGATCCAACGCGGCTTTTTGTTGGCAATGTAGGAATTTGACGCAACTTTGACCGTTGGCACATAAGTGGCAAAAGGCGTGCCGCGACCGGTGGTAAATAACACCATTTGGCAATCCGCTGAAGCTTCGGCAGAACTTGAAACCAAGTCGTTACCTGGCGATTGCAGAAGGTTCAAGCCTTTGGTTTTGAGCTTGTCACCATATTGCAGCACATCCATGACCTGGCTGGTGCCAGACTTTTGGGTGCAGCCTAAGGACTTGTCTTCCAGTGTCGTGATGCCGCCTTCTTTGTTACCAGGCGACGGGTTTTCATAAATCGGCTGATGGAAGGATTCGAAATACCCTTTGAAGTTATTGATCAAATCCACGATTTTGTGAAAGGTTGCTTCGTCTTTGGCCCGCGACATCAAAATCGTTTCGGCACCAAACATTTCCGGCACTTCAGACAACACCGCCGTGCCGCCTTGTGCGGTGACAAAGTCCGCCACGCGCCCTAACAGCGGATTGGCGGTAACGCCAGACAAACCGTCTGAACCGCCGCACTTCAAGCCGATCTTCAATTCTGACAGCGGCTGTGGGGTGCGCTGGTCATTGGCTGCAGCATCGTTTAAATCTTCCAGCAATTCCACAGCCGTGCCGATATCATCGTCGACTTCTTGGGCGATCATGAACTTCATGCGGTCATGATCGATCGGGCCGCCAAGTTGTTCGATTTCTTCGATCATGCCGTCCATTTGGTTGTTCTCACACCCTAAGCCATACACCAACACCCCGCCGGCATTAGGCTGCAAAGCCGCGTCGCAAAGAATGCGCCGAGTGGTTTCAAAGTCATCCCCGAGTTGTGAGCAGCCATAAGGATGTTTCAACACCATGATGTTATCGAAATTGCCGTTATCTGGATGCAAGGCTTTGAACTGTTCAACGACAATGTCCAACAATGGGTTGATGCACCCGACAGTGGGAATAATATACAAGTCGTTTCTGATACCGACTTTGCCGTTGGCGCGCTTATAGCCCATGAACGTCCGCGAGTCTTTCGGCACTTGGCGGGTAATATCATGCGGTTGATAAGTGTAAGCCAGCTCACCATTGAGATTGGTCTTGAGGTTGTGCGTGTGCACCCAAGCGCCTTTGACAATCGGTTGGGTCGCATGGCCGATTGGGAAGCCGTACTTGATGACGTCTTCGCCTTGGGCAATGTCTTGCAACGCAAACTTATGGCCGCGCTTGACGTCTTCTTGCAGCGTCACTGGCCCTTTGTCCGTAGCCAGCGTCGTGTTCTTGGCGATATCTTGTAAGGCGACCCCGACTTTATCGGTGGGATCTAAGATGATAAAAGCGTTCATAACTAAGCCTCCGCTTGGTTGATGGCTTGTACCGCAGCACGGGCGCCTTGCTTGTCGAAGGTATCTAACGCCTTGACTACAGCACACTTCAAGCCGTCATATTGCGTCAAGTCTTCACCCCACAACGTCGTGTCGGCTAATGCTGCGCCAACATAGTCGGTTTCGCGCACCAGCCGCTTGAATTCTGCCAGCGTTTCTGGCGTATCAGAAGGTTCAAAGTCAGCTTGGCCGGCGTAGATCTTCAAATATGCAGCCAACGCCAAAGTGATGCGTTGCGGCAGCTTGCCTTCTTTGGCCACGTAACGCTTGAAGGTCGGCAGCAGGCGGGCTTTGAACTTGGAAATGGAATTCAAAGCGATGCTGGACAATTCATGCTTCACGAATGGGTTCTCAAAGCGTTCCTTGACCCCTTCAGCATAAGTGACCAATTCATCATGCGGCAAAGCGACGGTTGGAATGATTTCTTCGTACATTTCATCATTGATGAACTTGTAGAAATCAGGATCTTTCATGACTTCGCCAACCGTTTCGATGCCAGCCAAGCGCGCAATCGGGCTCATGGTGGTATGCGGGCCGTTTAACAAACTGACTTTGCGGTTGCGGTATGGCTGCATATCGTCAGTCACAACCACATTCAAACCGGCTTCTACCGCTGGGAACAGCTGCTTTAACTTGGCGTTGCCTTCCACCACGAAAATGAAGAATGGTTCAGCTTTGACCATGTTGGCATCGTGATAGCCCCAAGCGGCTTCAAGTTCTGCCGCGCGGTCTTTAGGATAGCCTGGCACAATGCGGTCAACCAAGGTGGCATAGAAGTCGTTGTCTGATTCCAGCCACTGCCCAAAGGCTTCCGGCAAGTCCCAAAGCTTGGCGTACTTTTCAACATAAGCTTTCAAGATGTTGCCGTTGTGGTTGATCAACTCACAAGGAATGATTTGAAAGCCTGGCAAACCCAACTTGAAGCGTTCATATAACAGCGCTGTCAGCTTAGCTGGATAAGTGCCATTTGGCAAAGCGTCATATTTGTCGTTTTCGTCAAAAGCGATCCCGGCTTCAGTGGTGTTAGAGAAGATGAATTGGGCTTCTGGCAGCTTGGCCAAGTCCAAATAACTTTGCCAGTCTTCAAAAGGCCGCACGGTTTGGTTGATGTCTTCGATGATTTCAGCATCTTGGACCTTCTTGCCATCCAGCTTGCCTTCCAAAAGCGTGGTATACAAGCGGTCTTGGGCGTCGAGTTCTTTGGTGCGGCCGAATTGGATCGGTTGCACAACAGCCACGCCGCCTTTGAATAAGCCTTGCTTGTTCATTTGTTGGATCTGCCAGTCGACAAAGGCGCGCAAGAAGTTGCCTTCCCCGAACTGGATCACTTTGGTTGGATATTTAGGTAATTTGCGATATGAATCATTTAAAGTTGGCAATGCCATGTTTTTTCCTCCTTATTTCGTGCCGAACAGCTCTTGTGGGGTTTGGTCATGGAAGAACCCGAAGAAGCGATAAGCGTTGTTGTACGAAATATCTTCAACGATCTTGCCCAGATAATCCTCATCATCTGGTACGCGCCCTTGTTCAGCCAGCTTGCCGTAGAAGTCGCATAAGACGCGGCGGAAGTATTCATGCCGCGGATAAGACAAGAAGCTGCGCGAATCGGTGAGCATGCCGACGAAGTTAGGCAGCAGGCTTTGTTGGGCAAACGTGCGCAATTGAGTGGTCATGCCTTCTGCTGTGTCGTTGAACCACCAGCCGGCACCCAGTTGCAGGCGCTGCACACCGCCGGCGATGAACGCTGGGATCATCGTGGCGATTTGCATCCAGTCGTTAGGATTTAATGAGTAGAAAATGCTCTTCGGGATCTGGTTTTCACTTTGCATCTTGGTGTAAAGCTTTTGCAGCTGTAACACAATGTCAGGCTGCGTGCCCACTGCATCATAACCGGTATCAGCACCAAGCTTGTCATACATTGGGCGGTTTAAGTCACGCACAGAGTTCACGTGGAATTGCATGGTCCAGTCAAACTCGGTGTTCAAGCGCATCAATTCTTCAAGCAATGCCGTCAAGAACAAATCGATTTCGTTTGCTGACAGCGGCAGATCGTCTTTAGCCTTTTGCATGACAGCGTTAACTTCTGCTTCGCTGCCTTCGATGAAGTGATAAGTCAACAAGCTGTGATCACTTAAGCGGCCGCCTAAAGCATGGAAGTATTCAAAGCGCTGGTGCAAGGCTTGCTTCAAGCTGGCAAAATCCGTGATTTCAACGCCGGCTTGCTTGCCTAATTCTTTGAGATAATCGCCAAAGCCTGGCTTGTCCAATTGGATCAGCTTATC
This sequence comes from Lacticaseibacillus jixiensis, assembly GCF_042847315.1. NCBI lineage: Bacteria > Bacillati > Bacillota > Bacilli > Lactobacillales > Lactobacillaceae > Lacticaseibacillus > Lacticaseibacillus jixiensis. Next base: position 92,107 of record NZ_BAAFPR010000012.1, read on the forward strand.
TGGGCGCATCGCCGGCAAAGTACGAAAGCCTGATTCCTTCTCTTCGGCCTTTAACAGCTTGTGGTAATGCAAGTCACTGGCTGGATCATCTGTGGTGCAAACGGCTTGCACATTGGAATTCTTGATCAAGTTGCGCGGCTTGAAGGCATCGGTTTGCAGCAGCTGGTTGGCCTTCTCCCAAATGGCTGGGGCAGACTTAGTGTCAAAGCGTTCGTTGATGCCAAAGAAGCGCCGCAATTCCAAGTGCGTCCATTCATACAACGGGTTGCCTGCGGCCTTTTCAATGGTGCCGGCCCAAGCCAAGAACTTCTGGTATTCATCGCCGTCGCCGGTGATCAATTCTTCCGGCACGCCGTTGGCCCGTTCCAAGCGCCACTTGTAATGGTCGCCGTAAGTGCCTTCATTGAGCCAAACTCGGGTAATGTTTGGGTAGTTCTTGTTTTCATAGATCTCTTCTGGGTTCAAATGACAGTGAAAGTCGATGATCGGCATGTGTTGGGCATGATCGCGAAACAACTTCTTGGCCATGTCGTTACTCAATAAGAAATCGTCATCCAATAAAGCCATGTTGCGCCTCCAAATTTTTGTGAATGTTAACGTTAACACCCTGTGTCATAACTAACATAGCACAATCTGGCAGCGCTCACAATACTTGAATCTTAAATTTTAGCAAATTAGCCCAAAAACTTGTGCCAAACTAACAAAGCAAGGCGGCAAACCTTCAGCATTCCCTGCGCGGTCCGCTAGGCGCTGCCGCGGTTTGCGGCGAAGATGAATGTGACCGTTAACCTTCACGCACGCAAAAAAAATCCCCGCCGCCCAAACTGGGTGGCAGGGATCACATGATCAGCGCTTATGCTTAACAGCTTGGCGCAAAGCTTTCATTTGCTACTTGCTGCCAAACATCCGCTTGATCTTGGCATTCTCGCGCGCTTTGCCGCGCAAATCACGGTTATGCGCCTGTTCGGCTGTAAGCTGCAAGAAACTGGCGAAACGCTGCGGGGCCAAAGTCCCGTCAGCAATCGCCGCTTGCACCGCACAGCCTGGTTCATGCTGATGGGTGCAATCATGAAAGCGGCAATGCACCGCCAATTCGGCAATATCGGCAAAAGTCGCGTCGACATCAGCGTCGATCAAGCCCAATTCACGCATCCCTGGCGTATCGATCATTAAACTGCCATTAGGAAGTTTGATCAACTGCCGCGCGGTGGTGGTGTGGCGGCCATGGGCATCTTGAACGCGCACCGCTTGCGTGGCCAGCAGCGCTTGGCCTAGCAAATGATTGATCAGCGTCGTTTTGCCGACACCAGATGAGCCTAAGCACGCATAAGTCACTTGCGGCTGCATAAAAGCGGCCAAGGCTTGTAAGCCGTTTGGTTGCGTGGCATCACACACCAACACTGGCTGTTTTGCCGCCACGGTGCGCACCAGCGCCAATTGCTTAGGCAGATCTTGGGCTTGATCGGCTTTGGTCAACACCACTGCCGCTTGGGCCCCTGAAGCTTGGGCCACAGCCAAATAGCGCTCTAAGCGCCGCAAGTTATAATTGGCGTCTAAAGCCATACACAACAACAACCAATCAACATTAGCCGCCACCAACTGGCTGGCGCTGCGCTTGCCGGCGGTTTTTCTGGTAAAGACACTTTGCCGCGGGTTCAGCCGTTCGATGATCGCCCAGTCGCTTTGATCGGCCAAGCGGATCTGCACCCAATCACCCACCGTGGGAAAATCTGCCGGCTCAAGCGCCAGATTGGCCAAGCGCCCTGCGACTTGCGCAAACATAACGCCGGCTTCACATACAACCGTATATTGTTGATGACTTAAAGCAATCACCCGCGCCAAATGCAAGCCGTTAGCTGCTTGGGTGTTGGTGGTACCATATTCAGATAAATTCAGTTTTCTGTCCTCCAGTTGCGGGAAGACTAAGCGTTGTAGTCCTCCAGTGACATCGCAACGCTTGTGACAATGCTCAACATACGCGCTCCTTTTTTTGAGGCTGATCTTGCCTCAAAGTGATTGTACCAGAATTTGCGGCCTTGGGGTATCGTGGTACACTTAAGCGTAAAGGAGGTGCGTTTATGACCAACTATACCTTGATTTACAATCCTCATGCCGGCAAAAACGGCGCCACTGCAGTTGCAACATATTGCACCAAGCGTCTTGAACAAGCCGGCCATCAAGTCACCAACGCACCTGCGATCAATCCCGGCGACGCCACCACGCAAGCGTTTGTGGCATTAAGCGACGTGGTGGTGGCCATTGGCGGCGATGGTACCATCAATCAAGTCGCCGCCGGCTTAATCAAGCGCCGCAACCCGCCAAAATTGGGCATCATTCCCCAAGGCACCGTCAACAATCTCGCTAAGGTCTTGCATATTCCGTTGTTGCCTAATCTGGCAGTGAGCAATTTATTGCGCGGGCCAAGCCGCTTCATCGATATCGGCCAAGTCAATGACCAAGTGATGATCTCGACGTTGACTTTAGGCGTGTTGGCCAATGCGGCAGTTTCCGTCACCCAACAAGCCAAACAGCGCTTGGGGCCTTTGGTGTATTTGACTCGCGGCATCCACAGCCTGACCAAAAAGCAGCATTGGCATTTGAAAATCAGCGGCGCCGGCCGCGCTTGGGAACAAGACTCCGCCTTCTTGTTGGTGACCATGACCAATTCTGTAGGCGGCTTCACCAACTTCGCCCCGCAAGCCAAGCCCGACGATGGGTTGTTTCACGTCTTCGTTGCCCCGCGCTTAACTTGGCAGCGCACGCTGTTGTTGGTGCCGTATTTTATCAGCGGCAACTTCAGCAAGCTGCCGGGGATGACTTACTTCACCGCCCGCGAGTTGTCGATCGAAAGTCCCGATGCACGCTTAAGAAGCCGCATCGACGGCGACCCCAGCGTCACCTTGCCGCTCAAGCTTAAAGTCATCGCCAACAAGGTGCAAGTCATTGGTAAGCAGGAGATAATCACACGTTAGTAACGCCAAAATCGGGCCAAGTCACATCGCTAAGATGTGTCTTGGCCCGATTTTCTGTTGTTAGTCCAGATTGATGTTCCATGGCAAGTACGGCGCCAAG
>NZ_BAAFPR010000013.1:0-27891 GCF_042847315.1 Lacticaseibacillus jixiensis
CGCTGAAAACGCTCAGCGATGCCACTTTTGAAATTCTTGGTCAATTCTTTCGCCGAGTGGTGTCGATTTTAGCACCGAATGGGGTAAAAAAGATCGCCGAGTTGGGCAATTCGCTTCGCCGCCTTCACAGGATACGGAGGACGAGGTATTTGCGCCGGAAACATGGGCTAAATCTAATCCAAACCTGCTTGAACTACCAAAGGACAAGCGAGACAACCTACAAGAAGCTCTTAATCAGGATCGCAATGACAATGAGCGCGAGGGAACGCTGGAAACATTCGTCAATAAGTCCCTTAATCTGTGGAGTCGGCGGTTTCAGAACAGCTATTTGTCTCTAGATAACATTCAACGCAGTATTATTGACCACTTCGATGTGAATGGACGTGATGTATTTATCGGTTTTGACGGATCACAGACCAATGACAATACGTCTTTTGGCTTCATTTATCCGTACACTAATCATGACAAACGTATGTTTCATGTTCAGCAACACAGCTTCATTCCATTCGCACAGGCAAAAACAATCGAAGCCAAGTCGAAGCAGGACGGATTGGACTATTTGAAGCTTCAAAAAGAAGGTTTTGTGGATATTACCAATCTTGCATCAGGCGTAATCAACACCAATCAGGTTTATCAGTGGTTGGTTGATTATGTTAATCAACATCGGCTTAAGGTCAAATTCATCATTGCTGATCCAAACCACGGTGAATGGCTCGAAAAGAAACTGGAGAATTATCAGCCGCAGTGGAAATGGTTTCCCTTGCCTCCTACCTCGTTCAAGCTGAATGAGCCTACTAAAGGCTTTCAGAATTTGTTTATTAATGGCAACATTTCGATGCTGAATGATCCCCTACTTATTGATGGGCTGAATAATGCTGTACTGGTAGAAGACCGCGGCGGTTCAGTCAAGATTGACCGTCAAAATCGCACGAGTGATCATATTGATACGACTGATGCGCTTATTAATGCTCATGCGCAGGCAAAATTCTACTTCGAAAACTATCATGATGAGGGATATAACCCGTTGAATGATTTGGACGCACAGGGAAAACGTGACTTTTTCAAGGCAATGTTTGGAGGTGGTAAATAATGGCAAAGATTATTAGCAATTTATTTAGCAATTGGGGCACAGTGATGCTGTTCGTCATTGGCTTAGCACTGATTGCAGTGGCGGCATTCACCTTTAATGTTGTTATTGGTTATCTAGCCTCTGGCTTTGAGCTGTGCTTGTCTGCCTACATTATGGACAAAGAAAGGGGGTGAATCTAAATGGGACTTCTAACCCCTAAAAATTTCAACAAACGCAAGGCCAAAAATATGGTATACCCGAGCAATCCTGCGTTTTTCACGACCACGGTTGGCGGTATGCAACTTTCTTATGTTTCGGCGCTGTCTGCTTTGCAGAACACTAATGTTTATAGTGTGATCAACCGCATTGCTAGTGATGTTGCCTCGGCACACTTCAAAACTGAAAATACTGCAACATTGAACCGACTTGAAAGCCCTAGCGGCTTGATAGGCCGATTTTCTTTTTGGCAAGGTGCACTGATGCAACTTTGTTTGTCAGGCAACGACTATATTCCGTTAGTTGGTCAGAATCTGGAGCATATTCCTAACTCTGACGTCCAAATTAACTATTTGCCAGGCAATATGGGCATTGTTTATACGGTTTTGGAGAGCAATGATCGTCCTCAAATGGTGCTTAGGCAAGACCAAATGCTGCATTTTAGGCTCATGCCAGACCCACAATATCGGTATTTGATTGGTCGATCGCCTTTGGAAAGCCTGCAAAATGCCTTAAATTTGGACGATAAAGCCTCAAAAAGCAACATGAGCGCTATGGAAAATCAGATCAATCCAGCCGGAAAACTTACAATCAGCAACTATTTAAGCGATGGTAAAGACTTAGAATCGGCTCGTGAAGAGTTTGAGAAGGCAAACACTGGTGATAACTCCGGTCGCTTGATGGTTTTACCCGATGGGTTCGATTACACCCAGCTTGAAATGAAGACGGATGTATTTAAGGCCTTGGCTGACAATTCAGCATACTCTGCTGATCAAATCTCCAAGGCCTTTGGTGTACCTAGCGATATTTTGGGTGGCGGTACTTCAACTGAAAGCCAACATTCCAACATTGACCAAATCAAGGCAACATATCTAGCAAACTTAAACTCATATGTTAATCCAATCGTGGATGAGTTGCGTTTGAAGATGAACGCACCGGACCTTGAGCTAGATATTAAAGACATGTTGGATGTTGACGACTCGGCGCTTATCAACCAGGTATCAAATCTTGCTAAGTCTGGGGTGCTAGGTGCAGAACAGGCGCAATTTATACTCACCCGATCTGGATTTTTGCCAGATAACTTGCCTGAGTTCAAACCACTTACTACACAAGCGAAGGGAGGTGATGACAAGTGATTATTCCTGTTAAGGGCTACATTACAAGCGATGATTCTGCCCCTATTTATCGTGATTGGTTAGAAATGACTGTAACATCTCCATCCGATATTGTTCAATCACTTCCAAATGACGGGTCTGATGTTGTATTAGAAATAGCGTCAGATGGCGGGGAAGTTGACCCAGCTACAGAAGTATGCAACGCACTGCGTGATTATAAAGGCAATGTAACGGCAAAGATCGTATCAAACGCATACTCTGCTGCAACAATTGTTGCTATGGGTGCTAACAAAGTACAGATGGCTCCAGGGGCAAAGATGATGATCCATCGCGCATCAAGCGACGCCAGTGGAAACTCTCATGAGATGGATGTGGCTTCTGGCATGCTGCAAACTACAGACAGTGCAATCGCAAGCCTGTACTCTGCAAAGACTGGGAAACCTGCCGATGACTTTTTAGCATTAATGGATAAAGAGACCTGGCTAGATGCTGATCAAGCTGTCGAATTAGGATTGGCAGATGAAAAGCTAGATTTCGATACGCCAATTGTAAATGCGGTGGGTCCGATTATTCCACATCAAGCAGTTCAACGAATTAAGAATCTGAAAGATGAAAACGACAAGTTACGTAGTCAACTTCCTAAGCAGAACGATCTGCTAAACAAGAAGCTGGCTATTTTTTATGAAAAAAAGGAGGTCCAATAATGGACAAATTACAAACACTTTTTAACGATGTCAGTGCCAAGTGTGCCGACCTAAACGCTCAGCTCAACACAAAATTACAAGATGAAAATGCATCTGTGGATGATTTTCAAAAGATCAAGGACGACTTGACCGCTGCAAAGGCACGTCGGGACGCTATCAACGACCAGATTAAGGATTTGGAAGCAGAAAAAGCATCAGAGCCAAAGACTGAGCCCAAAAATGACGGTAGCAAGAAAGGCACTGACCTGTCCAAAAAGCCAATCGATGCGAAGAAGAAGGCTATCAACGACTTCATCCATAGCCATGGCAAGGTGGTTGATGCTGCAGCCGGTCACGTCACTTCGACAGAAGCAGGCGTGCTGATTCCGGAAGAAATCATCTATGACCCTACCGCAGAAGTAAATTCAGTTGTGGATCTGTCAACACTGGTTACCAAGACGCCGGTTACTACTCCTAAGGGCACATACCCGATTTTGAAGCGGGCAACTGATCGTTTTTCCAGCGTGGCAGAATTGGCCGAAAATCCTACACTTGCTGAGCCCGAATTTGAACAGGTGGACTGGTCTGTTGGCACGTACCGTGGCGCAATTCCTCTGTCTGAAGAAGCCATTGCTGATTCTAAAGTTGATCTTACCGCACTTGTTGGTCAGTCCATTAACGAGAAGTCTGTCAATACTTACAACGCGATGATTGCGCCTGTATTGCAGTCGTTCACAGCCAAGGCAACAACCACTGACACTCTTGTAGATGGTCTTAAGCATATTTTGAATGTTGACTTGGACCCAGCATACAGTCGGGCGCTTGTGGTTACTCAATCCCTGTTCAATACGCTGGATACCTTAAAGGACAAGAACGGGCGTTACTTGCTTCATAATGCATCTGACTCTATCACTGACGGCACCGCAAAGGGCTCTGTCTTGGGCGTCCCAGTATATGTTGTTGGTGACACGCTACTTGGCTCGGCCGCAGGGGATCAGAAGGCATTTGTCGGTGACTTAAAGCGCGGCGTTCTGTTTGCAGATCGTCAGCAGGTCACTCTGGCATGGGAAGAAAGCAAGATTTATGGGCATTATCTCGGTGCCGCATTCCGGTTTGGCGTACAAAAAGCCGATAGCAATGCCGGATATTTTGTGACCAATACAGATGCTGCATCTGGTTCAGCTTCAGCTCCTGCAAAGTAACACGATTTCAGTCGCCTAAGAAATAAACAATTCGCCGATATGACGGGCGGCTATTAAGGGAGGGATGAATATGGCAGATGGTCAAGGGGTTACCTCAGAAGACATGCAGCAATACCTTAATCTTGACACTGATGGAGATACTTCAATTCTTGCCGATATGATCAGTACCGCAGAGGATGCAGTTACTGGGGCCATTGACGACACGATTGGGATTGATGTTTATAGGGCATATCCGTTGTTTAATCAAGCGGTGCGGGTACTTGTTGACTACATGTATTACTCACGCGGTGCCCTATCCGATCAAAACAAGGCCTATCCGCCAAGCTATGCATACATGATCAACAGCATTCGTTGGAAAATCCAGCGTGACCAAGACGCAAAGGTCGGTGAGACGGATGGTTAGTTTTAAGTCGGCCGATTTTAGCCGAACGGTTGAGCTAGGCAAGCCGCAATCGCACAGGACTGGTGCCGGGGTAAACATTTCTAGCTTCGTGCCGGTGTATAGCCTGCATTTCAAGCAACAGAAGCGGACGCTCACACAGCAGTACACGCTTGTGGGAACGCGCTTGGATAATTCAATCACCATCATTACACGGCATGACGCCCGCAATGCAAGCCAATTACAGGCAAGAATTGCGGGCGTTGTGTATGACATTTCGGACATTAGCCCGGATGATTCAAATGACGCCATTCGCTATGACTACCTGACCTTAGTCAAGACGACCAAGGGAGCATAGCCATGGACTTTAACGAAGCACTGGATCAGTGGCAAAAGCAGGTCACCAAAGCGGCTAAGCTGACGGCTAAACAGCAGGAGAAAATCACAAAAGCCGGCGCAGATGTGCTCGCTGACAAGCTAACAGAAGCCACAAAGGCAAAGCACCCAAACACAGAGGGGTCAGGCGGCGAGTACGGGCACTTAACCGATGACATTGCCAGTGCTACTGGTGATGTTGATGGCAGACATGATGGTAAGTCGGTTGTAGGGTTCACCAAAAAGGAGTTTGTAGCCAGATTTTTGAACGATGGCACTAAATACATTCGCGGTGACCACTTTGTTGATAACGCCCGCGATGATGCTAAAGACGCCGTGTTTGAAGCTGAGGCGGCGGAGTATAAAAAGATAATTAGCAAACTGAATGGAGGCAGTGATTGATGGCGGCAGTAGATGATGCGGTTGCTTTGATTAGCGCCGCTTCTTTAGTTGGCATAGATGAAGTTTATGGCAACAACTTACCCAAAGAGGCTGCGGATAGTCTGGGCAAGACAGTGGTGTTGGTGACTGATACTGCCAATAATCCTTCTGGATATGGAAACAACGACTTCTGGCGATTAGCTCAAGAGATTGAAGTACAAATCTGGTACTCACAAGATTTTGCCGACGACCCAGAGGCACTTGAAGTAACGCTAATGAAGGCGTTTGTTCACGCTGGTTGGAAAGTCGCGGCAGTACGTCAGCGAACGTTAGATCCTGACACACAGCAACTGATGAACACATTTTATTTTTCACGTGAAAAGAATATTTAGGAGGCTAAATTTATGGCATTAGTAGGACTGAACATGGTGTCGTTTGCACTGATTGATCCAATCACCCAACAGATTCTAAAAGGTGATGCAGGTTTAAGCGCAGATGGGCTTTATAAAGTTGACACTAAGGATATGGGGTCAAAAACGGCCAACATCACTGGTCTGGTTGGTTCAAGCACTAAGAGATATGGGAACAACGTATCTCAGCAGGTAGTATACGGGGCAGCGGCTCCGCAGGTTGCTTGGGACGGGCTCAACCTCGATTTTGATATCAAACAAAAGATTAAGGGTTTTGTGCCTGATAGCAAGGGTGGCTGGGCTCCAGCCGATGAGCCTGCTCATATTGCGGTTCTGATTGAATCGGGTAGTCTGTCGGGCGGCAGTGTTTATTTCGGTTTTGGTAACTGCACTGCGGTTGAAAGCGAAGCCAACATTCAAACTGACGACGACAACAAACAGATTGTCGATGATGCACTGACCATCAGTGCTTTGGACACAATTGCTTTTGGCCACAAGCCTTTCAAGATTTACTACAGCAAAGACACCGAGTTCGACGAAGCGGCAATGCTGAATGACGTCATGGGCGGATATGTAGCCGCAACTGGTACTACTGGCAATTAACAGTATTGTCAGACGAGATTCTGACACAAGTTAGAACACAAAGATAGATAATCATACGTCTTCGTGCAACTGATGACGCGTGAACCGGCACTAGCGGCAAGCACGTGCGAGCCGTGCTGCCGGCATTACAACTAAATAAGGAGAACGAATATGAAGATTAAAGAAAACAAAATTTCAAGCCGCGAACACATTGTTAAGGTGACCAACCGCGTTATGAAGGCCACGCTGGAATTGCAACTGACTATGGCCGAGAATGATGCCGAGGAAGAAGACGTAAAGCCAATTGAATTTCTACGCACGCAGCAACGGTTGGTAAACAAGGTACTTGACTACATCACAAACACACTCAAGCTTAACCAGAAGGAAAAGGACAAGCTGGATGACCTTGAGTTTTCTGAATCGGTTGATATTGCCAACCACATCATTCTGCGGGTGCAAGGCCTATCCGAAGAAGATATTAAGAAGGCTGAGGCCGAGCAGGCGGACGACAAAAGCGAAGCCGAAGCTGAATAAGCGTGAGGTCGTATTTGAGCTGAAGAACAAGCTTGAAGACTTTAAACTGACAGGCCAGGACACATTGGTTTACTTGCATTGGACGCCCGAACAATGGCTTGATACTGACTTCTACGACTTGATGGAACTTCAAACAGCAAAGAAGCCAAAGGACCGTGAACAGGATCCGATGAAGATGTTACAAAGTTTGGGGCTGATGTAAAGGGGTAGAAGGCTAGTGTGCCAACTATCCCTTTTTTGATAGGAAGTGAAAAAATGACACAAAAAATTCAAGCAGAGATGTCTACAGATGTCGCACTTAATACACTCAAAGCTAGTCAATCGCTCAAAAGTTTAAACGCGGTTATCAGTAGCACTAAGAACGCTTGGAAATCTCAAGAGGTGGCGCTCAAGTCAACTGGTGAATATCTCAAGGCGGCCGAAGTCCGGTATAAGGGCCTAGGTGACAGCATTAAGGCACAAGAGGCCAAAATTGAGAGCCTACGTGAGAAGCAAAAAGGCCTAGACGTTACAACTAAAGATGGCGCGGCGTCCTATCTCAAGTATCAGAAGGACATTGACAGTGCCACCACACAGCTGAAATCGATGGAGGCACAGCAGACGCGGGCAAAAACTAGTCTTGAATATCAGAAGTCAGGGCTGGCTAGCTTACGGACTGAATACAAGCAAATCACCACGGTTTCTAGCAGCTATGTTGAGCGGCTCAAGGCTGAAGGCAAGCAGCAAGAAGCGAACAAAGCACAGATGACGGGTTACAAGGACAGCATCAGTAACCTGAACAAGCAGCTGTCAGCACAAGAAAAAGAGCTATCACGGATCGCTACTGCCAGTGGTAAAGATTCCGATGCATGGCGTACGCAAAAGGTACGTGTTGATGAGACGGCTACTGCTTTGGCAAAGACTAAAACATCAATGTCAGAACTTGACGGCGAGATGAAGAAGGCTAACCCGTCTGTATTTACTCGGATCAAGACTGCAATTGAGGGCACTAACAAACAGGCGGAGAAGACACATAGTCTGTTCAAGTCAATATTCGCCAGTCAAATTTTGAGTAACGCCCTCAGTTCTGCATGGTCAGCAATCACCAGCAGAATTGGTGAAGCTGCAAAAGCAGGTATGGAGTACGAGAAAGAGCAAGACCAGATGAACGCGGTCTGGTTGACTCTGACTGGGAATGCAACCAAGGGCCGGGCAATGGTTGATATGACCAATCAATTGTCTGTTGCTTTTGGGCAATCGACAGACCTGGTCAATGAACTTAATCAACAGTTCTACCATGTTTTGGACAACGAGCCAGCAACTAAGAAGCTAACAACTGCTGTGCTGACCATGGGTGACGCCGTTGGCCTGTCAGGCGACAACTTGAAGAACCTCGGACTTAACTTTACCCACATGATGTCTTCTTCTTTGCTTCAGCTTGGCGACTTCAACCACATTACTGATGCATTGCCAATGTATGGTGAGGCGCTGCTGAAATATGAGCAGAAGGTTCAGAAGAACTCAAAGCTTACCATGGCAGATCTGCGTAAGGAAATGTCTGCCGGTAAGATCAGTGCCAAAGATGCTGAAGTGGTTATGGAACAACTTGGTGACAAGTACCATGATGCTTCAGAGAACCTGATGAAGACCATTCCAGGCATGGAACGTGTTATCACATCACGCATGCCAGCATTGATCGGTGACATTGAAAAGCCACTGATGAGCATGCAGAACCCCATTCTTGGCGCAATTAGTAAATGGGCACAGGATAAGCGAACTGATAGTGAGTTTACTAAGCTGGGGAAAGCTGTTTCTGGTGGCCTGACAACTATTACAGGCGCATTTGGTAAGGCTTTTAATTTAAAGAATGGCACAAAAGTTCTAGATAACATGATGGCCAACTTAACCAAGGGTGTAACGAGTATAAGCAAGGTCATTGCCAATCATGCCCCACAGATTAAGACGTTCTTTGAAACGATTAAGGAAACGTCAAAAACTACAGCCAAGTTATCCTGGACTGCCTTAACATCTGCTTTAAAACTGCTTAATCCGCTGCTGAAAACCCTAGGCGACTGGGCAGACAAACACCCTAAGCTATTTGGTGACCTTGCTGGTGGGTTCCTCGCAGTAAACCTTGCTGGTAAGGTGCTACCAATCAAAGCCTTACTTGGTTTTGCCAATGGGATGGGGTCCGTTTACAGTGCTGTCAAAAAATTAGCCACCGGTAACCTTATGACCAAGGCCATGGGGAAGATGAAGGATTTTGGTAGCAGTAAGTTGGGCACGGCCACGGCGGTAGTCACGATCGCGTATGATGCAATCAGTGATATCAAGGATTTAACTAAGGCATTCGGCAAGAGTGGCACAGTCGGTCAGAAGTTCAAAGCTGTGGGTGAAACCGCAGGCACTGCAATAGGTGGTGGCATTGGCTTCTTCTTCGGAGGGCCGTTGGGAGCGGCTGTTGGTGCTTCAATCGGTAAAGTAGTCGGTGGATGGGCCGGAGATGCGACCAAGAAGTTTACTGATGGCTGGAATGCGAAGGCTAAGCCGAAGGACTGGCTTGGCAAACTAGGGTTTGATGCTCACAAGGGCGCCACAGGCATTGCCAAGTGGTGGAGAGGCATTCAGACACAGAATGCAAAATCTACCAAAGCCATGGAAAAGCAACAAATAGCTGCTAACAAGAAGTCCAAGAAGGACTGGGACGGCTTCTGGTCAGGTGTAGGTAAAGGCTGGTCTAACTTCTGGTCAAACTACGCCAAGAAGGAAAAGAAGAACCAAGCCGACGCCAAGAAGCGCCAAGATGCTCAGAACAAAGCTATCTCTAAAGCTATGTCTTCTTGGTGGTCTAGCGTTACCAAAGGCTGGTCTAACTTCTGGTCAGGTATTGGCAAGTGGGCTACGCAGGGCTTAACCAACCTACAAAAAGGCTTTACTTCTAAGCTTAACAGCATTCACAAGGGCTGGAACAGCATATGGGCTAGCGTGGGCAAGTTTTTCTCTAACCTTCTATCGGGTATCAAGAACACCGGTAGCTCTGCCTTAGGCTGGTTAGGCTCTAAATTTAGCTCTGGGCTTTCCTCAATTTCACGGGGCTGGTCTAGAGCTTGGAATGGCATGTCTAAGATGTTTAGGGGCATCTGGTCAGGAATCAAGTCTGCCGCCCGTACTGGTCTCAACGGTGTCATTGGCATTATCAACGGCGCGATTGGTGGTATCAACTGGGTATGGCAGAAGTTCACTGGTCACAATGCGATTAAGAAGATCCAGAAGCTGGCGCAAGGCGGTATTGTTGGCAATATGCACGTCGTTATGGTTAACGATGGTACAGGCCCGGACTGGAAGGAACTATACCAGCTACCTAATGGCCAGTATGGAATGATGAAGCAACGTAACGCCGTGATGATGGCGCCAGAAGGTACACGTGTTTGGAACGGCAAAGAAACCAAGTCAATCATGCAGATGGCCGGCATTCAGCACTATGCAAATGGCGGTATCGTTGGCGCGGTTGGCAACTTCTTTAAGGTCGGTTGGGACAAGGCAACTGCAATTGGTGACTGGCTCAAACACCCTATTGCCAACATGACCAAAGCTGTAAAAAGCGCTGTGTCTGGCATGACTGCAAGCACTAGCATGTTTACCTCACTGGGTAAAGGCATTGTATCCAAGATGGTGTCTGGTGTGAGTGCATGGGCGCAAAAACAACTCAAAAAGTTAGAAGACACACTTTCGCCAGCTGAACCATCTGGATCAGGTGTACAGCGTTGGAAACCCGATGTGCTCAAAGCGCTAGAGAAGCTCAATCTATCGACTAGCGCGGCAATGGTCGCCAAGGTGCTCACTCAAATCAAGACGGAATCTGGTGGCAATGCTAAGGCTATGGGCGGTACTGATGGTCTGAATGATGGACACGCTGAAGGCCTAATGCAGGTAAAGCCCGGGACTTTTGCAGCATACAGTTTAAAGGGCCATGGAAATATTTGGAACGGCTATGACAACATGCTTGCTGGGCTAAACTATGCGAAACATCGCTATGGATCAAGTCTTAGCTTCTTGGGCCAGGGGCACGGCTACGCTAACGGTGGCTTAGTCAATGGTGCGGCTTACCGTCTTACTGGTGAGGCCGGTCCTGAGATGGTTGTACCGCTGTCAGCGTCAAAGGCTAGTCGGGCTTGGCAATTATTGGGTCAGGCTGTTCAGACAATTAACAAGAACCAAGCAAGCCAGGTACAGTTACAGCCTAGCGCTGATAACTCAGACATTATCGCTGCCATCAACGCGCTTGGAGTGCTACTGACCAAGCTCAGCTTCAACGTGCAAATTGGCGATGACCAGTTCTATCCGAAGGTAGCGCCGAAGGTCAAGGCGTACAACGACCGTCAGAACAGCTTTCGGACGTCATGGCAGGATTAGGAGGTAAATATGGCAGGAATAAGTTTAACCTATAACGGCGTTGATCTATCACAATGGTTCGACGTGACCGATGTTCAGCGTAACTTCGGCAGTAACCACGTCAACACGATGACCAAGGTCGGACAGAGCGATGGTCAGCTGTGGCAATACATGTCCCGCGACACTAAGACAATTACCATTTCTGGCATCGTTGCAAATGCCAACTTGGCTAACTTGAGGCGTGACCTTGGGGCTGCACTTGATGTTGACGAACCGGAGCAATTAATTATCGGTGATGACACTGGTGTGTACTATCTTGCCATTTATGATGGCCAGCCAACTATTGCTGAGGACTGGCGAAGCGGCACCATTAGTCTTACATTCATTGTCCCTGACGGTGTGGCACATTCATTAGCCACTGAAACGGTCACTAATACCGATGGAACGGATACTGTCAGCTTTACCAACAATGGGAGCTATAAATCATACCCTCTAGTTGAAGTCACTATGGATGGCGATAATGGCTATATTGGTCTGGCTAGCTCAAGCGGAGGCTACTTGGAGTTCGGTAATGAAGAAGAAGTTGACGGGGTAACGCTGCAAAAAACCGAGCATGCGCTGGCACTAGGTTTGGAATCAGCACCATCTGGTGTTCAATATAATGTCGGCGCTACCAACTATCCTAACTACGTTGGTGACAGCAGCAAGCCTAATGTTCGTCAGGGCTCGATTACGTATGGAAGGGACCCTGTGGGGGGCACCGCTGCTTTACCAACGTTTATCAATGGTAGTTATTGGGCTGGGCCGTCACTATACGTTCCTATTTCAGCTAATAGCGCGGGTTCGGCAACCGGAAACTTCAGTTATACCGCACGGGGGATTTACAACACGAACAAGAATGCTATGGGGAGACTTGAACAAGTGTTGCAGTCTGGAAGCGACGTTGCTTTTGAATCCGTATTACGCGATAGCACAAATAATGCTGACCAGATTGTTTGGGAAGTGTGGATTCAAAACACTCTGGTTAAGAGCCAGTCTCTTAATCGCAAGAATTTTGCTAACAACAAATATATACAGACTCAAATTACCAAGATTGGACCAAATATTAAGTTCGCTCTCGGTGCTGTTTCTAAAATCAGTGCTGGAAATATTGCGACCGTGACAACACCTTTAATCGTTAGTTCTACGCGTTACGACCTAGCTGGTTTGTCGATAGATGGCTGGAGCTCCTGGTTTGAACGATGGCAAGGAAACCAGCACGTGCTCATGTCTCTATCAGATGTTCGGTTTGACTGGATCAACGTTGACTATTGGGTTGATGAACCAAACCGTTGGGCCAGTGGCGATGTTGTGACAATCGACACTCGGAATAAGCAGGTACTAACTAACGGGGTAGTTGATATGAATCTAAATACTGTGGGAAATCATTGGGATGACTTTTATCTGGCGCCGGGTGACAACAATATTCAAATTGGATACTCAAGCTGGGCTAATGCCCCACAGGTAGAAATAAATTGGGAGGAGGCGTTTGTCTGATGGAGTTCTACTTTACTGACCGTCAGTATAACTTGCTTGGCATTGCATCGACTGAACGTGGGCGGTTTAGAATCGCGGGTGAGGTTGAAGCGCAGTCGACGACTGCAAGTACAGTTGCGCTCACCGGCAACGTTTACTTCGTCAAAGAAGACCTGAACGACGCAATCAATATGTGCGTAGGTGAGGGCGGCAACTACATTCTGTACGAAGATGACCGCGGTGTTGGACATTTCATGACGATTCAAAACACACAGGTTGACAACGCAGGGTGTTCAATCAACTTTCAGGCTGATGACGCTGGTAATGACCTGAAAAATGAAATTGTGGGAGCCTACACGGCTACCAAAGCGATGACCTTTGCGCAATACTTTTCTATGTTCTGCGCAGATTCCGGCTGGGAGATTGGCCTCAACGAAATCCCTACCAGTGCACGCACACTTGAGTTTACCAGTGAGCAAACTAGCTATGACCGCATGCTAGAAGTCGCAAATGGCTTTGGAGTAAGCCTCTATTATACCTTCGAGATCAACGGGCTAGAGCCTGTACACCGCTACTTAAATGTAGTAAACAAGCTGGGTAGTACCACCAACGTGACACTACGGCAAGGCACTGACATCTCACAAATCGTGTCCGAGACCAGCACGGCTGACTTACACACAAGCATTAAAGCCTATGGTGCAACGCCAGACGGCGCCGCCACACCAATTAACCTCGCGGGATATAAGTGGACAGATAACACTGGCCAGTTTGTGCTCGGCAGTGATGGTGTCCTACGCGACACTATCGCAATTCGCACATGGTCAAGGCTGCGTAGTAACGCCAACCCGACGCCAGAGTCTAGCCACTTACAGATGGTAAAGACCTATGAAGCTACGACGCAAGCCACCCTGATGCAGTCCGCTTTGGCTGACCTGAAAACGTATAATCACCCGGCTGTAAACTACACCGTCACGATGGCTAGGGTGCCAAGTGAACTGACCAAGGGTGACGTCGTGAATGTTGAGGACGAAGCGCAAAACTTATACTTGTCAGCAACCGTCCTTGAGGTTGACAAGTGTTACTCGATGCCGTCCAGCAGCACGTTGACACTAGGCGACTTTAAAATTGAGCATGATCAGACCTCCACACAGATTAAGCAGATGGCCCAGATGATTAGTCAAATTCCAGCCGGAAAGGACGGCGTGGACGCCGTTGTTTTGAGCGTTAGCAGCGTGAATGGAAATATGTTCAAGAATACGGGAATATCGACCATCCTAACGGTGTCTATTTCGGTTGGAGGGTCGGTCCTTGATACCGCCGAAAAGATGCACGCGGTGTTCGGGGCAGATGCTTATCTGCAATGGCAGGTTAAAAACGTCGGTGAGCTGGAGTTTGCCGACGTATCATTGACAGACAAACGGCTATCAGACGAAGGGTTCTTGTTTGCCGTTAGTGCTGAAGATGTTAATAACAAATCAACTTTCAAATGTGAACTTTACTACTAGGAGGGAATTTATAAATGGCAACAATAAAAGCATCAAGTCAAACTGACCTTATCGATCTTACAGACGGTTACAGCGTAATCTTGTCCAATGAGTCACACGTCTTTAATGGCGACACCGACAGCGTTGACACCACACAATCAACCACTACGACTGTCATGGCACTATGTGGTAGCGAACAAGTGCCGGCTACTGTCGGGGCAATTACAGGTGCAACCGGCATCACAGGAGTATCTGATGGTAAAACACCAGCGCCAGTGATTACCATTACTGCTACATCAGCACTCAAGACTGCAGGCACGCTCACGATTCCGGTACAGATTGGTGACATCACGATCAATAAGCAATTCAGTTATTCGATTGCATTCAAAGGTGCTGCTGGCAGTGACGGGAAGAACGGTACCAGCGTTACTGTATCAAGCACAGCGACCACCTATCAAGCTGCAGCTGATGGCACGAACACGCCTACTGGAACGTGGGCAACTTCAATGCCAAATGTGCCCGTGGGAAACTATCTCTGGTCAAAAACTGTCGTAACCTACTCAGACGGTAAGAGTACCACGACCTATGGTGTGACCTACTATCCGAAAAATGGTACGAACGGATCTAGCGTGACCGTATCATCAAATGTCACGGAGTACGTCGTCGGTTCTGATGGCACGAACACGCCCACAACTGGATGGACGACCACGATTCCAACCGTTGCAGCTGGTAAGTATTTGTGGACACGTGTAACGGTCAAGTATTCGGATGGCAAGTCCACGGTATCATATAGCGTTGCGCGTCAGGCCACTGATGGCAAGAACGGGAATGATGGTGCGGACGCACTCACGATGGTGGTATTGTCAAGCGCGGGAACTATCTTCAAAAACACAGCCGTTGCTACTACACTTAATGCTCATGTTTACAAAGGTGGGGCAGAAGTCACTGGAGCTGCCCTAGCAGCATTGGGAACGATTAAATGGTACAAAGATAATGCGACTTCAGCAGTGGGGACAGGTTCATCACTCACAATCAATGCCGGTGATGTCGCCAGCAAGGCAACTTACACGGCAGAACTAGAGGGTTAGCCATGGTAGTTAAAGCACTCGAGACAATCACTTTAGCGCGAGTAGATGATGGCACTCCGGGTAGCAAAGATGTGCCAATGACCTACGTGCAGACAGCACAGCCAAGCGGGACGATTGTTAAAGATTCCATTTGGTGGGTTGGCGACACAATGAGTTCTGTAACTGCATTAAAACGTTGGAACGGTTCATCTTGGATTCCCGAAACAATCTCACAAGACGTGCTTAATGTCGTGTCATTAAATGCGGTGAATATCACTGGTTCAACAATCAGCGGTTCTAGCTTCGTTTCTTCATTCAGCAAGGTTCAGCAGAATGGCACGACGTTTACTGTTCATGGGACTTCAACGCTTGAAAATGGTGCACTATCTACGATTGCATATAAAGATAGTGATAATTCCTTATACTCGACTACAAACGTTTCCCCGGTAGACATTGGATCTGTAATGTATGGCAGTGGAACTAAGGTTGATGAGGTTAGGCTAAGAGATGGGCAACTTTATTTAGGAAGCCTATATAAAGATTCTGCTAGTTCAAGTCCATATTGGGATGACGGAGTAATTACTGCGGAACAATTGCTAATGATGCAACGTTGTGGGTTAATTTTATGGACGGGAACAGCATTCCTTAACGGAAGTCAAACGCTGAAACCAACTATGCCCGTTAGTAAATGCTTAAATGGATGGCTGCTTGAATGGCAAGAATACAAAAATGGGAGTCCAGCAGGGACTGATGTTTTAGCAACACCAATTTATAAAACAATGGTCGCGAAGTTTCCTGGTGCTGGATTTAATCTACCTATGACTAGCTATTACGGGGAATCATTCAATAAATACTGCTATCCGACTAATACCACTATTAAAGGTAATGATAAAAATGGGAAATCAGGAAGCCCTGCTGCAGGCTATGTCTTAACAGCTATTTATGCATTTTAAGCTAACATAGGAGTATAAAATGGGATCAAAAGATGAAATAAAGGTATTGTTTGACTTAGATAGCAATGGCTACATCACCGGATGGCAGCAAGAGTTCTACGATGGGACAAACTGGATTGCACCATTTGATACAGCAAACGCCGTTGATCTAGCGCAAACCGAAATCGACAAGATCGTACTTGGTGCCAGCAAGCTGATTGACGGAGAAATCGTAGTTGACAAGGCCAAGCAAGCGGAGATTGAGGCGGAAGCCAACAAGGTTGTGCCAACGACTGAACAACAGCTAATCGCCACGCTAAGCCTACGGTTAGCACAACTGGAGGCGAATTCATGAGCAATTACGACCAGTGCGCGCTGTTTTACGGTTGGGGAATTGATCTAACACCTTATGTGCCAGTAATGATCACGCTTGATGAATATAAACAGATTACCGGTAACGACTACGCCGCTGGGGCAAACGCCTAGCGGTATTTTTGTGGAAGGAAGTGAGAAAGTGACATTTTTTGGATACACGATTGGTGACTGGGCGGAGTTCATATCAATCATAGGGGTGGGCGTAAGTGCGGGCAGTTGGCTGTTCAAAAAGATTGCCTTAGATCCATTACGATCTGATATTCAAGTGCTTTCAGAGACAATTAATCGTCAGCTCAAGCTGCACGAACAGTCGCTGGCAAACTTGAATACTCATCTGAAAACACATGATGAAGAGCTTGGCAGTCACTCGGTTAGGATTACTCGATTGGAAGACCATGTAGGCATCAAAGGAGATAATGATGATGAAGATTAACTGGAAAGTACGAGTATTGAGCGTCAAGTTCTGGCTGGCCTTAGTGCCGGCTATTTTATTGCTTGCGCAAGCTGTGGCTGCGCCTTTTGGTTATAAGTGGGACTTTGCCAACCTAGGCACGCAACTGACCGGCATCGTCAATGCGGTATTCGCGGTGCTGTCAATTCTCGGTGTGGTTGCTGACCCGACTACGGCTGGCTTGACTGACAGTGCTCAAGCACTGACTTACACCACACCTAAGAAGGAGGACAAGTAAAATGACCTTAAACGGTATTGATATCGCCAACTATCAAGCTGGAATCCCCAAGATGCCTGGTGATTTTCGCATCGTAAAGGCGACCGAATCAAGTACTTACACCAACCCAGCACTGGCCGACCAGATTGCCAAAGCACCGGCGCTATTAGGCTTCTACCACTTTGCCTCTAATGGTGACGTCCAGGCTGAAGCCGATCACTACTTGGCGACCGTCAAGCCATATATCGGCAAGGCTATGTTGATTTTGGACTACGAACCCGCACGCCCATCTGTCGCGTGGGCCAAGTCTTGGCTGGATTACGTCTATCAAAAGACCGGCGTTCGCCCAGTAATCTACATGAGTTTGGCCGTCGAAAACGCCTACGACTGGTCAAGCGTTGTTAAAGACGGTTACGGCGTGTGGATTGCCCAATACAACAATTACAACGCCGTCCACGGCTACCAGCCTCGCGATTTGTATGGCACCCTCAAGTGCTGGCCAAGTATGGCGATGTTTCAATACACAAGTTCTGGTCGTTTGACTGGCTGGGGTGCATCATTGGACTTCGACGCCTTTTACGGCGACAAGCTGGCGTGGGCCAAGTATGCGGCAATCAGTGGTAAACCCGTGGCAACCGTTAAAGCTTCCACACCCGCCGTGGTTAATCACACGACACGGACTAAGACGGCCATTGCGGTCAACGTCACCTATGAGTTACACCAGCAAGGTGCTGGATGGCTGGGAGCGGTCACTAACTTCAACAACACAAACTCCAATGGCTTTGCTGGCAATCCCAATCATCGACACGATGCACTTTGCATCAAAGTAAGCCACGGGACAATTAAGTATCGTGTCCGCGTGATCGGTGGCGAGTGGTTGCCGTGGGTCACCGGCTACAATCATAAGGACGCTGTCAACGGCTATGCTGGGACGTTCGGCAAGACCATCGACGCTGTCGAAATGATCTACATTACACCCGCAGGTGAGGCTTATAGCCAAGCTTACTACCGGTCACAGACGACCACACAAGCTGGTTGGTTGCGGACCGTCTGTGATGATGGCCGTTCGGTTGCTGGGTTTACCGACAGCTATGCCGGCAATTTTGGCCAACCACTAGACCGCTTGCAGATTAATATCGGGACTAGCAATCCATTTTATAAGTGATAAATACAGTTTCAATTTCAAAGCGCAATTGTTATGATGGGTATATGAATAAACAATTTGTGCGAGTTTGTTTTCCATCTAGGCAAACAATTGCTGATCTCGGCGAAGCAATGTTGAATGACGTCGGAGCAAAAGAAAACGTTGATTATTTAGTACAAGGCCATCAAAATGGTTCTGAAGGGTCAATTGAGCTGTTAGGAAACGGTACGCACATTAAGACCGTTGTTTTAGCTGTATGTCTCCAACCGCAAATACTGGACGTCGCTGCACTTGATGCTATTAACGTTCAAGCAGAAACAATGTTTCGCGAAGAAACTTCATATGGCGTTAAAGATGCAGATGGAATTGATAGAATACTTGGAGCGATTTTCAATAGTTTTGGTGGATCAGAATTTTACCCTGGAATCATCAAAAAGGTTGCAGCATACTGGTACAAAATTGCTACAACTCAGATGTTTCACAATGGCAACAAACGTACTGCGCTCTTGTCAGCTATTTATTTTTTACTGTATTGCGGGTTCACATGGAAAGATGTTGACGGAAACGAACTTTATGAGATCACAGTTCGGGTTGCCAAGGGTGAAATTAGTCAGAATGATTTAGAGATACTTGTCCGTCGGAAAATTGGACTACAATATTTTGATAGCGCAAGCGAAGCGATTGAATACAATGGTGCTAATTTTACGATGCGATTTGGAATTGACAGAATCTCTCACTATGGATTACACTTTCTTGAATAATGGAGGCAAGAGCAATGGATATTCGTTTTGAAACAAAAAGTTTGGATGACGTTCTGAACGCCTCACTATCAAATGTAAAACAAGATCAATCAGATGCTGATATGAAGAGTGTCGTTCCGGTTAAACAGGTTAAAAGAGGTATTAGCGCTCTTTTGAAAAATAAAGAGATCAAAGAAGCCGTAACTCTGCTTGCAGCGGAGTAGCTCATTAAATCTCATCATTGCCTCACTCTGCTAACGCGGGGTGGGGCTTTTTTGATTGCAAAAAAATAAGCCCAACTGGGCGGCAGTAGCGTTATTTAAACACGATGTGTGAGAGCGTATTTTGACCAGAAAGTGACCAGATTTAACGGGAAACAACGAGATATTAACGGGAAATTAGGGCATTGAGTGGGGTAGTAATGATATACTTGAGCCCATGCCAACAGCGGCTTTAGGCCGTTTAAAGCGCAGATATTATTTACCAAAGTTGGTACACCTAACACTAGTCAAATCGGCGTGAATGCGCTATGATTAGCACAGTAAAACGTTTTCTATGGAGGGACCCATCGTGGACTTATTTGAAAGCTTAAGCAACAAGATCAACGGTAAAGATTTGACTATCGTTTTCCCTGAAGGCTATGACCCGCGGATCATTGGCGCAGCGGTGCGTTTGGCCGCTGACGGCTTGATCAAGCCGATCCTGCTTGGCGATCCAGTTGAAATCGCCAAAGTCGCAGCTGAGAAGGGTTTTGACATCACCAAAGTCACTGTGCGTGATCCAGCCACCGACGCGGCACACGACGCGATGGCCGAAGCCTTCGTGACCCGCCGCAAAGGCAAGGCCACGCCGGAACAAGCTGACAAAATCGTGCGTGACCCGAATTACTTCGGCACCATGCTGGTTTATTTAGGCAAGGCCGATGGGATGGTTTCCGGTGCTGTGCACTCGACTGCCGACACGGTACGGCCGGCTTTGCAAATCGTGAAGACCCGCCCAGATGCAACCCGGATCTCTGGCGCCTTCATCATGCAGCGCGGCCGCGACGAACGCTACTTGTTTGCCGATAACGCCATCAACATCGATCCTAACGCGCAAGAACTGGCTGAAATCGCTGTTGAATCTGCCCGCACCGCCAAGATCTTTGACATCGACCCTAAAGTGGCGCTGTTAAGCTTCTCCACTAAAGGTTCCGCCAAGGCCCCGCAAGTGGACAAAGTCGTTGAAGCGACCAAGATCGCCCATGAATTGAAGCCGGACTTGGCCTTAGATGGTGAATTACAATTTGACGCTGCCTTTGTGCCAACGGTGGCTAAGCTTAAGGCCCCAGATTCTAAGGTGGCCGGCTACGCCAATGTCTTCATTTTCCCAGATCTGCAAGCCGGCAACATCGGCTACAAGATCGCGCAGCGCTTCGGCAACTTTGAAGCCATCGGCCCGATCCTGCAAGGCTTAAACGCGCCAGTTGCTGATTTGTCTCGCGGCTGCAACGAAGAAGATGTCTACAAGCTAGCCATCATCACTGCCGCACAAGCATTGAACTAACTTCCAAATAAGCACCTTTGTCGGCTGGGCTGACAAAGGTGCTTTTTGCGTGGGTGGCATTCTGGCCACAATCGCGCGATAATATAAGCACAATCAATCAAAGGGGATCGACTTATGGACTTTGCAAACGAAACGGCTTTCCAAGCGTGGGCGCAAACTGTTGCACCGCAGCTTCAAGCAGGGGATGTTTTGCTGTTGGATGGTGACTTGGGCGCCGGCAAGACCAGCTTCACCAAAGGCTTGGCATTAGGCTTGGGGATTCACGGGCCGATCAAGTCGCCGACATTTACCATCATCCGCGAATACCAGAATGGCCGCTTGCCACTGTACCATATGGACATTTATCGGCTGGAAGACGGCGGCGCTGAAGATTTGGGGTTGGAAGAATATTTTGAAGGCGACGGCGTGTCGGTGGTGGAATGGCCGGAGTTTCTCGGCGTGTCGCTGCCTGAAGAATATTTGATGATCCAAATCGTCAAAGACGAACACGATGACCAGGCCCGCCATGTGAACTTGCTGCCGCATGGGGCGCGTTATACCGAACTGGCCCAAGCAATCGAATGATCATTTTCTCCGCACTTGTTGAATGACTCGCCCAGGCTGGCGAAAATATGGTATGTTAGCGTTACCAAGTAAAGATGAGGTGAGGCTAGGATGGCAGATTCTGATCCTACGATCATTGACATGTTCCGCTTCGTCTTCGGCACAGTTGTGAAGAAGAAGAAGCTGTTGTGGCTTAATGTGGCAGCGCTGACGTTGATCACCGTGTTGGGGTTTGTGGTGCCGCAGATCACCCAATACATCATCGACACGGTGATTCCGCAGCGCAGTTATACGTTGTTGATTGGCGCCATTGCGATTCTGTTGATCACGGCGGTGGTGTTGGGGATCCTCAATTACTTCTCCACGTATTACATGGCGGTGATGAGCCAAAACGCCATCACCGAGTTGCGCAACGACTTGTACATCCGCATCTTGAAACAAGACACGGAATTCTTCGAGTCCAGCAAAACCGGCGACTTGATGACCCGCTTGACGTCTGATATCAACAACTTGCAAAGTTTGATCTCTGCCAACATGTTGAACGTGATCGGCTCGGCGTTTACGTTCATCGGCGTGTTGGTGTTGATTTTCTGGATCAATTGGCAGATGGCTTTGGCAGTGTCTTGCACCTTCCCGTTGATGTATGCGATCCAGCGGTACTTCCGCAAGCGCATGCATGAAGCCTTTCGTCAGGCCCGCCGCAGCCAAGCGCTGATGTCCAATCAGATGCAGCAGACCTTGACACAAATCGATTTGATCAAAAGTTACACCACTGAGGATTGGGAAGCGGATCGCTTTGATGAAATCGCTGAACTCAATCGCGAGAACATGATCGACGCCGGGCGCAATCAGGCTTATTTTGGGCCGCTGATCGATTCGGCCAATTATCTGGGGACGGCGATCGTGTTGCTGCTAGGGGCGTATTTTATCATGCAGCATACCTTGACGGTGGGCCAATTGGTGGCGTATATCTCTTATGTGGCGATGGTGCAAACGCCGATTCGCACTTTGGCGCGCCTGTTGAATCAACTGCAGCAGTCCTTGGTGTCTTTCGGCCGCATTCGCGCGGTGGAAGGCGTTGAGCCCATGGTGGTCGATAAACCGCTGGCTGGGCCTTTTCCTCAGCTGCAACATGCGATCCACTTAGAGGCAGTGTCTTTTGATTATGGAGATTCACCAACGCTGCATCGTGTCAGCTTCGATATCCCGCAAGGTCAAACCACGGCGCTGGTGGGCCGCTCCGGTTCCGGCAAAACGACTATCACCAAGGTGCTTACGCGCATGTATGATCTCAATGGCGGGCATATCTATTTTGATGACACTGAGATCCGCGACATTCGGCTGCGGGATTTGCGCCAAAATATCGCCATTGTCAGCCAAGACATCTACATCATCGACGGGACCATTCGCGATAATGTGTTGTATGGCAGACCAGACGCGTCTGATGAAGCGGTGTGGCGGGTATTAGGCTTGGCAGATTTGGCTGAGTTTATCCAGCAATTGCCGCAAGCGTTAGACACTCCGGTAGGCGAGCGCGGTGTGAAATTATCTGGCGGCCAAAAGCAGCGCTTGGCCATTGCCCGAGCGTTGTTAAAAGATGCGCCGATCATCATTTTGGATGAAGCCACGGCCAATCTTGACAACGAATCAGAAAAGGCGATCCAAGCCGCATTTGATCACTTGTTGCAAGATCGCACGGCGTTGGTGATTGCGCATCGCTTGTCCACGGTGCATAACGCCGATCAAATCGTGGTGTTGGATGCCGGGCAAGTTGTCGAGCGCGGCACCCACACCAGCTTGTTAGCCAAAGGCGGGGCCTATGCCGCCTTGTATCAAGCGCAATTTGAATGATTGAAGGTTTATGCAGAATGAAGACGGTATTATTGCCGAAAGTTTCAGATGAGTTAACGCATCACTGGCTGAGCCAGCGCGGTTATCATGTCGTGACTTGTGAAAATCCTGGGGCTGAGGAGATCTTGCGCTTGGCGCCAAATGCGGCGGCGGTGATGATGATTTCAAAGCCCATCCCCAATGATTTATATGCCTTGCTGCCTAACCTTGAGATCCTGGCGCGCCGCGGGGTAGGCTATGATGCCATTGATGTAGAAACAGCCGCGGCGCATGGCGTGTGGGTGACTAATGCGCCAGGAGCCAATGCGCAAAGTGTCGCTGAATTGGCCTTGATGGATCTGTTGATGCTGGCGCGCAATTTCGGGGTCGTGAATCACTTGGCGCGCAACGGCGAATGGGGACAGGCTTATGCCACCTTGGGCCATGAGTTAAGGGCCGAAGTCGTTGGCATCGTCGGCTTTGGCCATGTGGGACAGGCCTTGGCGCAATTGCTGCATGCATTAGGCGTCAAGGTGTTATTGTATGATCGCCATCCGCAAGCCACGACGTTGGGGACTTTTGTCAGCTGGGATGA
This sequence comes from Lacticaseibacillus jixiensis, assembly GCF_042847315.1. Taxonomy (NCBI): domain Bacteria; kingdom Bacillati; phylum Bacillota; class Bacilli; order Lactobacillales; family Lactobacillaceae; genus Lacticaseibacillus; species Lacticaseibacillus jixiensis. Next base: position 23,756 of record NZ_BAAFPR010000013.1, read on the forward strand.
ATTGTTTCAACAAGCCGATTATGTCAGCGTGCATTTGGCGGCAACGCCGGAAACCAAACATTGCATCGGGGCGCGGGAGTTGGCGCTGATGAAGCCCACTGCCAGTTTGGTCAATTTAGCCCGCGGCAGCGTGGTAGACAATCAAGCGCTGTATCAAGCCTTAACTGCCAAGACGATCGCACAAGCGGCGTTGGATGTGTTTGAAGCTGAGCCGCTGCCGTTAAGCGATCCGCTGTATCAACTGCCTAACGTGATCATGACGCCGCACATTGGCGCTGATACCTTAGAAGCCAATCGCGTGATGGCAGAAATTGCCGCGCGCCAAATCGATTTGGTGTTATCCGGACACACGCCAGAATATCCGGTGAACCACCCCGGCTTTAAATAACCACAAAAAAACGGCAAGCCCTTGAAACCAGAGATTTGGTTTTAAGGGCTTGCTGTTATGTTTCGCTTAGTGTTTGAAATTAGCCAGTAGTTTACGAGCACGCTTGCCAGCGATGCGTCGGCCCACTAAAGTCTGCTTGGGTGCAGCTGGAGTTGGGGTTTGGCTTGGCGCAGTTTGAATGATCGGCAAAGCAGCTACCGCGTCTGAGGCCGCGTCGATCAAAGCGTTCATATGTTTTTTGGTCATTGATGAGTTGGCTTGCACGGTTTCTAAGAAAGCCGCTAACCAAGCCACATGGGTTTCGCGTTGGCTGTTGGTTGAAAGTGCTAAGTCTTGGGCGATCGTGTCGGCCAAGGTTGCTTCTTCCCATTGATTCAACGTTTGCAGGTGCTTGGCATAAATGGTGTCGACTTGCTTGCACAGCCAGTCGATTAAAGCTTCAGGATCGGCGTCGATGGTCGTCGCGGTACTTTGGGCATACACCAGCGCATCGTTGTGCAGACGGGTGGCGATGTTAGCCCGCCAAGTCTTGTTGCCGATGTGATCGACATGTTCGAGCGTTTCATTGTAGGCTTGCGGCGTGATCGATTCTAGAGTTGCAACTTGTTCCATGAAAACTGATCTCCTTTGTGGCCAACACAACATGCCAGCCTTATACTCCGCGTTGTAGGCAACGCACAATATTCAATTCTCGCACAAATCACTGATTTCGCCAAGTTTTTCACAGAAATCAATCTGATTTGGCGTCAGTCGCTTGATGATAAGCGGCTGCTTGGGCCTCCCATTGCGCGCGATCTTCGGCGGTAATGTGGCGCAAGATCCGAGCAGGATTACCGACTGCCACCACGTCATCAGGTAAGTCATGCGTGACCACCGAACCAGCACCGACCACGACGTTTTGGCCGATGTTGACGCCTGGCAGCACCGTGACGTTGCCGCCTAGCCAGGTGTTGTTGCCGATGGTGATGGGTTTGGCAAATTCCAACATCGCCACGCGCACGCCGGCGTCGATAGGGTGTCCGGCAGTCAACAAGTTTACCCGCGGGCCGATTTTCACATTATCGCCAATGGTGATCCAATTGGTGTCTAAGAACACTGCGTTGACGTTGCAGAAGAAATGCTTGCCGACTTTGATATGCTTGCCATAATCCACTTGAAAAGGCGGCTCAACAAAGAAGTCGCTGCCATGGATCACTTGGTGTTCTAAAGCCGTGATTTGGGCAAGTTGATCGGCTGGCAGCTGATTGATCTGCTGGACGATCAATCTGCCAGGCAGTTCGCGGTTTTCGTCTTTGATGCGTTCAGTGATGTAAAGTTGTCCCGCCAGCATGCGGGCGTATTCAGGATCTTGCATGTTCTCGCCTCATTTAATGATGATTATGCCCATCATACCACGCAAGGCAGGGGGATTTCAGCAGGGTCGCTGCGGTGTGCAAAGTGACTCTGCGTGAGATGAAGTGTGACGTCGCTAAGGCAAAGCGCGCCTTTGCGGCATTCCGCCTTATCGGCACCGCTAAACCCGCTTTGGGGTGATTTGTGGTAATTATTTAATAGTGGTATGCTAATCAGATATTTGTACCCATAATTCATTGGGACGTCATCTAGTTGACGATGCGCAACGTTTGGGGGAACGACCACAATGAATGCACACACATTACCGCTGCCTTGGCCGATGTATTTGGCCCAGGCGCTGATCGTCGTATTAGTCACGATGGGCTTTGTCACCTATCAAACCCGTACTTGGCAACTGGCTGTGGCGTTGCCGCGCAATTCTTGGCGCGGCCGCTGGCGCCGCTTCTGGGTACCTGGCTTGGCGATTGCATTGGCGGGGTTATTGTTTGTCGATGGCAATGGCCAGTCCATGCCGCAAACTGGTTTAACGTTTAATGCGTTGGCGGTTTTTATTTTGACTTTCGTGATGTTTGATAATGATATCAGTTTATTGGAATATCTCTGTCGCGGGGCGATGTTGATCGGCATCGGTGGCATGTATTATCGCGGCCATTACGCTGAATTAGGCTTTTTGACCGTGATTTGTTTTTGTGCGGTTTGGTTTGCCGTGATCTGGTGGCTCGGCCACGCGATTCGCTACAACATTTTCCGGCACATTCTGGCGATTTTCAGCATTGCGGTGATGTTTTGGTTGACGGTGCCTGAATACACCGTCGGCATTCACTTCACCCCAGCAGTCAAGCTGCAAGCGATCGGTTTGTCGGCAGTGGCGATTGTCGTATCCGGCGTGTATTTGCATGATGTTCATGTTGACGCTGTGCGCAATGCGCGCGCTCGCCACAACGCCACTTATGATGCGCTGACCAATGCGTTGACTTTCGCGCGCTATCAACGCGATATCGCCGAAGCGTTCACGACGGCCAAAAATGGCGCTGATGAGCTGGCGATTATTGCTTTGGATGTGGATTATTTCAAGGTGATCAATGATCAATACGGTCATTTGGTTGGCAACGATGTGCTCACAGCCTTGGCCAAGCGGCTGCAAGCGCAACTGGCAGATGATGCGCGCTTATACCGCACTGGTGGCGAAGAGTTTGCCATCATCGCCCAACATGCCGATGAACAAGCCGCATTGGCTTTGGCGCGGCAGTGCTGGCAGGCGATTCGAGAAGCCCCTTTAATCAGTGGCCAATATCAGATCCAGTGTACGATTTCTTGTGGTGTGACCAACTTGCGCCACAGCGATCAGGATGTGCAACAGCTCTTAAAGCGCGCTGACACCAACTTGTATCAATCCAAACAGCGAGGCCGCGACACCATCACAATGGCCGGTCAAGCTGCCACCACGACGCGACCGGAACGGGCGATGGAAACCTATAGCTATTTCACTCAGCGGATCGTGGATCTTAACCAAAATCTAGCCGTGATCGCCAATGAAGTCAAGCTGGCGCATTATCAGCGTGCCGACGAAACCTGGGAAGTCGTGACCCATCCGCAACCGCTGGCAGTGAAGCTGCCTTTTCTCAAAGAAGCCACACGGATGAATCCTGATGAACGCATGTCGCTTTATTTGGCGTTGGATGAGTTCTATGATCCGCAAATCACAAAGCAGCTTGCGGCGTTCATGCAAGGGGATGCGGTGCCGAAGCTGTTGTGGTTGAATTTGACCAGTCTGCCTGATCCCAAGCAGCTGGCAGTGTGCATGCAGCGTTACCAGAAATTAGACATTCGCGTGTTATTGGAAGTCGCTGACTTCAAGCACAATGCCGCCAAAATCAGCAAGTTGTTGCCGCAAATCGACGGCTTGAAGCTCACTTTGGCTGACTTGCGCGAGGCGTTTGCTGATGATCAAGCCGCAGAAGCGGGGATGGTTGCTTGGTATCAGCGCTGTCGGGCCAATCATACCGACGTGATTTTCGCCGGCATTGAAAATTCTGTCGATGCCGCATATGTCAGCGACGTGTTGCACGGGCATTTTGCCCAAGGCGATATCTTCGATCGTCCAGAACTGCCGCGTTTGGCGTAAACCGATCCTAAATGGGGTCGGTTTTTTTGTGGATTCGATAGCTTATTTTGTTTGAACGATTTATTCAACACGAGCAGATGTGAAACCAAGCGGTGTCCGTTTGTATCGGGTTTTGACTGAGATTGTTCATCCTTTTTGGTATATCAGCCAGTCAGTAACCTGATTAAAATTTAGTAGGATCGGTGAAGCGTAGGTGCGTGGGGTAAGCGTCGGTCAGGCCGTGAAACGTGTGGTGTCAGGTGAGCCTCGCGAACTGTGCAAGGCTCACCT
>NZ_BAAFPR010000013.1:27901-74210 GCF_042847315.1 Lacticaseibacillus jixiensis
TGTCAGGTGAGCCTTGCGAACTGTGCAAGGCTCACCTGACACCACGCGCGGCAACTTTTGAGATTTGCAAGGCGAGCCGCAGGCGAGCGCAAAGCTCAAAAGTTAGGCGTAAAACACGCGCACTTTGCGTGGTTGCAGCCGGCCGCACAGCCTGCGCCGACGCTTACCCCACGCACCGAAGCTTCACCGATCCGGGCCCGGCGACGAGTGTGGTTTTCGTCGAGCTGCGCAAAGCAACGCGGCGTGATATAAGCTGTGACGCCGCTTGGGCCAAGTACGCCCAAACGTCATCCCATCTTATATCCACCGCTAAGGGCGCTTTGCTCCGCTCTTGTTTTCGTCGAGCTGCGTGGCGCAACGCGATTGCGTATAAGCCGCGACGCCGCCAAGGCAAAAAGCGCCTTTGCGTCATCCCGTCTTATACACATCGCTAAGTGCGCGCCACTCTGCTCTGGTTTTCGTCGAGCTGCGCAAAGCAACGCGGGTGCAATTAGCTACGCCCCCGCACTCGCGGCAAAGTGCGCCGCAAGCACGAGGGCTAGGCTAATTGACCCGCTAAGCGCGCTTTGCTCCGCTCTTGGGCACAAAAATACCTTCGCAGTGGCAGCTGCGAAGGCTAGGGGAAGGGAAGATCACGTAATAGGTGCCGGGTTGAACAAGCAGATATCATTATAGATCCCGTATTGTTCAGTAAACGGCTTTTCGGTACCGGAAGCGACTTTCAAGATCGTGTCGCAAATTGACTCGCCCATATCTTGGATCGACGTATCGTCGGTCAGGACTGAACCGGTGTTGATATCGATCACATCAGGCCATTGTTCCTTGAGTTCGTTTCTGGTGCAGACTTTCAACACTGGCAAAGCTGCCAGCCCATAAGGCGTGCCGCGGCCGGTGACAAAGACTTGCAAAGTCGCGCCGGAACACATTTGCATCGTGCCGCAAACCAGATCAGATGCCGGCGTTGCGGCAAAGATCATGCCGTGCTTGGTTGGAATACCGCCAGGCGTAAGCACTTCTTTGATTTCCAAAGAGCCGGACTTGGCAATGGAGCCCATGGACTTCTCGACGATCGTGGACAACCCGCCTTTCTTGTTGCCAGGGCTTGGGTTAGCGGAGCGATCGACTTTGCCTTTGGCTAAGTAGTCGTCATACCAAGACACTTGTTTCTTGAACGTTTCGCAAGTTTCCGGGCTCGTGATGCGATTGGCAATGAAGTTAACGCCATCGCGCACTTCAGAAACTTCAGAAAACATCACTGTGGCACCAGCTTTAACCAGCATATCAGCCGCATAGCCGACACTGGTGTTGCCGCTGACGCCAGAGAAGGCATCAGAGCCGCCGCATTGTAAGCCGATCAGCAGCTTGGACAGCGGCTGTGGGGTACGCTGGCGTTCATTAAGCTTGGCCAGTTTCTTGTCGGCCATGTTAAAAATCGCATCGATCATGCCTTTAAAGCCGTGTTGCGCTTGTAAAATCACCAAGTTCTCAGGCTTGCATTGATCTTGCAACAGCATTTGCGGGGTCAATTTCTCGCAACCTAAGCTGACGCACATGATTTGTCCGCCAAAATTCGGGTGGTGCAGCAAGTTGCGCAAGCCATTGATGGGGATCTCAGCATTTTCGGCGTTGATCGCCACGCCGCAACCATATTGGTGGTTGATGGCGATGACATCGTCAACATTCGGGTATTTGGCCAGCAGTTGGTTCTTGATCTTGACGATCGCGGCGTTAACGATACCAATCACGCATTGCACCGTGGTATGGATTGCCAAGATATTGCGCGTGCCGGAGTATTCAGAGAATTCCGGGTCGTTGGCGTAACCCATGAAATAATCAGTCTTGGGTTTGCGAATGTTATCAGGTTCTTTGAAGTCAGGGTTGGCCCGCAGCGCATCAAGTGCTGGGCTGGCCGGCAATTTCAAGCTGGTTTCATTGATCCAAGAGCCTTTGGGAAAATCATGCAGCGCATAGCCTAATACCACACCGTAGCGGCGGATCGGCTCGCCTTTTTTGACATCTTCCAAGGTGATCTTGTGGGCTTGCGGGATATCTTCTTGCAGTGTTAATCCCGCAATGTTGTCAACATGATCGCCTTTTTTGCCAGGCTCGACTAACACCGCAACGTTATCTTTAGGCGTTAATTGGATGACTTTCATCTTGTCGCCTCCTTGTATTTACATGCACAAGTATACCGCTGTACCACCACCAGAAAAGACGCAATCGACCAAAAGACAGCGCTATCTCCTGCCTTCACAATAGTATATCGAACACCAAAGATTCGTGACAGCTAACTTGTAATGACCGGGAAACGTTGATATATCAGCAACAAAACCGATTACCCAGTTAAGCGTGAACTGTTATAGCGGCAGATAGCACAAAATTGTGAATTGTTACACGTAATAAAGAATTGGCAGAATCCACCGCCGAATTGTGGTTTCTTGGCTCTTAATCTAGGCCAACACCGCAGATATACTGGTCAATGTAGATCAGCGCAAGCGTTTGCAATTATTCTGAGGAGGTCTAGATATGAGTTACCTCGCGTTCATGGGTTTTGCCATGATGATCCTGATTACGGTACTGTTAATGAAGCAGAAGGTCAGTACCATTTTCGCCTTCACGGTGGTCCCAATCGTTTTCGCCGTTTTAGTTGGCGCCAGCGTTGCCCAAATCGGGGGTTACGTTGAAAAAGGGATCCTTAAAACATATGAGATCGCGTTGATGATGATGTTCTCCATGCCATATTTCACCTTGGTGTCAGATGCTGGGATGTTCGATTACATCGTCAAAGCGATTCTCAAGCGGGTCAAGTTGACCGCCCCGATCATCTGCATGTTAACGGTATTGATCGCATCGATTTGCGAACTGGACAGCTCTGTGTTGTCTGTGTTCTTGATCACGATTCCGTTGATGTTGCCTCTATATAAGCGGTTTAATATTGACTTGAAGATCTTACCGTTCTTGTGCTCGGCTTCTGTCATCTTGATGACTTCCAAGCCTTGGGATTCTCGGATGCTGCGGGCCGCTTCTTTGACCAGCACCAAGAATGCTTCAACTGTATTGTTCATGCACATGCTGCCGGTGCAATTGATCGGCATGGTGGCCTTGCTGGCGTTTGCTGCCTTCTTAGGCTGGCGGCAAATGAAGAACAGCGTCGGGGCTGCGGCGATCGACCGTGATGAATTGATCGGCATGATCAAAGACACCGAATTGTCTCGCCCTAAGCTGTTCATTCCCAACCTGTTGCTCACGGCGTTGGTGATCTTTGTCTTGGTTGCTTTCTCTGCCATTCCGCAGTATTTCGTCTTTGCCGTCGGGTTGGTTTTGGCAATGATGATGAATTATCCAGAACAGAAGCTGCAAGGCAAACTCCTGCAGAAGTACTATTCTAAGTTATGGCCAGTCACACCAGCCGTGCTGTTGTCTGGGGTCGTTGTCGGGGTCATGCAATACTCCGGCATGCTCAATGAAATGGTCAAAGTCTTGATGCTGGTCATCCCAGCTGCCATCGGGCCTTGGGTATATTTGATCTTGGCGATGTTGGCAACACCGTTGATGTTCATCTTCACCAACGATACTTGGTTCTATGCCTTGATTCCAATCGTGGCAGCCTTCTCGGCAAAATACGGGGTATCGACTGATGTCGTGATCGTCACGATGTTCATGAACTTTGGTGCCATGGTTTCGCCAGTTGCGCAACCGCAGATCTATGTGGCAACCGACTTGACCGATCGCATGCCTTTGGCGACATATGTGAAGTATTCATTTGGTAAATTGTGGCTGATGAACATTGCTTGGACGATTGTCGGCTTTGCCATCGGGGTATTCCGTTAATGCTATGCAACAAGACGCCGGGAAACCGGCGTTTTTTAGGAGGTAAATTGTGATTCCAACAGTTAAAAGTATGCAGGTGACACCAGTGGCCGGCTATGATTCGATGACGTTGACACTATCCGGGTGCCATGCACCGTATTTCACCCGCAATATTGTGCAGATCACTGATTCGCTAGGTCATGTCGGCATCGGCGAGATCCATGGCGGGGAGTATACCCGTAAGCAGCTTGAATCGTATATCCCTCATGTGGTGGGGCGTTCGATCGGCGATTATCGCGGCGTGGTTAACGACTTGCGTCAATTGAATGTCCAAGCCAAAACCAATTCTGGTGAAGGTATTCAAAGCCTGGATATTTCACAGCTTAAATTCGTCGTGCAGTCTGAAACCGCAGTGGAGTGTGCCTTAATGGATCTGTTAGGGCAGTTCCTTGATTTGCCGATCGCCGCGTTGTTAGGCGATGGCGTGCAGCGGCAGTCGGTTGAATTCTTAGGTTATCTGTTCTACATTGCCGATACCAACAAGGCGCCATTGCCATATTTGCAAGGCGATGATGACAGTGACGCATGGGGGCGTTTGCGCCGCCATGCAGCCTTAACACCTGAAGCAATTGTTGAAGAAGCCCATGCGGCCCAAGCGCGCTATGGCTTTCACAACTTCAAACTCAAAGGCGGCGTGTTGGACCCAGCAGTGGAAATGGATACGGTGCAGGCGCTGCATGAGGCTTTTCCTGAAGCCCACATCAATATCGACCCTAATGGCGCTTGGCGCGAGGCGCAAGCCATTGAATTGGTCAATGCGCATAAAGATGCCATCACCTACATGGAAGACCCATGCGGCCCAGAAGCCGGTTATTCTGGGCGCGAAACGTTGTCTGAATTTCGCATGGCCACCCATGTGCCGGTGGCCACCAACATGATCGCCACCGACTGGCGCCAGTTCCAACACGCTGCTGCGTTGAAGTCTGTGGACATTGTGTTGGCAGATCCGCATTTCTGGGGCTTGAACGGCTCGATTCGCATGGCCCAATTGCTTAACGATTGGGGCATGACTTGGGGCAGTCACTCCAATAATCACTTTGATATCACCTTGGCCACTTATGTGCAAGTGGCTGCTGCCGCCCCTGGGCAAATCACGCCGGTAGATACCCATTACATCTGGCAAGACGGCCAAGGCTTGTTGCAAGATTCGCCAAAGATCCGCGATGGCCAAGTGCCGCTGCCGGATAAGCCAGGGCTGGGCTTTAGCTTGGATCCTGAGCGTTTGGCGGCAGCGCATGCGCTGTATGAAGCAATTGATCCGAAATATTATGACCGCGACGACGCTGCCAGCATGCAATATTTGATCCCCGGTTGGCAATATGATGCCAAGCGCCCGGCGCTGGTTCGCTAACCTAGACACCTTTTAAGCCCACTTCGTGAAACAATGATGTTTCACGGGTGGGCTTTTTGTATGGCTTTTGCATCAATTGGCAGGCTAGTTTGTGAAGAATTGGCGTTGTTCAGTTTGCAATTTGAGACAGTTTAAACGTGCTGTACTCGTTAGTGATTTCACAATCTTCGATGGCACATGAACCATGAAAACGTGATTGTATCGGCTTCCAGATGTTCTTTACACCATAATTGTACAAATTTATGCACGAGGGCTTTACCATCGGTAACGATGGTGTATGATATAAGTGTAGAGAAACTGTACTAGTGATTGCACACTTGGAGGCTCACCATGAAAAAATTATATACATTACTGTTAGTTGCGTTAGGCGCGGTGCTGTTGGCGACATACGGCGTCAATCAAGCCCACGCCATCACTGATGACACGGCCAGCTCCGCCGTGCAGCGGGTAGTGAAAGACGACTACTACACCAATAATGCCAACAGTGCCAATAGCACCGCCACCAAGTCTGTATTGACTGACGCAAACGGGCATACCGCGCGGGTGGCAGAGTTGTTCGTCGGCAATGGCAATGCCGATGTGACCAACGATGTGCATTACACCGTTGACGGCCAGCGCTTAAACATCACCACCAAGCCAGAAGGCGTCAGCGCATATTATGTTGAACTCAGCGACAACGGCGCCACCGTCAAGGTTGTTGAAACCAAAAACGGTGTCACCCGCACCCGTGTTGGTCACGCCAACACCCAAGTCCAAGCCCAAATGGCCCAAAAGACCAACGATTAATCTAGCAGCCGAAAAAAGATCCCCGACATTGTGTCGAGGATCTTTTTTGTCTGCCCCAAAAGCAGTAAAGCGTCATGCGCTCACTGTTGGTGGCGCTGGTTTTGGAAGTGGTAATAATCATCCAGTTGAAAGGCCAGGTATAACACGACAAAATCGCGCAACTCGCGAGGATTGTAGCCGGTGGTGGTGTGAATAAGATTCAAGCGATTCTGGAAGGTGTTCTTGTGAATGAACATTGCTTCGGCGCCATGAATGATACTGCCGTTGTGGGTGACATAAGCATTCAGCACTTCTTTGAATTCAGGCAGTTGATCGGCAGGGATCTTCTTTAAGACTTGATTCAAGAAATCGTTACCGACTTGCTGCGGCAGCTTGGTCAACAGCAATTGATAATCCAATTGCGCATAAGCTTGCACACTGGCTTGTTTGGTAAACAGCTGCCAAGATAAGGCAGCTTCAGCGTCTTGATAACTGCGCCAGTAATCGTTGATGTTTTGGACTTGGCGGCCGACGCCAATGGCTACTGGTTGGCCGCAAGCGGTGGATAATTCACTTTGCAAGTGATCTAACAAGCGGCGCTGTTCAGTGGCAGGCTGATGTTCCAGCATTAAGCAGATTTCAGAGCCAGTGGCCGTATAGAACGTTTGCGGCAGGCTTTGTAAGTATTTGACGATGGTTTCAGCCGCTTCGGTGTAGCTGGCAGAGCGTTTGCCGCCAGCAAGCACTTGGGCAACCACGACTTGGCGCGGCGTATCAGGTTGAACTTCCAACACCGCCATTAAGTAATCGATCAAGGAGCGGTCATGTTCTTTGGCGATCAGCTGGGCGACTAGCGAATTGAAGTTGGCTTGGCGCGTGTAGCGCGTCATTTGACTCCAGTTCTCGCGGATCAAGATTTCCGTCATCTTCTTGATGATGTTGCCCAAAGGCGCGACTGTGTCAGGATCGCCGGTGATGCCGATCACCGCGACAACGGAGTCATTGAACAAAACCGGCAAATTGGTCCCTTTGCGGGCGCCATGGAATTCATCGTCAGAACTGATGATGACCGGCTGGCGGCTTTTGATCACTTGGTAGGCGCCGTCATGGAAGGTGCCGACGCGCTTGGCGTCGGTGCTGGCAATGATCGTTCCTGTCGTATCGAACAAATTGATTTCATGATGAATGATGTCTTTAAGGCTATCAACAATGGCACTAGCGACTTTAGGCTCTAACTGCATAAGGTTTCATCCCTTTCGCCGATAAATATAACACAAAGCCGTGAATGTTACAAAGAACATTTTTCCCGTGAAATGTGTCACGAGTTAAGTGTCGGCGACTATTCAGTTTGTCTAGCACTGAACATATACTAGAACCATGTTGAAACGCTTACAGGAAGCGGAGGGATTCAAATGTCAGTGCCAACCATCACAAGTATGGAAGTCGTGCCGGTAGCCGGTTACGATAGTATGTTATTAAATTTATCAGGTGCTCATGGACCATATTTCACCCGTAACGTCGTCGTTTTGAAAGATTCTGACGGCAACGAAGGCGTCGGCGAAGTGCCAGGTGGTGAAAAAATTACCAAGACCCTGGAAGCCGTCAAAGACTTAGTCGTCGGCCGCAGCCTCGGCGAATACAAGGCGATCGTGCAAGACATCAAGAATCGTTACAAGGATTTCGATGATGGCGGCCGCGGCTTGCAAACCTTCGACTTGCGCACCACGGTGCATGTGATGACCGCAGTGGAAACCCCATTGTTAGACTTATTAGGCCAACACCTGAATGTGCCGGTGGCCGCTTTGCTTGGGGATGGCCAAGTCCGTGACCATGTGAAGTTCTTAGGGTACTTATTCTACGTCGGTGACAAGTCCAAGACTGATCTGCCGTATATCGATGGCGATGATGATTCTGATGAATGGGGCCGCTTGCGGCGTCAACCAGCCACCAAGCCGGAACAAATCGTGGCTTTAGCCAAAGCTGCGCATGCCCGGTACGGTTTTGAAGACTTCAAGCTTAAAGGCGGGGTCTTTGAAGGCAAAGTCGAAATCGAAGCAATCAAAGCCTTGAAGCAGGCCTTTCCTAACGCCCGCATCACCTTGGATCCTAATGGTTCTTGGAGCTTGGATGAAGCCGTTGAGTTGTGCCGCAACATGCAAGGCATCTTGACTTATGTTGAAGATCCTTGCGGGGCAGAAGGGCGCTTCTCCGGCCGTGAAGTGATGGCGGAATTCCATCGTCTCACCGACTTGCCAACTGCCACTAACATGATCGCCACTGATTGGCGGGAAATGAAAGCGGCGCTGCGCTTGGATTCAGTATCCATTCCGTTAGCTGATCCGCATTTTTGGACGATGCAAGGTTCTGTGCGCGTGGCGCAATTGTGCCATGACTTGGATCTGACTTGGGGCGTGCATTCCAACAACCACTTCGACATTTCGTTGGCCATGGTGGCCAACGCCGCCGCGGCTGCTCCAGGTCGCGTCAATGCCGCTGATACCCATTGGATCTGGCAAGACGGTCAAGGCTTGTGCAAGCAGTCGCCACAAATCGTTGGCGGTGAAATCGCAGTGCCGCGTGATGGCCGAGGCTTAGGTATCACCTTGGATCATGACAAGCTGGCTGCAGCGCATCAGTTATATGTTGAGCATGCCCTAGGCGGTCGCGATGATGCCAAGCAAATGCAATATTTGATCCCCGGCTGGAAGTTTGACCCGAAGAAGCCAGCGATGGTTCGCTAATACAAAGGAGCAAGTCATGAGTAAATTTGATTTGAGTCGTATTCATGGGATCTTGGTGCCGATCATCACCCCAGTTGACCAAGACGAAAATATCGATTTGAAGAAGCTGCGCTGGATCACCCGTCACGTGATCGACAACGGGATCGATGGGATCTTGGCGTTTGGTTCTAACAGTGAGTTCTACATGTTCACTGATGATGAAATGATCGAAGCCACCAAGACAATCTTAGATGAAGCCGCAGGTGCCGTACCGGTATACTTTGGTATCGGGCACATCCGCACCAAGCAGGCGGTGGCTTTGGCCAAGCGCGCATCCCAATTGCCGATCGAAGCAATCAGTGTCTTGCAGCCGATGTTTATCCAACCGACTGAAACCGCACTTTATCACCACTTTAAGACCATCGCAGAATCTGTACCTGATACGAAAATGCTCTTATATTCCAACCCTGGGCGTACCGGTTATACCATGAGCGACGATTTGATCGTCAAGTTGGCGCATGATGTGGAAAATATTGTTGGCATCAAGGAATCCAGCGGCAATGTCACCAAGTTGGAAGAATTAGTGCGCCGCACGCAAGACATTGATTTTCAAGCTTTTGCTGGCAAAGACACAATCGTTTTCCCAGGGCTGTGTGTTGGTGCAGTCGGGGCGGTATGCTCAACGGCTAATATGTACACCGAATTGGTTTGCGGCATTTATGACAAATTCCAAGCTGGCGATTACGCCGGCGCTCGCGCCAACCAATTCAAACTCAATCCGATCCGCAACTCCCAAGACGCTGCCAGCTTCCCAGCTGCCACTAAAGACATGGCCAACTTAATGGGCATGGATGTTGGGCCAAGCGTGTTGCCAACAGAAGCCACAACCGGGCCGGTGCTTGAGAAGATGAAGCAAGCCATGCGTGAAGCAGGCTACTTGAAGTAATTCAGTAATCACTAAAGGAGGCGTCGGCAATGCATATCGTCGTGGCGATCGATTCATTCAAAGGCAGCGCGACCAGTCTGCAGGCGGCGCAGTGGGTGGAACAAGGGATCCATAAAGTGGCTCCTCAAGCCAAAGTCTCAAAAATCCCCATCGCCGATGGCGGCGAAGGCACCGTGGCGGCATTGACCGCAGCGCTGCATGGCCGCGTGGTGGCCAAGCGTGTCACCGGGCCGCTTGGTGAACAAGTGGACGCAGAGTTTGGCATGTTAAACGAAACCACCGCAGTTGTGGAAATGGCGCAAGCTTCCGGGTTAAACCTTACCAGCCAAGCGCCGCAACAAGCCATGCGGGCTTCCACTTATGGCGTTGGCGAGTTGATCGAAGCGGCGATTGACGAAGGCGCCACCACAATTTATTTAGGCTTAGGCGGTTCTGCCAGCACCGATGGCGGCGTGGGCATGGCCAAAGCCTTAGGCGTGCGCTTTGATACCGCAGCCGGTGAGCCGATTTCGTGTGGCGCATGCGGGTTGGCCCAACTGGCTAAAATCGATGTCCAAGACCTTGATCCGCGGATCCAACAAGTGCGCATTAAGATCTTGTCGGATGTCACCAACCCACTCACCGGCCCGGCTGGTGCCGCTGCAGTATACGGCCCGCAAAAAGGCCTCACCCAAGCGCAAGTGCCGCAAGTTGACAAGTGGCTGGCCCATTACGCCAAGCTGGTGGCATCAACTGTCGGCCAAGACATCGGCGCGTTACCTGGTGCCGGCGCGGCTGGCGGTTTAGGTACCGGGCTGTTGGCTTTTACCAACGCAAAGGTTTATCGTGGCATTGATGAGATCTTGCACTTGGTGCAGTTGGATGCCCAGTTAACAGATTGTGATCTGGTGATCACCGGCGAAGGCAGTATGGATGCCCAATCGCTTAACGGCAAAGCCCCGATCGGTATTGCCAAAGCGGCCAAAGCCCATGGCGTGCCGGTGGTGGCACTAGTCGGCGCCAGAGCGGCAGAACTTGATGCGGTATATGATGCCGGCATCGATGCCGTATGGGCAATTGGGCTGGGGCCAACGAGTTTGGCGGAAGCCTTGAAGCAGGTGCAATGTAATTTAACGATCGCAGGCGAAACTGTGATCCGTGCATTTTTAATGAAAAGGAGCAAATAATTATGGCTGATTATAAAGTAGGTTTTGTAGGTTTAGGGATCATGGGCAAGCCCATGGCCAAGAATGTGTTGAAGGCGGGCTACGACGTGGTGGCTTTCGACTTTAACCAAGACGCGGTGGACGAAGTCGTTAAAGCCGGCGCCACTGCCGGCACCAGCGGCAAAGACGTGGCAGAAAAGACTCAAGTCGTCGTCACGATGCTGCCAAACTCTCCTAATGTTGAAGCCGCATTGTTTGCTGACAACGGCATCGTTTCCGGCTTAAGCAAAGGCAAAGCCGTCATCGATATGTCTTCCATCGCGCCGAAAGCTTCGCAATCCTTTGCCAAGCGCTTAGGCGAAATCGGTGTAGAATTCTTGGATGCGCCAGTTTCCGGCGGCGAACCTAAAGCCATTGACGGCTCCATTGCCATCATGGTTGGCGGCCCGCAAGCCACTTTTGACAAGTACAAGCCATTGCTTGAAACCATGGGCGGCTCGGTCAACTTGGTCGACACCGTGTATGGTGCCGGCAACATCACCAAGTTGGCTAACCAAATGATCGTGGCTATCAACATCGCCGCGATTTCCGAAGCTTATTCTTTGGCCAAGAAGGCTGGCGTCGATCCAGAATCTGTTTATAACGCCATTCACACCGGCCTGGCCGGCTCTGTGGTCATGGACCAAAAGTCCCACAAGATCTTTTCTGGCGACTTCAAGCCAGGCTTCAGAGTTGAATTACACATCAAAGACTTGCAAAACGCCTTGGACACTGCGCATGATATCAACGTTTCCACGCCATTCACCGCTGAAGCCATGGAGATCTTACAATCTTTGAAGACATATGGTCATGAGAAAGAAGACCACAGTGCCATTGCCGAATACTACGAAAACATCAACAACTTGAAGTTGCAGAAGTAAAAAGCATTTAGGTTTCGCACCATTTCACAGCCAAACGCCGGGTCACCGCGATTGATTCAATCGCGGTGACCCGGCGTTTGTTTGCGTTATTCGTTAGGCGCTTGTTCTTCGCGATAATGCGCCATTTTCTCATGGAACGTCTTTTCAGTCATGCCATAGGCGGTGTAGGTAATGGCATTGGCGCCGGCTTGGATCGTGGCTTGGATCTGCTCATCGGTTTTGCCGCCGCTGGCAATAATTGGAAAATGCGGATGCGCAGCGTCGATTTGCGCCCGCGCCCAAGCAACCAGCTCGGCGGTTTGTTTACCGCCGGCGATGTTTAAGGCATTGACGCCGGCTTTGATGTACCGCTCAAGATCAGTGGTTTGATTAACCACGGTATAAAAAATCGGGATGTCGACGATTTTGCGCACGCTGTTTAACGTTTCTAAGCTCGTTGGCGCGTTTAACACCACGGCTTGGGCGCCGTTTTCTTCGGCAAAACGCGCTACTGTCGCCGAGCGCAGGCCTTTGGTCAAACCGCCGCCGACCCCAGCTAAAATCGGGACATTGGCGACGCGGCCGATGGCATCCAGGATGCGGGTGTTCGGCGTCCAAGGGTATACCGCTAAGATCGCATCGGCATCGCAATTGGCGATCACCGCCACATCGGTGGAATAGACAATGGTTTTGATGCGCTTGCCAAACAAGCGGATCCCAGTGGCTTTGCGGATCGCATCAGGGGATTCGACGATGTTGGTGCGCAAAGTCGAAGTAAGATTGGGAATGATCGGTTTTTCGTTCACGGCAAGTCCTCCTTTGACGTGTCGAATATACCATGTGAGCAAGTGAAAGGATAGCGTTTTCTCAATAAAACGGCATATCCATGATTTCTAATAAAAATATTTTGTTATATAATAATCACTGGTTTGGATACGCGCATTGGCGTTGACGTCTAAACCCCAAAGGAGGCGCACGCCTGATGAGTATGTTACGGACTTTGTTCTTTGTGGTGATCGGCATTCTCGGTTATGCCACCGTTAACGCCCAAGTGGTCGCTGGCACCCGCCAGAAACAACAAGTCCGCCATGAACTCAATGAGCGTATGCGCTTGGTGCCGCAAGTGATTTATATTTGCAGCTTGGTGATCAGCTTGCGGGTGTTGGCCATCGGCGCGCCGGCAGCGATCAATGATGTGTTCTTGAGTTTGCAATTGTTGATCTTAGTCACCGCCAATTTATTGATCGATTCCACCTGGGCCTTCTTGGTGATTCAAATTTGCGGCTTGGCGGTGTTTGCCACGGATCCGGAGTTCTCAGGCGGCGCTTTGGCGATGGATGTGCTGGCGTGTTTGGTGGTGTATGGTGCGCGCTGGCTGCCGCAAGGGCGCTTTCATCAAGCGTATCGCTTCTTCATCCCGTTTGTGGCTGCGGCAATGTTTTGGGGCACGATATATTTGCGCCGCGGCGCAAATGCTAAGCCAGGCGAGATTTTGGTCTGTTACATTGCGTTTGTGTGGGGGTATTTGGCCTTGCTGGATTTCGACCATTATCACCAAAAAGACCAGCGCGTGGTGGCCCGCTTAACGCGCGAAGTCCAATACGACGCGTTGACGCAGGTGCGCAATTGGGCGACTTTTCAAACTGATCTCAACGACATGTTTGAACAAAAACCCGCGCCTTTTGCCTTGATCGAAATGGACGTTGACCACTTCAAGGCGATCAACGATCATTATGGTCATTTGATTGGCAACAAGGTGCTGGTGCACTTTGCCAACGCCGTGCAATACCATCTCGGGCGCACCACCGCCCAAGCGCGCTTGTATCGCACTGGCGGCGAAGAATTCGCGGTGATCTTGCCGGATATGACGCCAGAAGCGGCGCAGAATCTGTTATTTACGATTCAAAATGTGGTCAGACAACTGGCGGTACCAACCAGCAAAGGCACGGTGCGCTTGACGAGTTCTTTTGGCATGACTTATTGTCGCGAAGCTGATGCCAACCCGACGGTGCTGTTTCGCCGCGTTGACAGCTATTTATACGCAGCCAAACGTGCCGGACGCGATCGGGTGACCATCGAAGGACATACGGAATAAAATCATCAATAAGCGCTGCTGGCAGCGCTTATTTTAGTGGAAGAAATCCTGCAGATAATGGGCCACGCCGTTATGGTGCACGTCTAAGGTGTGTTCACAAACGGCAGCGGCCACAGTGGGATTGGCATTGCCCATGGCCACGCCATGCGCGACAGTTTCAAGCATTTGCAAATCGTTGTCGCCATCGCCGAATGCAATCGTGTGCGTCAAGGGGATGTGCATGGTTTGGCAAACTTGCTTGATGGCGAAGGCTTTGTTGATGCCTCGGGCGGTGATTTCAATGTTGTCATGGTTGGAAGACGACACGTCAACATCAGCCAGTGCGGCCATGGCCGCTTTGGCCGCGTCTCGGCGGGTGTCATCGGCACAAAAGGCAAAGCCGTTGGTGATTTGGGTTTCAAATTGCAACAACGCGTCTGCGGAATGGACGACATGATTGTATTTGGCGTCTTCGCCGGCGATGCGGTTGCGTGCGTCCCAAGAAACATTGGCATCAGGATCGTCTAAGAAGATCACCCCGGTTTTGGTGAAGAAATGGGTGCGCACATCATAGCGCTTGGCGATGGCATAAATACCGCTTAAGGCTTGTGAGGTTAAGTGAATGTTGTGGACGGTGGGGCCGATTTTGGTGACTGAGCCGTTAGAACAGATGATGTTTAAATTGTCGCCGATGCGCTTGGCCATGACTGAAGCGGAAAACAGCGGCCGGCCTGAGGCGATGAAGAATTGATGGCCGGCTTGTTGATATTTGGCGATGGCGGCAACAGTTTCGGCAGTGGGAATTTGGGTGCGGTCGACTAAGGTGCCGTCGATGTCCATGAAGATTGCATAAGGTTGCATGAGGGATCCTTTCTGAACGGTTGATACTTTTAGTGTAAGCATTTTCCGATGCCGCAACAAGCCAAATTTTCCCCGCGGTGAAAGTGTGAGGCGTATAATAGAATTAATCTAATTCTTAATCAAAAGAGGTATTGGCATGGGAGAATCAACTCGTTTACTTAGCAGTTTCACACCAGCACATTACACGGTGGCTTTGGCGATCGATCGCAAGGCCAAAACCATTACTGGCCACACCACGGTATCAGGCATTGCCGCTGCGGCGCAAATGGCCTTAAACCAGAAATATCTCAAGGTCAGCGCCGTTAGTGCAAACGGTGCTGCGGTGCCTTATACCGTTGATGATGCCACAGAGCGCATCGACATCACCTTGCCTAAAGCCGGTGACGTCACCTTGGCAGTCGACTACACCGCGCCGTTAACCGATTCAATGATGGGCATTTACCCGTCATATTATCAAGTCGATGGCGTGCGCAAGCAGATCATCGGCACCCAATTTGAAACCACTGCAGCACGCCAGGCGTTTCCAAGCATTGATGAACCTGCTGCCAAGGCGACATTTGACTTGGCGGTGAAGTTTGACGAACAACCAGGCGAAACCATTATCGCCAACATGCCCCAAACCAAAGTTGTTGACGGCTATCACCATTTTGCCACCACCGTTAAAATGGCCACGTATCTGGTGGCGTTTGCTTTTGGCGATTTGCAAAGCAAGCTGACGCACACCAAGTCCGGCGTGGAAATCGGCGTGTTTGCCACCAAAGCGCATGCCGCCAAGGAATTGGATTTTGCCTTGGACATTGCCAAGCGGTCCATTGAATTCTACGAAGACTTCTACCAAACCCCTTATCCGCTGCCGCATTCTTATCAATTGGCGCTGCCAGATTTCTCAGCCGGCGCCATGGAAAACTGGGGCTTGGTCACATACCGCGAAGCGTATTTGACCATCGATCCAGCACATACCAGCTTGGAAATGCAGCAACGCGTGGCAACGGTGGTGGCCCATGAACTGGCGCATCAGTGGTTTGGTGATTTGGTGACCATGCAGTGGTGGGATGATTTATGGTTGAATGAATCCTTTGCCAACATGATGGAATACGTCGCCGTAGATGCCTTAATGCCGCAATGGCACATTTGGGAAACCTTCCAAACCGATGAAGCCATTGCCGCATTGACCCGCGATGCCACCGATGGCGTGCAAGCGGTGCATGTCCAAGTTGAAGATCCGGCAGAAATCGATGCCTTGTTTGATTCGGCAATCGTGTATGCCAAAGGCTCGCGGATGTTAGTCATGGTGCGCGCTTTGTTAGGCGATGACGCCTTGCGCGCTGGGTTGAAGCAGTATTTTGCCAAGCATCAATACGCCAATGCCACTGGTGCTGACTTGTGGGCTGCGTTAGGGGCAGCTTCCGGCATCGATGTCGGGGCGGTGATGAATTCTTGGCTGGAACAACCAGGCTACCCAACCGTTAATGCTGCCGTCGTTGATGGCCATTTGCAATTGCACCAAGAACAATTCTTCATCGGCCAAGGCCAAGATCGCGGCCGCTTGTGGCAGATCCCGTTAAAAGCCAACTTCAACGCCCCGCAATTAATGAAAGACGCCACGCTTGATCTCGGCGACTATGCACAATTGCGCAGCCAAGCAGGCCATGCCTTGCGCTTAAATGATGGCAACGAGTCGCATTTTATCGTGCATTATGATCAAACCTTGCTTAACGACATCATGCAAGAAGTGACCCAACTGGATGCGATCACCCAAATGCAATTGATCCAAGATCAGCGCTTGCTGGCGGAAGGTCAGGTGCTGGGGTATGCCGAAGTCGTGGCGATGCTGCCAAACTTTGCTGACAGTCACTCTCAAATCGTGCAAGCGGCGTTATACACCTTAGCCAACAGCTTAAAGAAGTTCACCGCCCCGCACAGCGCAGAGAATGCGGCATTGCGCAAGTTGTTTGCCAAGCTCAGCGAATCTGCCTTAAAACGCTTAGGCTGGACGCCGAAAGATTCAGATACGTTTGCCGACACGTTGGCGCGGCCTTATGTGTTAAATGCCGCGTTATACGCCAAGACGCCTAATGCATTGTTGGCGGCGCATGAACAATTTGAAGCCCATGCAACACAGCCGCAAGCTTTGCCGGCAGATACACGCGTGTATATCTTGCGCAACGAATTGGCCAATTTCAACACCGCCGAGAAATTCACGCAGTTGTTAGACGCTTATCGCACCAGTGCCGACGCCAATTACAAGCGCGACTTGTGCGCGGCGTTGACCCAAACGCCAGACTTGGCGCAATTAAAGATCGTTGTGGCCGCCTTTGAAGATGCCGATACGATCAAGCCGCAAGATTTGCGCGCCTGGTTTGCCGGCGTCTTAGCCAATCCGGAAGGTCAACAATTGGCTTGGGACTGGCTGCGCACGCGCTGGAGCTGGCTGGAAGCCACAGTTGGCGGCGATATGGAGTTCCCGACTTACATCACTGTGACCTCACGCGTATTTGAAACGCCTGGGCGCTTGGCTGAATTCATCGCCTTCTTCAAACCGCTGCAACAAAATCCTGGCTTGAGTCGTGAAATCGCCATGGACACCACAGTGATCCAAAGCCGCGTGGACTTAGTTAAAGCTGAAGCTGATGCGGTCAACGCCGCAGTGGCTAAAGTCATCGCCTAATCGGGCTTGCGGCTGAGCGCTTATCCGTTTGCTGACTGAGGCGCTGATTGCCTTAACTTGGTATGCTTAAGTTATCAAATCAAGTGGGGTGAAAATGATGCGTTTACGCAAATCACAAGCTGATCGCGTGTTCACAGGGGTATGTGGCGGTTTAGCCGAAAGCTTAGGAATCAGTTCGATTTGGGTGCGGCTGTTGTTTGTTTTTGGCGGCGGCGTCTTGATCTGGGTTTACTTGGCCTTGGCTGTATTGATGCAAGATTAACGAATTCATTGTGCCTGACTGTGGTCGGGCACTTTTTAGTTGCATCAGCGGCGATGAGGTGAGACACTGACGAAAAGTAACCTAATCAAGGAGGATCTATGATGACAGAAATCACTTTGACCCCGGCGTTTGTGGCGCTGATGAAAGCCAAAAAGTTAGCTCAGCGCACGCTGTTGCTGATCGCCGATGATGGCGGCGGCAAATATTCGTTGCAAGGCGGCGCTTGCACCATTGGCTCGCGTTTCACCTTGATCGCCTTGGATGCACCTGATCCAGAATATCCGGTGCACTTAACCAATGCGGCAGGCCTTTCGCTTTACAGCTCTGAATATGATCTGTTGTTCTTGGAACAAGGCTTGGTGTTGGATTTTGTTGATCATCAGATCCGCTTGAAGGACAACGCCCACAGCTTCGATGATGGCCTGCGAATCGCAGAAGGCAAGGACGTCTTGGCGGCTTTTGGCAAAGGGTTAACGGTCGCTGGGGTGAGCTGCTAAGCAATAATGAGGATATACTGAGACAATCATGATAAGTGTATAATAAAGCTATCTTGTTGTAGAAAGGCTTACTTATGCAAATCCTCAATCCTGATTTATCCGTTAGCCAAGGCCCTGATCGCATGTTGTCAAAGCGCCACTTAAGCATTGTGCGCTTGGTGTTGCCTAAAGGCTTTACCATCAAGCGCCACCGTTCATTAATGACGGTGACTGTTGTCGCCATTAAAGGCGCCATTGTCTTTCATACCGATGATGAAGCCACCACGCTGGTGCCAGGCCAAGCGGTGGTGATGGCGCCTGGTGAATTCCACTGGCTGGAAGCACCAGCTGAAGCCGGCGAAGTGATGGTCGTACATGGCGTGTTAGCTGAATAATCATTGAGATCCGCGCCAGCAACTTGGCGGGGATTTTTTGTGCGCCAAAGGTTGACACATCTGCTACCTAGTAATATGATGTACCAGTACCTAGTGATAACGAATAAAGAGGTGGCAGCATGCAAGACTTAACTGAATTACTTAAAGGCGTGCTGGAAGGCGTGGTGTTGCAGCGCATCGCCCAAGGGGAAACTTATGGCTATGAGATCACGCAATACTTGATCGACTTGGGCTTTGAAGACATTGTCGAAGGCACGGTGTACACGGTGTTGTTGCGCTTGGAGCGCAAGCAATTGTTAGCTGTGGTCAGGCGCAAGTCGCAAGTCGGCCCGCCGCGCAAATTCTACAGCTTAAATGCGCAAGGACAGGCGTATTTGGCAACATTTTGGCAGAAGTGGGACTTCTTGGCGCAACGGATGCAAGAATTGGAGGCGCAACGACATGAAACTTTGGGATAAACTCACTGGCGCAGACATGGATCGGCAAATGGCGGCATATACGCAAACTATCGCCACCTTGCCGAAAGATTATCAAGCCGCTTGGCAAACCATCACCCAAACCTTGTGGGGCGGCGGCGATTATCGCCAAGGCGCGGCGAGTTTTACCGGGCGCAATGTGATGCCGGTGTTGGCCGGCATTGTGCAATTGTTTAGCGAAACTGCCGCATTAGGTGAGCCGGTGGCTGTGGTGTTAGGCGAAGACGCGGCTGATTTTGCCGCGGCTGCCGCGCAGGCCAGCGGCGTCAAGGTCTTACAAGACAAGTGGCGCCAACAGCTCAATGCTGATGTGCACAAGCAATTAGGGAGGTAAGACTGTGACGATCCTAGACGATAAACGACAATGGCGGGCGCATCAAGCCCGCGTCAAAGCGCTGCCGCATGATTATCAAGTGGTGTATCAGGCAATTTCACGGTATTGGTTTAAAGTTGCCATTGCGCCGACGTATTTGCCCAACGCGCAGGCTTTGGTAGCGCTGCTGGCGTTGTTTGAAGACGCCGCGGCGCAACATCAAGATGTCTTGGCGGTAGTCGGGGATGATGTGGCCGCGTTTGCTGACGAATTTGCGCAAGCGGCTCAAGCAAAAGTTTGACGAATTTCTTGCACGGCGCTAGGCTTGAAGTGGGTCAAAAGCCGGCTGGTGATGTGAGAAAGGCGGCAAGCGTCATGCGCAAGTCAATGGTTCGATTTGGTGAACGTGGCTTTGCCAACGCGTTGGGCTTTCACACGTTGGTGGCGTTGGCATATCGCGATGTGATCGGCACTGATGCCGGCAGTTATATGGCGTTGCGGTTATTAGGTTAATGAGTCATGACAATACCGGCTTTTGACCCGGCACATAAGCAACACCCGCAAACCGCCGCCTCATCTTGATCAGGCGGCGGTTTGACTTTTATGACGGCATATAGTGTTTATGCCATTTACAAAATGCATTGAAATGGTTATGCTCTTGTTAACCACAATTGGTAACGGAGGATAAACATGACTGATAAAATCGCGTTGATCGTTGATTCCGGTTCTGATGTGCCGCAGCAAGTGTTAGCCGCGCATTCTAATGTCGCAGTGGTGCCACTGCATGTGCGGCAGAATGGCCAAGATTTTCAAGACGGTGTGGATCTAACGCCAGATGATTTCTATGCCCACTTAACGACAGATAACTTGCCGCAAACCGCCAGCCCGGCGCCTGGGCTGATCACCCAACAAATGCAGGCGTTGTTTGATCAAGGCTATACCAAGTTGTTGGGCATCACCATTTCCAGCGGCTTATCGGCTACCTATCAAGGCTTTCGGCTGGCCGCTGGGGCGTTTGCGGAAGGTCAGGTGATGACGTTAGACAGCAAAAGCGCCGGCATTGGCAGCGGGTTGTTGGCGGTGTATGCATTGGATTTGATCGATCAAGGCCACAGCTTTGTGGAGGTGATTGCCGCGGTGCAACATGCTATTGCCCACAGCCACGTGTGGTTATATGTGCCCACGCTTAAATATTTGCAAGCCGGCGGGCGCATTGGTAAAGTCGCTTCAGTGCTAGGCACCGCCTTGCAAATCAAGCCGCTGTTAGCTGTGGACGAGCGCGGCGAAGTGGCGGCGGTGGCCAAGGTTCGCTCTGAACACAAAGCCATCAAGAAACTGCTGGAACTTGCGCTGGCGCAAGTCACCCCGCAAAGCACCATCGCCGTGGCGCATGGGGCCAATCCAGAATTGCTGCACACCGTGACGGCCGCAATTGAACAAGCCGGCCATCATGTGGCTTATACCGGTTCAGTGTCTGCGGCAATCGGCGTGCACACCGGGCCAGGTTTGATCGGGGTGGCGGTGCAAAATCCTTGATGCTATACTAGCGACAGCAAAGAAAGTTGGTGTCGCAGTGAATATTGAATTTCGCCCTGCTAAATTAAGTGACTTAAATCCGATCATGACCATTGAACAAGCCGGCTTCACGCCTGATGAAGCCGCCACGCAAGAAGCGATGCAAGCGCGGATCCAGGCTTATCCGGACACGTTCATCGTGGCGGTTGTTGAACAACATCTTGCCGGCTATGTGGTGGGCCCGGCGATCAAAGCGCGTTATTTGGCGGATGATTTGTTTGAACAAGCCGTTGCCAATCCCCTTGAGGCGCCTTATCAAGCCGTGTTAAGCCTGGCGGTGGCCGTGAATATGCGCAAACACGGCGTCGGGGCGGCGTTGTTGCAGCAATTGGCGACAGTGGCCACTGCGCAAAAGCGCCAAGCCATTACCTTAACGTGTTTGGCGCGCTTGGTGCCATTTTATGAAGCCAATGGGTATGTCAATGAAGGCGAATCTGAGTCGACGCATGCCGGCGAAGTCTGGTACAACTTGGTGAAGCCGCTATAGTAAAAGCCGACTTGCAAATTTTTGCAAGTCGGCTTTTTCTTAAATCGCTGTGAGAAATGCCACCAGGCCAAACACGATCCCAGGCGCGTTGGCGATGAGGATCGGCCAATCGGTTTTCTTGTGCATCACCGCGTACAAACACCACAAAAGCGAGTTGATCGCGGCAACCAGCGGCTGCAAGGGGTTACCTTTGGCCCCAGACAAGTTGTTGATGATCTGTGGAACGTATGAAACATACATTGCGATCGACAAAGCTGAGCCCAGCCTGCCGATCAGCGCCATTTGACGCGCGGATTTTGCGTTTTCTTCCATCGTTAACACCCCTTATGCTGAAGCCAATTGTAGCATCCTCATTAACGATTTTCAGAAAATCCGTCTGCCGACCGTAGACACGATCCGAATACCTGTGAATATGTTCCAAACAAGAAAACGCTGTCAGCCAAAATGCGTGTAATATCGCTTTCATACGTGCTTTTTTGGCAATACAAAAGGCGGGGTTTCGTGACCCAAATCGGGCACGAAACCGCGCCATTAGCTTAACGCTGATCAAATTGACTGTTATATAGCTTGGCATAGAAACCATGTTTAGCAAGCAATTCTTGATGGGTACCAGATTCGATGACCGCGCCTGCATCGATGACCAAGATCTGATCGGCCGCTTGGATCGTTGACAGGCGATGGGCGATCACAAAGCTGGTTTTGCCGCGCATCAGCTTGCTCATGGCTTGTTGCACCAACGCCTCAGTGTTGGAGTCGATGGCGGCGGTGGCTTCGTCTAACACCAAAATCGGCGCTTGGGTGACGAAGGCTTGCGCGATGCTTAACAGTTGGCGCTGGCCTTGAGAAAGGCTGCTGGCGTTTTCCCGCAGTTGGGTGTCATAGCCGTCTGGCAGTTGGGTGATGAAGGTGTGGGCATTGGCGGCACGCGCGGCTTGGATCACTTCTTCATCAGTGGCTTGCGGGCGACCCAAGCGAATGTTTTCGCGGATCGACATGCTGAACAGATATGATTCTTGCTGGACCACAGTCACCAAGTGGCGCAAATCGGCGCGATGCAGCTTGGTCACGTCGGTACCATCCAGCAAGACGCGGCCAGACTGCAGCGGATATAAGTTGGTCAATAAGTTCATGATGGTCGTTTTGCCGGCACCGGTGGGCCCGACCAAGGCAATGACGGCACCAGGCTGCGCGTCGATGTTGACGTCATGCAAGATCGTGCGGCTTGAATCATAGGCAAACGTGACATGATCAAATGCGACATGGCCCTTGGTATGCGTCACCGTTAAAGCATCAGGCACGTCTTGTTCAGTGGGCTCATCGATCAGTTCAAACACCCGTTGGGCAGAAACCAGCGACAATTGCAGCGTGTTGATCAAGTCCAATAAGTTGTTGATTGGGCCGGTAAAGTTGCGCAGATACAACAGGAAGGTGAAGATGACGCCAACGGTGATCCCGCCCCAATGGCCCAGAATCGACACCGCCCCTACAGCGGTGATCAAGACGTAAGCGATGTTGTTGGTCATGTTGTTAAAAGGGCCGATGATACTGGACAGCGCTTGGGCAATAAAGGCGGCGTGGGTGTAATTGGCATTGGTTTCATTAAATGTGGTCATGGTCGGCTCGATATGATCAAATAACTGCAGCACTTGTTTGCCCGAAACTGATTCTTCGATTTGGGTGTTCAAGCTGCCTAACGCCACTTGTTGGGTCATGAAGGCCTTCTGGGTCAAGCGCGCAACGGTGCGCGAGAACCAATATGTTGCCGCAGTGGCCAACAAGGTGATGGCAAATAACACCGGCGACAAAATGATCATCGCCGCGCCCATGCCGACAATGCTGATGATGCCGGTGAAAAGCTGCACGAAAGTCTGCATCAATGCGGTGTTGATGTTATCCACATCGTTGGTCAAGCGGCTCATGATGTCGCCGTTGTCATGCGTGTCAAAATAGCGCATCGGCAGCTTCTGCAAGTTGGCAAACACGTCTTTGCGAATCGCCGCACTGGTGGTTTGGGCAACTTTGATCATGATGCTGTTTTGAAAATACACAAAGCCGCTGGCCAAGACGTATACGATGGCCATGCCCAAGCAGACAATCAGCAAGGTATGCAGCTGGTGTTTGGCGATGAAGCGATCGATCACCACCCCATTGAGCCGAGTGCCGACAATCGTGACTGCCGTGGTGAAGATCGTCAACAAGAACACGATGATCAGCCGGCGCTTACTTGCGCCAAGGTAGCCCCAGATTCGCTTGATGGTGGTTTGCCAATCGCCAACAACGACTTTCTGGCGATGGATATTGCGCCGCGGTCTATTCATTTGCATAGCGGTCGCCTCCTAATTGCGTCTTGACCAAGTCTTGGTAGAATTGCGACTGTTGCATTAATTCATCATGGGTGCCTGAAGCTTGGATCGCACCGGCATTGATCACGATGATGTGGTCACAATCC
The DNA here is from genome assembly GCF_042847315.1 of Lacticaseibacillus jixiensis. Classification (NCBI taxonomy): domain Bacteria; kingdom Bacillati; phylum Bacillota; class Bacilli; order Lactobacillales; family Lactobacillaceae; genus Lacticaseibacillus; species Lacticaseibacillus jixiensis. Next base: position 51,634 of record NZ_BAAFPR010000013.1, read on the forward strand.
ATGACGTTGGTCACGCGCTGGGAAATGATGATCGAGGTTTCATGCGCCCGCGAGTTGGCCAAAGCCGCTTTGATCTGCGCGTTGGTGCTTTGATCCACCGCAGAAGTTGCGTCGTCTAAGATCACGATCGGCCGATCGCCGGTGAATGCGCGCGCCAGATTCAGCCGCTGGCGCTGGCCGCCAGAGAAGTTCTTGCCGCGCTGTTCGACTGAAGCGTCAAATTGCTTGGCTAGCGGGGTGATGAATTCACTAGCGGCAGCCATGTCCGCCGCTTTTTGCAACTCGGCTGGCGTGGCGTCGGCTTTGGCAAAGCGCAAATTTGAAGCGATCGTGCCTGAAAACAGGATCGAGTCTTGCAAGGCCACGCCGATGCGCCGATGCAAGGCTTCAAGCGACAAGGTTTGGATATCGACGCCGCCGATGCTGATTGTCCCGCTGTAATCATCGTAGGTGCGCGTCAACAGATTGATCAAGGAACTTTTGCCAGAACCGGTGGGACCGACAATGCCTAAAGTGGTGCCGGCAGGGATGGTTAAGTTGATGTCAGCCAAGATCGGGGTGGCTTGATCATAGCCGAAGGTGACATGGTCAAAGACGATCGTGTTGTCTGTTGGGACTTGGCTGGTGGCTTGCGGCACGACAACTGTTTCATCCAGCACCGCTTGCACCCGGGTGGCGCTGGTGATGGCTCGGGAGAAGGCGGTGATGATGTTGACAGTTTGGATCATGGCGGTGGTGATTTGGATCATGTAATTGACAAAAGCAATGATCTGGCCATCAGAAATCGTGCTGCTGATGGCCAAACTGCCGCCATAACCTAACGCCACCACGACGCCAAGGTTTAACATCAATTGGATCACCGGGCCTAAGGTGACTGTGGCCATGGCGGCTTGTTGGCTGGTGGTTTGCAGATTCAAGTTGTCAGTGTTGAATTGCGCCAATTGGTGGTCTTCCAGCACGTAAGACTTGATGGTTTTGGCGCCTTGGAGGTTCTCGCGCATACTGCGGTTGACGCGATCGACGGCTTGTTGCATGGCCAAATATTTTGGAATCGAGCGGCGCACCACGATCAGCAAGAACACCACAAGGATCGGCATGATGATAAACAAAATCGGCGCCAAGTCCGGACACACGATTGCCGACATCACAATCCCGCCTAACAGCAGCATCGGCGAGCGCACCATACCGCGCGTGACCATCATCACGAGGTTTTGCATCTGAGTGACGTCGTTGGTGATGCGCGTGATCAACGTCGCCGGGGCTAGTCCGGCTGGATCGCGGCTGATCAAGGCGATATCAAGCATATGACTGCGCAGCGCTTCGCCCATTTTAAGCGAGGCATAACTGCCTAAAGTCCCACAAGTGGCACCGCACATCACGCCCAGCAAGGCGAACATCAGCATCAGCGCCGCATGCGTCAACACGTAATGGCCATCGCCGTGCGCCAAGCCGGAATCGATGATTTGAGACATCAAAGTGGGCTGTTGCAAGTCGCACAACACTTCGCCCAGCATGATCAAAGGCGCCAAGAAGAACGCGGCGCGGGCTTTGCCATGAGTGTGGTGCATGATGATCGTAAACATAGACACAACTCCGATCTGGTTGTTTCTGATAAAAAAGCGCGCACGGATCCAAGCCTAGTAAGGACTAAGGATCCGTGGCGCTTATTGATAAATTAATGTTAGCGCAAAATAAGGGGATGTCAAGAATTTCGTGGCAACGGTTTCCTTGAAGGCAACGGGCCGGGCGGGGGCTGCTGCACATCGTGGGGAAAGCGGCGGCGCAGGCGGCGCGGCCGGCTCCAACCACGCAAAGAGCGCGTGTTTTACGCCTAAGAATCGAGCCAGGCGCTCGCTGCGCTCACTTGCCCGTCTCGATTCTTGCCGCGATCAGCACAGCAAGCCAAGCACAACCCGCTTGTCTCACTGCGCTGATCGTTTCGCGGCCTGACCGCCGCTTTCCCCACGATGCGCCGCAACCCCGGCCCTTCCATAGTCGAGGCAGGCAAGAATTGATGCGATCACAGTTTGATCGCTATTTGGTGTAATCTGAAACGAACATAGAAGGAAAGGGGCCCCTGGGGCCCCTTTCCGGCATGAATACAGTGCCGTATAAAAAAACCGGCGCATGAACTTGTGAGTTCACACACCGGTCAAGAAAATATTTTGCTTCTATATTATAGAAGGTGAATGTTGTCGGCTTCGCATTGGTCGATCATATCTTGCGGCCAGACGCTGGCTTGGACTTCACCAACATGGGCTTTGCCTAACAGCAGCATGCACAAACGGGATTGGCCGATGCCGCCGCCAATGCTGTATGGCAATTCGCGGTTCATGATCTTCTTATGGAAAGGCAATTCCAAACGATCTTCCGCCCCGGCGATCTTCAACTGGCGGGCCATGGCGTCTTCATCAACGCGAATGCCCATGGAAGAGATTTCCAGCTTGCAGTCTAATGGTTCATACCAGAAGATGATATCGCCGTTTAATGACCAGTCGTCATAGTCAGGGGCGCGGCCGTCGTGGCGCTTGCCGGACTTCAAAGCCCCGCCAATACCCATCACGAAGACACAACCAAGTTCTTTGGCGATTTTATCTTCGCGGGCCATTGGATCAAGATCAGGCCAGCGGTCTTCAAGTTCTTGCGTGGTGACGAAGTGGATTTCGTCAGGCAGATGGTAAACCGCTTCTGGGTACTTGTACCAAACTTCGTGTTCCATGTGCTTGATCACTTTGAAGATCTGGCGCACAGTAGCCTTTAAGGTTTCAACGGTGCGTTGTTCTTTGGTGATGACTTTTTCCCAGTCCCATTGATCAACATAAATGGAGTGGAAGTTGTCGAGTTCTTCGTCTTTGCGAATGGCATTCATGTTGGTGTACAAGCCTTCGCCTGGTTGAAAGCCGAATTCACCCAAGGCGTTGCGCTTCCACTTGGCCAAAGAATGCACGATTTCCATTTGGTGGCCAGGCATAGCGGCCATGGTGAAGGAAACAGGCTTTTCGACGCCGTTTAAGTTATCGTTTAAGCCAGTGGCGTGGTCGACCATCATTGGGGCGGACACGCGGCTGAGGTTCATTTGCTTGCCGAATTCGTCTTGGAACGTTTCACGGATGTAGCGAATCGCCTCTTGCGTCTTGCGCGGGGACAATTTAGGATCATAACCTTGTGGTGTAAGTAATTGCATGAACAGAACTCCCTTGTTGTATTTAGGACAAAATAAAAAAGTCTTCTGCCCCAGTTATCAAGGGACGAAAGACTTTATTTCGCGGTACCACCCAAGTTGTCCGGCATACCCCGGACCACCTCATTAGCGCACGAACATGCGCTTTCGGATGATAACGCCCCGAACGCGACTGAGCCTACTAGACGAATGTCGTTGGGTCAGCAACTAGGAGAGTGTTATTCAGAAGACCGGTACCGATCGGGTTTGCACTGCCCCCGACTCACTGGATGGCCAGCGTCGTCTTACTTGTCTCTCGTCAGTTTTTCGCTTTGTTTTAATGTTGCTTATCATAGCCGCTTTAGCGCGATCATGCAACCATATTTCACCATAAAATTTGCCACCAGGCGCTAAAATCAGCACTGATGCGCGTCAAATCAGGCTTTGCGCACAAAATTTTTTTTGCGGTAGTTGACGGTGACCAAGTGGCCACGTAGAATTAAACGTACGTTTGTTTGATGGAGGATAAGATGTCAAATTGGTTAAATTACACCGCGCTGCATGCGACCAACCCGAAACTGACTCGGGCGGTATACACCGCGGTGGTCGATATTCACAGCAAGCGCTTGGCGAAACGATTGGCCAACTTTGCGGCGCTAGGGCAAGCCGTGTTGGCTCATGCCGCAGCGTTATATGGCCCAAACATCAGTGAAACCTTGTGGCTGGCCTTGCGCCCGCACCGTGTGGAAGCCGCCTTGGCGCACAATAAAACCTTATGGCTGCAGCGCGTGATCGGCATGCTGGTGAATTATGACTTGGCGCGCAACTTGGTATCCCAAGCGGTGCAACAGCCGATCAGTAACGCCGAATTGACTGACGCTCAGCGCGCTTGGACCAAAGCCCACAACTTGCCTGCGCGCGTTGGGGCGTGGGTGTTTTACGGCAGCTTAACGCAGCCGACGGGGTGGCAGTTGTGCCAGCAATTGCTGCCGGGTGTCGATCCGGCGCAATTAGCCGCATATTTGCAAGTGCCGCAAGCAGCCCTTAAGCGCGCCGTGCAAGTGCTGCTGCCGGCGTTTGGGCCGGTGCCTGCAACTTGGCAGGCATTAAATCAGCCTGCAGCGCCAGCCCCAAAAGCTTCAGTGCAGCCGGCGGCGCCAAGTTTAGGCGCAGATCCGCAGTTGTTGCACACCGTGCGCCGCGCTTTGCAGCAAGCCGCCGCGCGCCAAGCCAGTTTTCAAGAAGTGCTGCCTTTGGCGTTGAATCTGCCGTCGTTGGTTAATGCCTTGCGCCAGTTTGCCCGCATCAAAGCCTTGCATATTGTGGCGCCAAGCATCACCAGCGGCGGTTTGCATGAGTTGGCTTCGACTTTGGATCAGGCGTTGGTGATCGATCAAGCAGAGGTTTCAATTGTGTGCAACACCAAATTTACGCCTAGTTGCGCCGCTGATTTGCAAGAATTGCAACACGCCGGTGCGATGCTTTATACGCCGGCTGATCGGCCTTTAGGCGCGCACTTATTGAGCGTTGAATTTGAAGCAGCGGCGCTGAGCATCATCGGCTCCAGTGATGTTTCAGCCAGTGCTTATCACACCAGCTTGGAATTAGACACGCTGCTGGTTGCGCCAAGTGAGCCAACAGCGGCTTGGTGGGCGAGTTTGCAGCCGATGCTTAAGCCCTTAGTGCCAACTGTCGCGTCGCCAAGCCACCGCACACATTTGCTGGTACATACCAGCGATGCGCTGGCGAATTTCAAAGCGCAAATCGCCAAGGTCAAAGATGTCGACACCCACCAGCGCTTAGTGGCGTGGCTGCGCTATTTGCCTAAGCCGCCAGTGGCAATGCAGCTGGGGGAGGTGGCGTATTTTGCCTTGGCCTTCCCGCAGTATCACACGGTGGTGATCGACACATTTACCCCTAACAATGCGCTGTTTTATGCGCACGGTCTGGGCGTTGAACACTTAACGCAAGCCACGTCCAAGCAGGATCTGCTGGCCCTTGGCGCCAAGCGCGCCTATCACACCAACGAGCCGATCCGCAAGCGGGTGGCGCGGATCTTAAGCTGATTGAGTGCCGGCTAATCCACGCTTGAAGTGGTGCTGAGAAACCTATGAGACAGGCATTACAAAAACTTCGGCGCTCCTAACAAAAGGCTTGTCAACGGTCCGGATTCTGGTTATAGTATTCTATGGAAATTGAGCGTGCGCTCGACCAAGTGCCGCTTGTGGGGAGCCACGATGGTCACCGAATTTCTATCTATATAGAAAAGAGGCTCATATGATGAATAAGCATATCGATATCGAACGAATCAAATCAGAAGACGCGATCGCTGATAAGTCCCTAGACGAGATCAACGGCTCCGTTGAAGTCCCAAAAAATGCCGGTTTCTTCAAGACTTTGATGGCCTATACCGGTCCTGGCATTCTGATCGCCGTGGGGTATATGGATCCTGGTAACTGGATCACTTCTATCGCCGGTGGTGCGCAGTACAAATATCGCCTGTTGGCAGTGGTCCTGCTGTCGAGTTTGATTGCCATGCTGCTGCAATCCATGGCGGCCAAAATGGGCATCGTTACTGGTAAAGACCTGGCCCAATTGACGCGAGAGCACACGAACAAATTCTCTGGCATCTTATTGTGGGTTGTTGCTGAATCGGCCATCATGGCGACAGATATCGCCGAAATCATCGGCTCAGCTATCGCCTTGCAACTGCTGTTTCACATTCCGCTGGTGATTGGTATCGTGATCACTGCTTTAGACGTCCTGTTGCTGTTGCTGTTGATGAAGCTGGGGTTCCGCAAGATCGAAGCGATCGTTGCCACTTTAGTTGCCGTGATCTTGTTGGTGTTCGCTTATGAAGTCTTCTTGGCTAAGCCTAGTATCACCGGGATCTTGAATGGTTATGTCCCAACTAAGGCAATTTTGCAAAATCACGGCATGTTGTATCTAACCTTAGGGATTGTCGGCGCTACGGTGATGCCGCATGATCTGTACTTGGGCTCATCGATTTCCCAAACGCGTAAAGTCGATCGTTCTAATCTTGATGAATTACGCAAAGCGGTGCGCTTTTCCACGATCGATTCCAATATTCAATTGTTCCTGGCGTTCATCGTCAATTCATTGCTGTTGATTTTAGGGGCGGCGTTGTTTTATGGCTCCAATTCCAGTCTGGGACGCTTTGGGGAGCTGTTTCAAGCTTTGCAAGATTCCAACGTGGTTGGCGCCATTGCCAGCCCAGCGTTATCCATGTTGTTTGCTGTTGCGCTGTTGAGTTCTGGGCAGAGTTCCACCATTACCGGGACGTTATCTGGGCAAATTATCATGGAAGGCTTTGTCCGCATGAAGGTGCCATTGTGGGTCCAGCGGGTCGTCACTCGGGGCTTGTCAGTGACTCCGGTGTTGATCTTTGCCGTGATCTATCATGGCAATGAAGCCAAAATCGAAAACCTCTTAACCTTCTCGCAAGTGTTCTTGAGTATTGCCTTGCCGTTTGCGGTGGTGCCGTTGGTGCTGTTTACTTCAAGCAAGAAGCTGATGGGTGAATTTGCCAACAAGACTTGGGTGCGGGTGTGCGCTTGGACGGCGACAGTGGTCTTGATTGCATTGAACATTTACTTGATTTTACAAACACTTGGCGTGATGTAAGCTCTTCGCCTAAAGCCGGCCGTGTGCCGGCTTTTTTATTTGACTGAATAGATCAATTGGCCACTAGGTGCAGTTGCGATGGGTGTTGTGACGATGTTAAAGCGTGTCGGATTAGTGACGTGAGGCAGTTTCAGCAGACGCTGCGCAGCGTCACGAGTTCGGTCCATACTCAAAGTGGGCAAGCCATCAGGCTCATCGGCGTGAGACGTTTTGCAACGCCAAGCAACACAAACGGCTCTACTCCGCGATTCAAAGTGCAAAAATCGTGGAGTAGAGCCGCTTGCGTCATTGGCGCAACTGCTTTGGTTCAGCTTCTAGCAGTTTAATTACTTGGCGTTATCTTCGTCCCATAGCTTGTCATAATCCCAACCTGTGAGCTCTTCGCAAACTTCTTTGGTCTTAGGATCGACGTCTGCTTTCTTGCCGCCGTTTTCCAGGCGCTTGATTTCAGCGACGATCAAATCATGTGAGTTGCGATCCAGTTTGAAGGTGAGGGTGACTAACAAAGCACATACGATCATGCCGCCAGTCAATAAGACTAATACGGCAACGATGGCGAATTTGGCGCTGGCTGGTTCGTGCATCAGAAATTGCGTGCCTGGCTTGTAGCCGGAAGCATCCAAGATGATCCCGACCAGCACCGTAGCGACGGCAACCGTGGACTTGCGCACGAAAGTCATGAAGGCCGCGAAGATCCCTTCACGGTGTTGCTTGGTGATCAACACATCCAAGTCTGGAATGAATGGGAACACGTTCCAAGGCGTGAATTCCAAAGTCTGACGGCCGATTTGATAAATCAAACCGATGGCCAACAGCCACAGCAGCGGGTGAGCTGGTTGTAAGAGGTAAACCAAGAAGTCAGCAACATACATCACTAACATGATCGAGAAGGCGCTCTTCCACAAGAAGCGCGGGCCTTTTTTGATCATTAAGATCCCGGCCAAGATGGTCGTTGGGATCCCGATCACTGACATGGACAAGATGTTGGCAGAGTCCGTCGCCGTTAAGCCCATGCAAGAGACGATGAAGTAAACAAAAATGGTGTTGTAAGTATCTTTGGCGGTGAAGGATAACAGGTAGATGGCAATATGTTTGCGGAAAGACTTCACACGCATCGTGGACAGATAGTCTTTGATTTCTTTGGCTAAGCCTTTGATCAAACCGCGCTTAGGGGTGCGGTTGGCCAGGTCTTGCATTTCCTTGGTCACTGGGCGTTCCCAAGTGGCTAAGTATGCAGACATCGCCGCACCGGCGCCAATCAAGGCGAAAATGATCCCAGTGACTAAGTAAGCGTCAGGGTTGTTTTGACCCATGTACTTGATGATCTGGCCGGGAATGAACGTGGCCAAGAAGGCACCGGCAGAAGAGATGAAGCCGCGGGTGGCGGACATCTTAGTGCGGTCAGTGTAGTTATCAGTCATTTCAGTCGGCAAAGTTTCCCAAGGGATCATGACCCCGGCGGCAATGATTTCAAATAACAGATACACGATCAAGTAATACCAGAAGCCTTGACCGGAGATCCACATCAAGATGTATTCAAGCATCAGCGGGGCACCAATCAGCAAGAAGAAATGCCGCCGGCCGAAGCGCTGACCAATTTTGTAGCGCCACAAGTTATCAGTGAGACTGCCGATGACCAAACTGGCCACGGCATCCACGACCCGGGCGATCCCGATGATCAAAGCCCCTTGCGTAGCAGTCAAGCCGGCAAAGGTCGTGAAGAAGAACAGTAAGAAAGCCCCGATAACGGTGAAGCCGCCACTGCCCATTAAGTCAAACAGCCCAAAGGCTAAGGCTCTAGGATAAGTGACTTTGCGACCGTGGGGGCCGAAGACACGACGTTGAGATTGTTTCTTGTCCATACAATTGCACCTCGCAATATCGAATAAGTTGATCAGCGTTGCACGTATGCGCACGTTTAAACGCTGATCAAGGATGGAACATTAAAATATTAGTATGTTGCTTGAATTCGATTTCATTCTACTTGTTTCGCGGATGATGTCAACTGTCAACATACCCATATTGTTTCAGAAAATCAGGATGATCGCCGGCATGGAGGCGTTTTTACGCGCAATATTTTTGTGAATTTTTTTACGAATATGACAGTACGTATGAATGCTACTGAACAGATTCAACATTTTGGCATAAAAAAACCGCCTGGCGATTGGCCAGACGGGGGAATTAAGATATCAATTACTCAAAATATTCGGCGTGCACCTTCAAGGCGACCTTCACATCGTCGTCGACCATATGCAAGTGCCGCTCAACAGTAGTGGCGGCGCGTTGGGCTTGGCGATTGGCGACGGCATCCACAATCGCGGTGTGATCATCGAAAATCTGTTGCCAATCCAAATCATCCACTTCCAAGCGCAGATAACGGAAACGGTTGAACTGGAAGTTGACCACTTGCAGCCAGTCCCAAACAAAGTCCTTGTGCGCGATCAAGTAGAACTGTTGGTGAAACTGCTCATCCAAGTTAAAGAAGTTATCGTAATCACGCGAGCGCATATAAACTTCTTGCAAGGCGATCAGCTTGCGCAGGTGATCGATTTCAGCCGGGGTGATCACAGGGATCACCTCAGTGACGATCAGCTTCTCAATGCTTTCGCGTACAAAGCGGGCTTGATAAACTTCATCAAGGTTGATTTTGGATACAAAAGTACCGCTTTGCGGATACACCGTCAGCAAGCCTTCACGGCGCAAGCGCAAGATCGCCTCGCGCACCGGTGTGGCGCCGATAGAAAGTTGTTCTTCCAGCGCCTTTTTGTTCACGCGCTCACCGGGCTTGAGCTCGATGCGCATGATCATGCGTTGGATCGCTTGGTATGCTTCGTCTTGATAATTACCGATCGCTTGTGCCATGAAATCGCCGCCTTTTATATCGTTCAAATTCGATTATAGCAGACAAAGTGGGCGCGACAATGCAAGATCAGAAATTTCCGTTTAGGAGTTGAAATCGGATTCAGTCCGTGGTACCTTGGTGGAGTCGGAGTGATATATTAGTATATGCAAAACTCGTTAAGGAGATGCAACATGGTTCAATTAACCGATGATTACCAACAAAACGCTGCCGCTTTTACCGCAGCAGGCATTACGGTACCGCAGTTTGATCAGGCCAAAGCCGCTGCGGCTGCCGAAAAGGCCCCAGTGTGGGTCCACTTTGGCGGCGGCAACTTATTCCGCTGCTTCCATGCCAAGATCGCTCAAGACTTGTTAAACCAAGGCGAACTCAAAGCCGGCGTGGTCGTCGCTGAAACCTACGACGACGGCGTGGTAGAACAAGCTTACAAGCCATACAACAACCGTGTGCTGCAAGTGGTGATGGACGAAGCCGGTAACTACGACAAGACCTTGATTGCCAGTGTTGCCGAAGCCATTTACTACAACAAAGCCAACGCTGAAGGCTGGGCCAAGTTAAAGCAAGTCTTTGAACAGCCATCCTTGCAGTTTGTCACCATGTCCATCACTGAAAAAGGCTACGCGCTGCGCGACTCTCAAGGCAACTTAACTGCCGCAGCCCAAGCCGACATCAAAGGCCAACCAGATGCCGCAGCCACCAACATGGGTGCCATTGCTCGCCTGCTGTTGGCCCGCTACAACGCCGGCAAGCTGCCGATCGCTATGGTATCCACCGATAACTTCTCCGAAAACGGCAAACGCTTTGAAGAAGGCGTCTTAACCATCGCTGAAGGCTGGGCCCAAAACGGCACCGTTGAACAAGGCTTCATCGATTATCTCAAAGACGACAAGCAAGTCAGCTTCCCTTGGAGCATGATCGACCGCATCACGCCAAACCCAGCCGAATCTGTTGCCGACATCTTAAAGGCCAGCGGCTTTGCAGATACGCAAATCATTCACACCGATAAGCACACCAACATTGCGCCGTTTGGCAACACCGAAGTGACGCACTACTTGGTCATTGAAGACAGCTTCCCGAATGGCCGCCCAGCTTTGGACAAGGCTGGGGTGATCTTGGCCGATCGCGACACGGTTAATGATGCCGATCAAATGAAAGTCACCGCCTGCTTGAACCCATTGCACACCAGCTTGGCGATTTTCGGTTCGATCCTGGGCTACACCAGCATCGCCGAAGAAATGACCAATCCAGACCTCGTCGCTATGATTAAGCAGCTTGGCTATAACGAAGACTTGCCAGTGGTTAAGGATCCGAAAATCATCGACCCTAAGGCCTTCATTGATGAATTAGTTAACAAGCGCCTGCCTAACAAGAATATTCCAGACACGCCGCAACGGATTGCCAGCGATACCTCACAGAAGATCCCAATCCGCTATGGTGTGACCTTGCAGCATTACTTGGATGAAGGCAAAGATACCAGCAACCTCAAGGCGATCCCGTTGATCATCGCCGGCTGGTGCCGCTATTTGATGGCCATCAAAGACGATGGCACACCATTTACCCCAAGCCGCGATCCGCTGCTTGAAGAACTGCAGCCTTATGTGGCTGATATCAAACTTGGCGACGCTGTTGACGCCCATGCCAAGCTGCAGCCGATCTTGACCAACAAGCAGATCTTCCCAGTGGACCTTGACGCAGTAGGCTTGACTGAAAAAATCGAAGCCAACTTCACCAAGATGATCCAAGCCCCTGGAGCAGTGCTTAAAACTATTCACGAAGAAGTAGGAGTAAACTAATATGAAGAATATGGGCTTTCGCTGGTACGGGAAGAATAACGACCCGATCACCTTACAAAACATCCGCCAGATCCCTGGCACGACCCAAGTCGTTGGCGCTTTGTTTGACATTCCAGTCGGCGAAGTGTGGCCAAAGGCTAAGATCAAGGAATTAAAGGACGAAGTCGAAGCTGCCGGCTTAAAGCTGGAAGTCATCGAATCCGTTAACATTCACGACGACATTAAGATCGGCAAGCCAAGCCGTGATCAATACATCGAAAACTACAAGCAAACCATTCGCAACTTAGCCGAATACGGCATCAAGGTGATCTGCTACAACTTCATGCCAATTTTCGACTGGCTGCGCACCGATTTGCATTACGTCTTAGAAGACGGCTCCAATGACATGGCCTTTGAAGCTGACAAGTTAGCCGATGACCCGCAAGAAATCATCGACTCCACCCGTAACGGTTCCAATGGCTACGTCCTGCCAGGCTGGGAACCAGAACGCTTGGCCACCATTGAAGGGCTGTTCAAGGCTTACAAGGATGTTGATGAACCAACCTTGCGCGCCAACATGAAGTACTTCTTGGATGCCATCATTCCAACTTGTGAAGAATGCGACGTCCGCATGGCGATGCACCCAGACGATCCGCCTCGTCCGCTGTTTGGCTTGCCGCGCATTTACAAGAATGCCGAAGACATGCGTGCTATTGAAGCGATGCATGAATCCAAGTACAACGGCTTCACGATTTGCACCGGCTCTTTAGGCGAGAACCCAGACAATGACGTGCCAGCGATCATTCGCGAATTCGTCGCCAAAGACCGCGCACCATTCATCCACGCCCGCAACATCAAGTTCATGAATGCCAAAGGCGACTTCCATGAATCCGCCCACTTATCCTCTGAAGGTTCATTGGATATGTACGAGATCATGAAGGCTTTGCATGATACGCATTTTGACGGCTATATCCGCCCTGATCATGGCCGCAATATCTGGGGCGAAGACGGGGTGCCAGGTTATGGTTTGTATGATCGCGCCTTAGGGATCACGTATCTCAACGGGCTGTGGGAAGCTATCGATAAGGACAGCAAACAAGCCTAAAGCAGTTTTAATCGTTGATTATGAGTTCACAGAAAGGTCCTGACTTTAGGGCCTTTTTTTTGCCCAGTATTCGTCTTTTTGAATCATAAAGCTTGGTTTGGCGCGAGGAAGCAAAAAGTATAGACAGCTGTGACACCGTAATTGACACCCCTAGTAATAAATGATTTAATAATTATGTAAGATTCTAAAGACTAAATATGTTTATGGAATTTGATAGTTTGACTGATGGCGTTGTAACAAGTTGCCATCGCTTGGGGGGCAAACACGATGAAACGCAGAGATAATCGGCTGGATGTTGAGAAGAAGCTGCATTACAAATTATATAAAGATGGTAAAAATTGGGTCACAGCAACAATTGTCACCGGGATCGCGATTCCGATAGCATTGTTTTCTGCGGCCCTTTTAACGCCGCAACAAACTACTTTTGCCGGCAGCAGCGATGCAAATTATGCGCGGCCGGACAATGGCATGGGCAAGTCAGAACTCGACAAACAAGAAATTGACCCGGCAATCGCCGACGGCACCTTCGTTGATAAAAGCGCTGGCACAACCACCGTTTCGATCAATTGGGGACAATTGCCAGCAATCAAAGCGGCGGGTATGCGCCTGACCACGGATGGCGATCAGTGGACGATCAGCCCAGCACCAGGGTATCAATATGGTGATGCCAATACTGTGTTGGCCAAAGTTGGCTTTCCATCAGATGCAGCGCTAGCGGCACCAACTGACCCGGCTAATATGCAGAAGATTTTGGACTTTCTGGCCACTCAGTCAACCATCACCATGAATGGTGGTAAGACGAATAGTACTGCAACAACCTTCAATAAAGGGTTGATCACAGGGGGCAGTCTCGATGCGTCTGCTCAAGGCCAAATCAGCGGCGACAACGCCGTGTTGAAACAAACCGGCTACGGGGATTTGATTGCCGGCTCTTTGACGATCAATAGCGGCAGCTTCAATGCGCCAAGCAACGATAACGCTAAAGTAATGTTGACCGATGGCGGCTATTTGAAGGGGACTGGCGCTTTGCCGTCAGGTGTGCTCAATAATAATGGCCTGTCAAAATTTGTCTTTTCCAAGGATTCTCTAGTCGCTAAAGTCCAGCAGTTGAAAACTGCTGTCACAACGATCAATCAGACGCTTGCGGCTCAAGCTGATCCAGCGCATGCAGCTAAGACAGGGGTAAACAATGCGCCTGGTTTCACCTTTGATTTTAAAGATGCCAAGCATGTCGGCAATTCATGGATCTTTACGGTAAACGTCAGCGACTGGCAACAATCGCAGCGCTACATCCAAACCTTTGCTAATCAAGACTTATACACAGGCGGAAATGTCGTGCTTGATTTTGTCGGCGGCGGCAAGCTGGATATGAGTGGCCATGATGAGGACTTTGGCCAGCGCGTCGACTTTATTAAAGATGGCAAACTTGTGATTTCTGCACCAGACGTCAGCGACTTGAGTGTGTTGAATTCTGATACAGTACCAAGTACCAGCGTCGATATCTTAGCGCCAGTGGCTAATGTTGAGTCCGATAAAGCCAACCTCGGCGGCTTCTTCGGTGCAATCAATGGTGATGGTGCCGGCAATGGCTACACCGCACCTAGCGACCCTGATAATCCTAACAACTCTACGCCACAGACGCCAGATGACCCAAATCAGCCAAGCAAGCCCAAAGACACCTTAACGCACAAGAAACAAACTATCACCAAGACGATTCACTTTGAAGATCAAAATGGGCATAAGCTTTTTGACGATTACACCGACTCGCTTGACCTAACTGCAGACGAAGCGGCAGATGGCACACTGAGCAACAAAACATCAGGTATGCTAGGCTTTCCAAAACTGCCGACCAAAGACGGCTACACAGTAGACAAGATCCCAGAAGCAGCGCAGTCTGAGACAAAAGTGACATATGGTGATGATGACATCGTCGAGACAGTCACCTATAAGAAAGACCAGCAAAAGCAAGTACTGGTCACTCGAACCGTGGACGCGAAGTATAAAGACGGCGTGACTGGTGATTTAACGAAATTGCCGAAGTCTGTCACAGAATGGACAACCGCCACAGTTGATGCGAATGGCAAGATAACTTATGATAAACCTTTCGCTGACGTCGACAAGAATAATTATCCGGATTTCAATGGTCTTGATGCAAACGGAGAACCTGTCACTTATCGCGCGACGTTTGACCCTGGTAATCCCAATGCACAAGCCATTACTGACGGCATCATCAAGGCAGCTAAGAATGGCACACCTTTTGACTACACCATCAGCATGGTTTATCAACCTGCAAATTCCAGCACTGTCAAGCATGTGACAGTGACCAAGTATGTTGATTATGACTATGCAGCTGACGATACCACCAGCGATCCAAACAAGTTGCCGAAGACAGACACTTTGACGGCTGAATTTTCGTATGTTGAATTAACATCTGCAGCAGATGGCACTAAGACCATCGATCCTGATAGCTGGAAGGTGGAGTCTGGCTTTTCGGCGATTAATGTGCCAGAACTGACTGGATATATCCATGATGAACCTGAAGATGTTGACACGGCAGCGGCGTTGACAATGCTCAAGAAGAACGGCCCAACGCAGAAGGCGTTGAACGTGCTGATCACTTATACAAAGCTCCCTGACAAGGTGCAGAAAACAAACATCACCAAGACGGTGCACTACGTTGACAAAGCTGGCAAGAAGATTGCCGATGATAAGACAGCGACTGCCGAAGTCAGCGAAACCATAGATCCAGTAACTGGTGAGGTAACGGCGGAAAAGAAAGGCACCCTAAAGGGCGTCTCGAATCCCAGCATTAAGGGTTATCACGTTGTGACACCTTCTGCAGAAGCGGAAGCTTCGCAAGATGTTGCCCCAGGCGACAAGGATCGAGAATACACCGTTACTTACGACAAAGACGAGCCAACGGTTAAGAATGTAACAATCACCAAGACGGTGCACTACGTGGACAAAGCTGGCAAGCAGATTGCCGATGATAAGAAGGCGACTGCCGAAGTCAGCGAAACCATAGATCCAGTTACCGGTGAGGTAACGGCCCAAAAGAAGGGTACCTTGGAAGGCGTCTCAAATCCTGACATTAAGGGTTATCACGTTGTGACACCTTCTGTAGAAGCGGAAGCTTCGCAAGATGTTGCCCCAGGCGACAAGGATCGAGAATACACCGTTACTTACGACAAAGACGAGCCAACGGTTAAGAATGTAACAATCACCAAGACGGTGCACTACGTGGACAAAGCTGGCAAGCAGATTGCCGATGATAAGAAGGCGACTGCCGAAGTCAGCGAAACCATAGATCCAGTTACCGGTGAGGTAACGGCCCAAAAGAAGGGTACCTTGGAAGGCGTCTCAAATCCTGACATTAAGGGTTATCACGTTGTGACACCTTCTGTAGAAGCGGAAGCTTCGCAAGATGTTGCCCCAGGCGACAAGGATCGAGAATACACCGTTACTTACGACAAAGACGAGCCAACGGTTAAGAATGTAACAATCACCAAGACGGTGCACTACGTTGACAAAGCTGGCAAGCAGATTGCCGATGATAAGACAGCGACTGCCGAAGTCAGTGAAACCATAGATCCAGTTACCGGTGAAGTAACGGCCCAAAAGAAGGGTACCTTGGAAGGCGTCTCGAATCCTGTCATTAAGGGTTATCACGTTGTGACACCTTCTGCAGAAGCGGAAGCTTCGCAAAATGTTGCCCCAGGCGACAAGGATCGAGAATACACTGTTACTTACGACAAAGACGAGCCAACGGTTAAGAATGTAACAATCACCAAGACTGTGCATTACGTGGACAAAGCTGGCAAGCAGATTGCCGCTGATAAGACAGCGACTGCCGAAGTCAGTGAAACCATAGATCCAGTTACCGGTGAGGTAACGGCCCAAAAGAAGGGTACCTTGGAAGGCGTCTCGAATCCTGTCATTAAGGGTTATCACGTTGTGACACCTTCTGCAGAAGCGGAAGCTTCGCAAAATGTTGCCCCAGGCGACAAGGATACGAGTTACACAGTTGTGTATGATAAGGATAAATTTGTCGAAACACCTAGCGATGGCAGTACGCCAAGCAACGGTAATACGTCAACACCAAGCAACGGCGGTACCCCAAGCAATGGTAATACGTCAACACCAAGCAACGGCGGTACCCCAAGCAACGGTAATACGTCAACACCAAGCAATGGCGGTACCCCAAGCAACGGTAATACGTCAACACCAAGCAACGGCAGTACACCAAGCAATGGTAATACGTCAACACCAAGCAATGGTGGCACCCCAAGCAACGGTAATACGTCAACACCAAGCAACGGCGGCACCCCAAGCAACGGTAATACGTCAACACCAAGCAATGGTGGCACCCCAAGCAACGGTAATACGTCAACGCCAAGCAACGGCAGCACCCCAAGCAATGGCGGTACCCCAAGCAACGGCAGTACCCCAAGCAATGGCGGTACCCCAAGCAATGGCGGTACCCCAAGCAACGGCAGTACCCCAAGCAATGGTGGCACCCCAAGCAACGGTAATACGTCAACACCAAGCAACGGCAGTACACCAAGCAATGGTAATACGTCAACACCAAGCAACGGCAGCACCCCAAGCAATGGTGGCACCCCAAGCAACGGTAATACGTCAACACCAAGCAACGGCAGTACACCAAGCAATGGTAATACGTCAACACCAAGCAACGGCAGCACCCCAAGCAATGGCGGTACCCCAAGCAACGGTAATACGTCAACGCCAAGCAACGGCGGCACCCCAAGCAACGGTAATACGTCAACACCAAGCAACGGCAGCACGCCAAGCAATGGCGGTACCCCAAGCAATGGCGGTACCCCAAGCAACGGCAGCACCCCAAGCAATGGCGGTACCCCAAGCAACGGTAATACGTCAACACCAAGCAACGGCGGCACCCCAAGCAACGGTAATACGTCAACACCAAGCAATGGTGGCACCCCAAGCAACGGTAATACGTCAACACCAAGCAACGGCAGCACCCCAAGCAACGGCAGTACACCAAGCAATGGTAATACGTCAACACCAAGCAACGGCAGCACCCCAAGCAATGGCGGTACCCCAAGCAACGGCAGTACACCAAGCAATGGTAATACGTCAACACCAAGCAACGGCAGCACCCCAAGCAATGGCGGTACCCCAAGCAACGGCAGTACACCAAGCAATGGCGGTACCCCAAGCAACGGTAATACGTCAACACCAAGCAACGGCGGCACCCCAAGCAACGGCGGTACCCCAAGCAACGGTAATACGTCAACACCAAGCAATGGTGGCACCCCAAGCAACGGTAATACGTCAACACCAAGCAACGGCAGTACACCAAGCAATGGTAATACGTCAACACCAAGCAACGGCAGCACCCCAAGCAATGGCGGTACCCCAAGCAATGGCGGTACCCCAAGCAACGGCAGTACACCAAGCAATGGCGGTACCCCAAGCAACGGTAATACGTCAACACCAAGCAATGGTGGCACCCCAAGCAACGGTAATACGTCAACGCCAAGCAACGGCGGCACCCCAAGCAATGGCGGTACCCCAAGCAACGGCAGCACGCCAAGCAATGGCGGCACCCCAAGCAATGGGAGCGCGCCAAGCAATGGCAGCACCCCGAGTGATGGCAGTACGCCAAGCAACGGGAGCACGCCAAGCAATGGGAGCACGCCAAGCAATGGGAGCACGCCAAGCAATGGCAGCACCCCGAGTGATGGCAGTACGCCGAGCAACGGCAACACCCCGAGTGATGGTAGTACGCCAAGCAATGGTAGTACCCCAAGTAACGGGAGCGCGCCAAGCAACGGTAGTACCCCAAGCAATGGCAGCACCCCGAGTGATGGCAGTACGCCGAGCAACGGCAACACCCCGAGTGATGGTAGTACGCCAAGCAATGGTAGTACGCCAAGCAATGGTAGTACCCCAAGTAACGAGAGCGCGCCAAGCAACGGTAGTACCCCAAGCAACGGCAACACTCCGAGTGATGGGAGTACCCCAAGCAACGGGAATACGTCAACGCCAAGCAACGGCAGTACGCCGACAATCGGCATTGGTACGTCAACACCAAATGGCGGCGGCGTAACAGCTAACAACACTGGTACACCGATCAATGGCGGTAACACCGCAACTCAAACGCCGAATGGTAATATTGGTGGCAATACTACCAACACGCCAACGGCAGCTGCGATTACGCCGACAACGCCAAGCAGTCCGTTGACTAACTTGCCAACGGGTAATGGGATCAACGGCCAGACGCCTGCGACTGACACGACAACGACCAATCCTGATGGGACGACTTCACGGACCGTGACCTATGTTGATGCTACTCAAGCACCAACAGCGGACACTGCGATGGACAATGTTGGTACCCAACCAGGTGACGTTGATGCCAATGTGACGAAGCCTAATGCGGTTACGCCAGCATTTGACGGCCTTGGCACGAATATCGTGAATGCACCGAAAATTAATGATCCGCAGAATGCGGCATCACAAGTGATCGATGTGATCAACGACAACGCCAAGCTCACTCACGGGAACATTTTCACCGCGGGTGGGGCGCCTGGGATGGCGGATTACACGTTCTTCTCGCAGCCGGTGATGAACACGGCCAATAACAGCGTTGACCACTACGAGCTCTTGTTGCGGGTTTGGGATTCTAAGCAAGGCGGCTGGCACTTGCCGGCCAGCTTCGCGATCCCGGCTGCAATGGAAGCGCATCTGGTGGCGCGCGCCGTGGCGCAATTGGACGTGAAGAACGCATCGATCAACTTGACTGATGCGCAATTCAGCGATCCAGCCACGCAAAAGGCGGTCACTGAGCTTTCACAAAGCGGCGAAGTGGGGCAGCTCACTGTTGAACTGGGCAGCATTCCAGACGCGGCAACCTTGGCCGCCAACGCCAAGACTTATCACGACGCCGGCGTCAAGCTGACGTTGGATAACTTGAGCAGCAGCACTGATGGCACCCAAGTGGCCAAAGCCGCTGATTTAGTCGACACGCTGAAGGTTTCCTTGCGCGGGATGCGGCGGGATGGCAACGACCTCAACCAGATCGCTATGCAATTAGGCGCCTGGCAGAAGGCCGCAGCCGCGCACCACAACACGCTGGAAGTCGAAGGCTTGGAAACTGCCGATGAATTGGCAATGACCCACGACTTAGGCATCAACGCTGTGCAAGGCTACTACTTCAGCCGCCCAGCAATGCCTGGGACGCGTGCAGATCTCATGTAGATAACCAACGGAAAATGAAACTATTCGTAGTTTCATTTTTTGTGTGCGTATAATATAACTGTTGAAAGAAAGTCGGCGCATGCGTCGATTTGGGGGATAAGGTCTTGATCACATACACATACTTCACGCAAGCCGTCATCGATATGACGACGCATCAGCCATCCGGATACGAATTGTTGTTGCGGGTGTGGGACGCCAAGCGCAATGACTGGGTGCTGCCGGATAACTTCGATATCACCGTCAGAATGCAAATGCGCATGATGCGCCGCGTATTGCGCAATCTGCCTAATAAGAATGTCTCGATCAACTTAACGGCTGAGCAGTTCGCCTCACAAGATACGATGCAGCAGCTGATGACCTTCGCCGCCTCCAGTCCTGATTTGGACCGTTTGACGGTGGAAGTGACGCAGGCGCCGACGCTGGATGAGATCATGGACATTGGCCAGCAGTATCGCCAAGCAGGAATTTATCTTGCGCTGGATGACGTTGGCACCGACATTGCCGACTACGATTTGGTTGCGCAGCTCGCCCCGCATGTGGACATGTTGAAGTATGCGCTGCAGAATCTGCGCGACTTGGGGCGCGGCGATGAAGCCAATATCGAGATTCCTAAGTGGCATAAATTGGCGACTGATGCAAAGGTGCCCTTCACCTTGGAAGGGCTGGAATCGGCAGAAGATGTCCAGCTGGCAATGAAGTACAATATTCGCTGGCTGCAAGGCTTCTACTTCAACAAGCCCGCAGAGAAGCTGCAAACGGCGCAAAACACGCCGCTATATTAAAAAATCGCCGCTTTGCAATTTTGCAAAGCGGCGATTTGTGAATTAACCGAAGATCACTGAATTGGCGCCGGTGTAGTTGAGGTAATATAAGAACACCAACAAGGCGTTGATCAGAAACGATAAGACGATGATCGCAAAGCGAATGGTGAAAATCGGCGAAAACACTTTAAAGTTCATGCGGATGTTGCGTCGGCCGCGGTAGCCAAAGATCATGATCAACAGCACCACCGCAAGAATCACTTGCAGCACCAAGCCCACAAAATAGTATTGAGAATTGTTAGCTTGCACATACCAGCTGGCAGCTGCCACGATGTCGAGCAATAAGGCGATAAGTGTCATAATGACCTCCCAATAGTCGTTTCACTCACTTTACCGCACTGCTGGAAATTTGCCAATATGGTACACTGATTAGCGGAGGATTCACCATGCAATTTACATTCACTTATCGCGCCACCCAAGCCACTACCGTTAAGCGCCTGCTGGCTGAGCAAGGCGTCAGCCACCGGCTGCTTAAGAAACTTTATGATGCATCGGCGGTGCAAGTCAACGGCATTGCTGTGCACAATGTTGCCTTGCTTGAAGGTGACGTCGTGACGTTTGCTTTGCCGCCTGAAACAGGGATCAGCATTAGCAGCGGCGCGCTGACGGTTGTTGCCGAGAATGCCAATTGGCTGATCGTTAACAAGCCGACTGGGTTGGCAAGTGTACCAGGACCAAGCAATCCTTCTGACAGCTTGTTGAATCGAGTGGCAGGTTATCTGTTACAAGCCGGTTATGCTGGTCCTGCACCGGCGATCATCACGCGCTTAGATCGTGATACTACCGGTTTGGTGCTTGTTGCCAAGCACAGTTATGCGCAAGGCCGCTTGGATACATTAGGCGTCAATACCCAAGTAGAGAAGCGGTACTTGGCGGTAGTTGGCGGTACACTTGAAGCCAGCGGACGAATCGATTTGCCCTTGGCCAAAGCTGCAGATGGTATTCATCGCGAAGTGCGTGCAGACGGCCAATCGGCGCTAACCGAATTCACCCGTGTTGCCCAAGGGCCACATGCGGCATTGGTGCGCGTGCACTTGGTGACTGGACGCACGCATCAGATCCGGGCGCACTTCGCGCATCTTGGCCATCCGGTGGTGGGCGATGGCTTGTACGGTGGCGATACAAGCCATTACCAAACCCAGTTATTGCAAGCCAGCGAGTTGAGTTTCAACGATCCCTTCACCAACACGCGCATGAGTGCGGTGCTGCCGATGCCGCCAGCTTGGCAAGCCGCGTTGCAATAGTGTCAAATTATCACCTTGACAATCCCGCCAAATCCGGTATGATTATTAGGTTAGTTAAAATTCTAAAGCGAGGTGAAGAACATGCGTGATAACATTTTACTTGCATGTGCTGAAACCGGCGAACGGATCTACCTGACTTCTAAGAATAAGCGTAACACGCCTGATCGTCTTTCTTTGAAGAAATATTCTCCAAAGTTGCGCAAGCGCGTCACTTTCACGGAAGTTAAGAAGTAATCCTTCCTGATATATCAGGGTCCGTCGGCCGACGTACCATACAGATACCACACTCCTAGGGGTGTGGTATTTTTTTGTCCCCAGAGCGGAGTGGCGCGCTTTTAGCGGTGGATATAAGGCGGGATGACGCAAAGGCGGTTTGTGCCTTGGCGGCGTCACGACTTATATCACGCCGCGTTGCGCCACGCAGCTCGACGAAGACCACAGCGTAAAAGGCGTGGACGTCGCCAAGCCCGGACAGGGATCGCTTCGGTGCGCGGGGCAAGCGGCGGTGCAGGCGGTGCGGCCGGTTCCAACCGCGCTGAAGAGCGCGCGTTTTCCACCTAACTTTTGAGCTTTGCGCTCGCCTGCGACTCGCCTTGCAAATCTCAAAAGTTGCCGCGTGTGATGTCGGGTGAGCCTCGCAAAGTACGCGAGTCTCACCTGACACCACACGTTTCACGGCCTGACCGCCGCTTGCCCCGCGCACCTACGCAATCCCTGTCCTCCAATAG
>NZ_BAAFPR010000014.1:0-66640 GCF_042847315.1 Lacticaseibacillus jixiensis
CGTCCAACTTGATACGAACAATCTCGGGTTGATCTTCGTCCATATAAATACCTCACCATTCTTATGATGAGGTCATGATACCGCTTGGCAATTGAGAGGGATAGGCGGTCTGTTATTAGGTGCTTACCTTTCACTCTCCACCCAACAAATAAGTCTCATCCACCCACTGCTGCCACCGCGCCAACTCCGCATCATCCAGCGGCGTGCCTTTGCCTGACAGCGGCAAGTTATGGGCTTGATCATACAAATAATCCTGCATGATTCCTTCCACTTGTTCTTGCACATAGGCTTGTGCATCATCGGCTTGTGAGGGCTCCCGTGGGCGTTGGGGCCGGCCGAAAATCGAGTTGACGACGACTGGCTTGGTTGGTTGGCGCAACAAGGTCAGCGGGGTGGTCAAAGCCATGATCGCGTCGCGGGTCTGCTCATTCATGAGCCGTTGCCGTTGTTGCAACAGAGAGAGATTGCGCTTTGGTGCGCCGCGATGTTGCCAGGCAAGCTTGTGGATGCGTTGTTGATACGCTGCCAATTCAAGCCCCAGCGGCCAGGTTTTGGTCGCGTCGGCGAAGTGTTCAGTCCATTTGGTGACGACTTTAGGATCGCCGATATAGCGTTTGAACCATTGCGCTTGCAACTGCAAGATCTTGTCGCGATTGGTGCGCAACAACGACGTGATTTGGCGCCGGTTTTGGGGATGGGTCAAGACGTGCACGGTTTCAGTATTGCCGCGCACAAGAATATCGGCGCCGTAGCGGATCGGTTGATTGGTGTCCACCATCTGCGGCGTCATCGCCAGCGCCAAGGTTTTAGTAGCCTGGTCATCCAGCCGCCGGCGCTTGTAAGCGACGGCAAACACGCGGACGAACAATACTTCCAGTGGTTGGACATGGCCGGATTCTGACACGATCAATAATGACTTGGGCCGGTCAATGATGGCACTGTAAAGTAGATTAGGCATATCAGTGGCCTCCTTTCTGGTTTTGTCTTAAGTATACGAGGCGTCGTGAAATCCTGCGAACTTTTGCCTTTGTAAATATTGTAAAAAGTTAGAAAAGCGCTTGCATTAGTTTCGAGATGGTGTTATCTTATACTTGCTCAACCGCATAGGGGAGAGGAGACGAACGAAGGCCAAGCTTGTCTGTACCCCGAACCCCCCAACAGGCCGATCTGGCACGAATGAGTTCTGCTCAGGAGTGTGGCCTGTTCCCCCAGAGCGCGCGCTATGAAGCCCGGTCACCTAGTCCACGGGCAATGCCAGGGAGTACCACGGGATCGTTCCACGACCACCTCAGCTGGAGTAGGCTTACGAAGGCTGGGTACTTAATTAAATATCAATTGGCAGGCAACAAGATCAGAAATAAATCGCCTGCTGCAACGAAAATCCACGATGGGTGAAGGCCTAATCGTGTATTCGTTGTGTCTAGAAGTTCCACTTAGCCGCGGCTCAGCAAATGATTGCTGAGTCGCGTTTTTTTGTGTGTTTGAGAAGTGGCACGCGCTGAACGCTTGCTGTGGCCTTACCGAGAACTTAGTGTTGGCCAATTTATGTCGATGATAAAATTTGCGCCATAATTATTGATTTCGCCGTGCTATCATGACACGGTACCGATTGACTAATTTTTTGCCATTAAGGACTATTCACCGCGAATTTCACATGCTATAATCTGGCAATAAGCTTGCACACAATTTAATTGAGGTGATCGAATTGGGACTTTTCAAAGCATTCGCTGGTGCGGTGAAAGGCACTTTCGCTGATCAGTGGAAAGAAGTGATCACTGCAGGCCCGTTTGATGAACTAACTGCTGTAGCGCCTGGCGTGATGATCTTGGCCAACAATGGCCGCGGCGTGAATCGGCGCGGGTCGGTGGGGGTGATCAGTGCCGGGTCGAAGATCTTTGTGCCAGAGCACACGGCGATGGTTATTTTTGATCAAGGCGGTATTGAAGAAGTCGTGGTTGCGCCTGGCGGTTATGTGTATGACAACGGCGAGGCGACAGTGTTTGATGACGGCGGCGTCGATACGCTGCTGGATTCGGTGGCTGATCGCTTCGAATTCGGCGGCCAGCCTAGTGAGCTTAAGCATGTGGCGTTTGTGAACTTGCGCGAGCTGCGCGGCATCAAGTTCGGCACCCGTGGGCCGATGCCTTATCATGACAAGTTCTATGATGTGGATCTGGAGGTGATGGCGTATGGCAAGTTCTCGCTGCGCATCGATGATCCAGCGAAGTTCGTGCGCAACTTCTTGCCGCCTAACGTGATCAGCTACAGCTTCGCAGATTTGGCGACGCGCGAGCAGGTGGTGGCGGAGTTCTTGCAGGATTTCAACGTCGCATTGAATGCGTTGTCCGAGCAGTTTCGTATTTCGCAGCTGCCGGCCCAAGGCGCAGCGCTGGCCAGTGTCTTGAAGCAGCAACAAGCCCAAGCCGGCAGCTGGTCGCAGCGCTTCGGCATGGTGGTGGAGTCAGTTGGAATCGAAAGCATTCAGTTTTCTGAAGCGTCGCGGGAATTGGTGCGGCAATACTCGGCCAAGCGGCTTGATGTGACGTCTTATGAAGGGGTGTCCAAACACGCAGCAGATATTGCAGCCCAACAGAAAATCGCAGCAGGCATTCAGCACAAGGGCTTAGGCGATGGCGCCGGGCTCTTGGTAGGGCTGAATGTGGCGTCGCAAATCACCGGACATCAGCAAGCGGACATCAGCGAACAAATCGCCTTGGTCACCAAGCTTAAGTCGCTGCTGGATGCAGGCATTCTGACAGCAGCAGAATTTGAAGCCAAGAAGCGCGAGATCATGGGGTTGTGAAGATGAAAGATTATAAGTGCCAGAATTGCGGGGCCAGCGACTTTATCCAAGTTGATGGCAAGCTGATTTGCAGCTATTGCGGCGCGGTTTATCAACCAGACACACCAATCCAGGCGCCCACGACCATTGCGTTAGCCGACGATGTGCAAGCCTTGCTGCAGAAAATGCGCGAAGATCCTGCCAATGCGCGGCGTTATGCGAATTTGGTGTTGGATCTTGACCCGACGAATACCGAGATTCTCAAGTATTTGCGATGAGGTGAAATCATGAAAACCAAAGATCTTGCCAGAGCCCACGACTTTGAACCCAGCATGCTCAACGACTATTTGCGCAACAACGATAATTTTGCCAAGACGTCCACGGCCTTAGGCGGGCTGCAAGTCCAAGACGGCGATGTCGACGCCATTGTCGCGGCATTCACGGCTTACCGAGAGGCGAAACTTGCGGCAGATCAAGCCAAGCGCGACGCTGAAGTCCAACAGCAGCGCCTGGCCCGCGAAGCTGAAGCCCAGCGCCAAATGGAGCTGGTTGACGCCGCCGCGCGCAAGAAGCGGGCCTTGGCGGAAATGCTGATCACGTCAGGGTTTAACTTTGACGGCTATACCGTGGTGAAGTACTCGGGGTATATTTCCGGTGATGACGCCATTGAAGTCGCCCGCGGTCGCGAAGGCATTTTCGCCAGAGCGACGCATGTGGGGGATGCGCTGATGGCTAATCTCACCGTGATCCGCAGAAATGCCTTGGCGGAGCTCAAAGAGCAGGCCTATGCGCTAGGGTGCAATGCGATCATCGGGGTGGATTTTGATTATTTGACGCTGGATCCGGAAACGGTTAGCACACAAGGTGCGACTGTGTATATGCCTTATGTGTTTGGCGTGACCGCCAATGGCAACGCGGTAGTGATCCAGAAGAATTGACGGGGCTTTTCAATTGCAGCTAATCGCAAAATGCTCACCTGACACAGGTAATTGATGTGTCAGGTGAGCATTTTGTGTATAGCGATAACGTCGTTCATCAACAAAGACTCGTGGCCACCAGGCGCCCAACCGCTTGCAAATACCGAATCGCCGCCGCGCGGTCAGTCTCATAATGCGTCAACACTACGCAATCGATCCAGTGTTCCCCATTGCTAAAGCGTGCCGCGTCGTGTTCATAATGGGCCAACTCGCCGGTTTTGTTATAAGTGGTCAGCACTGGGAACTCACCGCAGGCTGTGGCTAAACATAACTTGTGCTGCACAACTTGATGCCGCAATGCTGATTGCACCACTGCCCAATAGTCATCCGGTTTGAAGCACGCTGCCAACAATTGCGCACCCGCTTGTGCCGTCAAGGTATTCTGCGCCCCGGCTTGCATCAAGCGCCGGCCTAGCACTGCGCCTGGGTAGTGGCTTTGCAGCCAAGTGTTGATATTTGCCAAACCGAAACAATCGATCAAAGCGTTAGTGGCGGTGTTGTCTGATTGCATCAACATCAGCTGCAACAAGTCGCCGATGGTGTAAGTGTTGGTCGCCATAAAGCGCAGCACCCCCGCACCCCCGACGCGTTCTTCATCAGTGAGGGTCAGCTGCTGATTGAGTAAGGCCGAGTCTTTCAGCCAGCAGGCGTGGCCATATGCGGCGATGCCTAACTTGATCAAGCTGGCAGCAGGCCAAGCGGTGGTGGCGTTGTGCTGATAAATGACCCCATGTGCGTCGCTCACGAATAAGCAAACTTCAACTGAGGCGGGTAAGGTGGCGAGGGTGCGGTTTAACGCGTCATTCATGGGCGTTCACCGTCAACTTTGGGCCATCGATCGATAGGGCTGGTTGCTGATCGGCCACCATGTATACCGCATCCAAGTCGGTGAAGCGCACATTGTCATGGGCTGCGGCAAAAGCCACGGCAGGTGCTAGGCTTTGTGCTGGTTCGATCATGCTGCCCACCATGCATGGCACGCCATAAGCCGCACATGCGGCGTTAATTTTCTCGGCCACGCTGATGCCGCCGGTTTTCATCAACTTGATGTTGACGTAATCAGCGGCGTGCAGCGCCAGTATGCGCAGCGCGTCTTGATCAGAATAGACACTTTCATCAGCCATGATCGGCAGCAAATGCAGCGCCGTTAATTCCTGCAAGCCAGCGACGTTGGCTGCGGCGACAGGTTGTTCAACAAATTCGATGGGCAAATGCAGCGCGGCCAATTCCCGCAAGGCGCTGGCCGCTTCGGCAACTGTCCAGCCTTGATTGGCATCTAAGCGCAGCGAACCATTAGCAGGCAAGACTGCGGCGATTTGTTTGACTAATGCCAAGTCGTCGGCGAGTTTGTTGCCGCCGACTTTGATCTTTAACGCCGTGAAGCCTTGCGCAACATAAGCGCGCGCTTCTTGAAGCATTTGCGCTGGCGGCTTGATGCTGATGGTGAGATCTGTGGTGACTGTGGGCGCACTGGTGCCAAGCAATGTCGGCAGACTCACGCCGAATTGTTGCGCGCGCAGCTCATACAAGGCGAACTCCAAGGCGGCTTTGGCCGTCTGATTGCCATGCACGGCGTTGTGCAAGCGCGTTAAGGTCGCTTGCCAATCTCGTAAGTCACAACCGATCAAAGCCGGGATCAAGACGTCTTGTAATACGGCTTGCATGCTGGCGATGGTGTCGCCGGTGACGACTTCATTAGGCGTGCCGGCACCGATGCCGACGTGGCCATTTTGCGTGTGGATCTGCACCTGCACACTGCGCGCTGCTGTGACGGTATGCCGCGCCGTGGTAAAAGGGACCCTTAGCGGCAAGGCAACTGTTGAAGTGGTGATACTGGTGATTACTGTCATACTGTCCATTCGCTTTCACAATCAAAGAATTCTGTTAACAACTGCTTGCGCACCGCCAAGAACTCGCGCTTTTGGCGGGTGGGGTAGATGCGGTTGGTCAAGCACACAAAGCCGCGGTGCTGCTCAGCGTCAAAGGCGATCGACGTGCCGGTGAAGCCGGTGTGCCAATATTGCGCACCTTCACTGCGCCAGCGCCGCCAACCCAAGGTCCGCCCGTCAACGTTATATTGCGCCAATAAGTCGCGCATTTCATCTGAATAGGCGGGGTTTTGCGTCAAGGCACAAGCCGCCGCGGCAAAATGCGTCAAGTCGCCTAAGGTGCTGAATAACCCGGCGTGGCCGCTGACACCATTGAGCAAATAGGCTTTGTGGTCATGTACCGCGCCGCGCACGATGCCGCCGCGATCCGGCACTGATTCAGTCGGCACAAATTGACAAAGATCAATGCCTTGCGGTGCATATCCGCTGTCAGCCATCCCCAACGGCGCCAGCACATGGTCTTTGATGCTGGTGGCAAGCGCGCCGTCAATGGCTTGAATCACCCAGCCTAACAAGATGAAGTTCAAGTCAGAATATTCCATTTGACTGCCTGGGGCAAAGTGCGGCTGGGCGGCTTTAACGGCAGCTTTCAGTTGTTGCGCCGAAAGCTGGTGCACATTCGGCAAGTCTGCCGGCAAGCCGCTGCGGTGCAGCAGCAATTGGCCAATGGTCAATTCAGGCGTTGCCAGTCCTGCCACATATTGGCCCACTGGCTGGTTAAGGTCGAGTTTGCCGGCGACTAACAGCTGCAACAAGCGCGTGGTGGTGGCGACAACTTTGGTCAGCGAGGCCAGATCATAATGGGCATGGGCATCCAGCGGCAAGTGATCGGCGCCAGCGCCTTGAAAGCCTAAAATCGTTTGTTCATTGTGCGTGGGGCTGATCACACTATAAGATAAGCCGTACACTTTGCCGTCGCTGACCGCAAGGCGGGCGGTTTGCGCCATGGCTTGCGTGTTCATAATTGCGCCTGCCAGTCGCTTAAGACTTGGCTGATGACACCATGGTGCTGGGCCAGCAAGGCTTTGGCCTTGGCTTCATCTAAGCCGGTTTGCGCCATCACGATGGCGGTTGGGACCACGTTGTGGGCATGGGCCAAGGCGGCTTGGGCGACATTTTCGTCGACGCCGGTGGTGGCGGCGATGATGCGAATGGCGCGATCAACGAGTTTCTGGTTGGTCGGCAAGACGTCGACCATCAAGTTCTGGTAGACTTTGCCAGCTTTGATCATCACGCCGCTGGAAATGGTGTTGAGGATCATTTTCTGCGCGGAGCCGGCGCCCATGCGCGTGGAGCCGGTGACGACTTCTGGGCCGACCACCGCTTCAATGGGGATGTCAGCATATGCTGAAATGGCACTGCTGGAGACGCAAGACACGGCGATGCTTAACGCACCAACTTGATGCGCCGTTTGCAAAGCACCGATGACATAAGGCGTGCGGCCGGAAGCGGCGATGCCGATCACGATGTCATTTTGATTCAAGTTGAGCTTGGTCAAGTCTTGCTGCGCCAGGCTTGGGTCGTCTTCGGCCCCTTCAACAGCGGCATACATCGCCGATTGGCCGCCGGCGATCAAGCCGATGGCGCGATCTTGGGAAATGCCGTAAGTCGGCACCAATTCCACCGCGTCCAGCACCCCTAAGCGCCCGGAAGTGCCGGCGCCGCAATAAATCAAGCGCCCGCCTTGATTATAGCGGGCAGAGGCTTCGTCAATGGCGCGAGCGATGGCGGTTTTCTGCGTGGCGACGGCATCGGCGACGCGGTGGTCGGCAGCGTTGAAAATGTTCACAAGCTCTTCAGTCGGCACCGAATCGATGCGCATGCTGTTGGGATTGCGTTGTTCTGTAGGTAGATCTTTAATCATGGTCATTGTCCTCCGTGTTCTTCAATTGCCCAAGCAAAGCACTGGTTTCGCGATAATTCTGCTCCATATGCGGGATCTGGGCCTTGAATGCCCCTAAGAAAAGGAGGTTGCCGACGTACAGCTGGGCATACAGCGACGAAATCGCGCCGATACGCACCAGCTCTTCGGTGGTGGGCAAGCCTAAGGTATGATCGGCCAGCTTGGCCAAGGGACTGGACAAGTTGCGCGTCACGGCGATCAGCGTGGTGCCATTGGCCTTGGCTTGGCGCGCGGCGATCAATGGTTCAGCCGTCATGCCGCTATAAGAGTAGACGATCACCAAGTCACTGACGCGATTGGCAAAATACACATGCTCAATGGCCGCATGCGGATCTTCATCGTAAACCACTGAGCGCCCGGCGCGCAGCAGCTTGAGGTATAAGTCTTGGGCCGCCAATGCCGAAGCGCCTACGCCTAAGACAAACACCCGCCGCGCATGGCGCAAAGCGGCGATGCTGTCTGTGATGGCGTTGGCGTCCAGTTGCGTGGTCAACGCTTCAGTCGTGTTGTGATAAGTTTGGGTCAGCTTGGACATGATCGTCGCCAGCGCGTCATCCGGCTGCACCAGCGTGTTGAGCTGCGGTTTGGCACTAGGCGCTTGCGGCTGGCTGCGGGCTAAAGCAACCTTGAAAGCTTGCAGGCCCGGGTAATTAAGCGTCTTGACGAAACGGACGGTTGATGCGGCAGAGACTCCGGCGGCTTGGGCGATTTGGGAAGCCGTCTGCGCCAAAAAGCGCTCGGGATGCGTCAAGACGTAACGCGCGAGTGCTTTGTTGGCTGGGGTCAAGTGATTGAACTCAGCGTTGATTTCTTCGATTAGTCCCATGGGCTAATCCTTGATGAATGTCTCGATAGACGCGTTGGATTCGTTAGGCACCATTTGCGCGGTGATCTTGATGCCTTGTTTGATCAAGCGGTGGATGACGGCGATGTCGTCATCAGTCAAGGCGACAGATTGTTTGATGCGCTTAGAACCAGGCTTGGCAGAGATGTTGCCGACGTTGAAGGTGCTGATCGGCACGCCGCCGTCGATCAATGCGGCCATGTCAGGAATGTTTCTGGTGATGACAAAAACGTTGTCTGCGGCGTATTTGTCATTTTGCAAGTTGGTGATGGCTTTGGCGACGCTTGAAATCGCCAGCTTCTTGCCAGCAGGGCGGGCGATCTTTAGGCCGTCGATTTGCATTTGGTCGTGAACGACCGCGTCGTTGACGACCATGATGCGGTTGGCGCCCACGGTGTTGGTCCAAACAAAGGCGACTTGCCCGTGGATCATGCGTTCATCAACTCTTGCTGCTACGATTGTCATGATGGTTCCCCCTAATTGCGTGATTGATTTCTGCTTAGATTGATATTACTGATGTTCTTAAAGTGCCGGAAACGGTGACCGCAGGCGGCTGGGACTCCGGCCAAATGGCGTGGAACGTGGTGGGCGGCGGGCGAGCTAACTCGACAACTCCGCTGCGCTGCGCCTGT
This sequence comes from Lacticaseibacillus jixiensis, assembly GCF_042847315.1. Taxonomy (NCBI): domain Bacteria; kingdom Bacillati; phylum Bacillota; class Bacilli; order Lactobacillales; family Lactobacillaceae; genus Lacticaseibacillus; species Lacticaseibacillus jixiensis. Next base: position 9,028 of record NZ_BAAFPR010000014.1, read on the forward strand.
CGAGTGGATCTCGCCCGCGCGCCTTGTTCTAGGCGCCTTCGCGCTGCGCGCTGCGTTGCCAAGAACAACGACACCACTGACGCCATTTGGCCTCCGCCCCAGCCGCCCGCGGTCACCGTTTCCTCCGAATGGCGCTTCAGCGTACTGTGTCACCGATCGAACATTGAGCTGGAATAGTCTGAGCTATTGCTGTGATGCTCGATTGAAGGATGTGTCTGGTTGCGATGATGTTAATTAGACGCTGATCTGAGAACTAAGCTGCTGATACTGAAAGAGTAGGACTGGTGTAGCGAAGCACCGTTGGGCCAGCAAGTCGGTCAGGCCGTGAAACGTGTGGTGTCAGGTGAGACTCGCGTACTTTGCGAGGCTTACCCGACACCACACGCGGCAAGTTTAGAGACCCGCGTTGAGCAAAGCGATGCGGGGCTCTAAACTTAGGCGTAAAACGCGCGTATTTTGCGCGGTTGCAGCCGGCCGCACAGCCTGCGCCGACTTGCCGGCCCAACGGTGCGTAGCGGAGCCAGTCCGGCCGTTAGCCGAACAGTCCGCCGATCCAGCCGGCGATGCCTTGTAAGTTGCCCAGTACCATGCCAATGGCGATCAAGACGAAGATCAAGCGCGTGGAATTCATGTGCTTGCGGCCTAACAACCAATAAGAGAACATCGCAATGGCCAATGGAATCAAGCCTGGCATGATCTTATCGAGCATGTCTTGCACAGACATCGTGACTTTGCCGACTTTATAGGTCAACGCCACACTGTAAACCACAACTGATGGAATCATGCCGCCAACAACAGTTAAGCCTAAGATCGATGCGCCTTCAGTAAACAGCGACATACTATCGGCAAACGTCGTGGCCAATTTCTTACCTTGAGTCAAGCCGACATTGAAGAGCTTCCAGCGTGCCCAAGTAATGAAGAAGAAGCCAATGATTGGGATCAGCAAGCCGATCGCTTGCCCAGACAACGCCATATAAGCGGTGATGGAATAAATGATCGCGTTATAAATCGCCACGAACACCGTGTCGCCGACGCCGGCAAAAGGACCCATTAAGCCGGTTTTGAGCCCGGCAATGGCGGCTTCGTTTTCGTCGGTCATGCCTAATTCATCTTGCAACGCGATATCAGCGCCGATGATCAAGTGACTCATTTGCGGCGTGGTGTTGAAGAAGCCCATTTCAAGGTTCAAGGCTTTCTTCATTTTTTCTTTGTCGTTGCCGTACAGGCGCTTTAACGCAGGCATGACGGAATATGCGTAGCCTAGGCCTTGCATTTTCTCGTAGTTCCAGCCTAATTGCAGGCCTAACCAAGTGTGGACGAAGACTTGGCGGATATCTTTAGTGGTTAAATGCTTTAATTTCAAGTCAGTCATCGATTTCTACCTCCTCATCGTCATCACTGTTGCCACCGTCTGTTGGGGTGTTGTTATTATTGTTGTTACTGCTGTTTTTGCGATCCAACACGCCATACACGTGAATGGCGGCCAAGGCGATACCAACTAACGCGGTGCCTAACAGCGAGAACGTCTTGGCGAAATACGCCATCAACACGAAGCCCAAGATGAAGTATGGGAAGTAGCGCTTGATTGGTAAGTACCGCAGCAAGATCGCGATCCCCATCGCCGGTAAGATGGCGCCGGCAGTTTTCAAACCGTTCATCAGCCATTGCGGGATCCATTCGTTGATCGCTTTGACCACGGCAGAGCCGAAGTACAACCCGACAAAAGTTGGAATCGCCCGCGACAGCATCCATGGCAATATCCCTAGCAGGTTATCGCGCGAGACGCCTTTGTAGTCGCCGGCAGCTGCGTGCTTGTCGGCTTGGTGCTGGAAGAAGGTGTTGGTTAAACGGCCCAGGATATCCATTTGGGTCAACAACAAGCCAATTGGAATGGCCAAGCCGATGCCGTATGCGGCAGAGCGGTTAGCCATGATGGCAAACGCGGTACCCATCACAGAGCCGGATAAGAAATCCGGGATCGTCGCGCCGCCATAAGTCGCGACCCCCAAGGTGGTCAGCTGCAAGGTGGCGCCGACGGTTAGGCCGGTTTTCACGTCACCCATGACTAAGCCGGTGATCGTGCCGGCAAATACTGGCGAGTATAGACCAATCTTGCCAGACAGCGCATCCAGCTGCCCGACACCAACATATAAGGTCAGGAAAAGCAGAGTAATCCATGATATTGCCATGTGTTCTCGCACTCCTTTGCGAAATAATTATCAACTATACCAACACTGAAATCATATTTCCTTTTGGCTGATATTGCAACCAAAAATGTAATGTTATTTCACAATTTGCGATTTTTTTCGTGCGGTGGCGGCAGTGGCGGGGAATTTGCTGTAAGTGGACGTGAGAAATGCTGACAAAACGAGGGTGCCCGGAAACGGGATCTGGTGGCCGCATTGTGCTCCGGTCAGATGGCGTGGAACGGGGTGGGCGGCAGCAGAGCTAACTCGACAACTCCGCTTCGCTACGCTTGTCGAGTGGATCTCTGCTGCACGCCTTGTTCTAAGCGCCTGCGCGCGTTGCGCTTCGGTGCTAAGAACAACGACACCCCTGACGCCATCTGACCTCCGCACAATGTGGCCACCAGATCCCGTTTCCTCCTCATGTTGTTTCAGGCGCAATGCTGGTAAGCATACGATGAAGTGATGCGTGTCAGGCTATCTACTTATGTTGGCACATGATATAAAACTCGGTGAGAATTGTGGTGACAGCGACGAAGTTTTTATGAAATGACGTTTCATCGTCCGATTGCGTCAAAGCAACTGGTGTCGCGCCAAATTGTCAACTGTTTGAATAAAGGAGGACTGGTTTTGCGGAGCGTTGTGGGCCAGCGGGTTGGTCAGGCCGTGAAACGATCAGCAGTACAAGACAAGCGCACTTTGCTTGGCTTGCGCTGCTGATCGCGGCAAGAATCGAGACAGGCAAAGGTGAGCGCAGCGAACGCCTGGCTCGATTCTTAGGCGGAAAACACGCGCTCTTTGCGTGGTTGCAGCCGGCCGCACCGCCTGCGCCAACCCGCTGGCCCACGGCGCGCAGCGAAACCAGTCCGGCCCCACGCCACTAAGGATTAAATTGTGGCTAAGCGCAGCGTGGTTGCAGCCGGCCGCACTGCCTGCGCCAACCTGCTGGCCCGCGGCGCGCAGCAAAACCAGTCCGGCCCTTCCCAACTGAAGATTAAATTTTGATTAGGTGCAGCGGGTTTGGTCGTGTATAATATCGCTAGCGACTTATCCGCTCAATCTCTCACAAGGAAGCATCTGCCATGTTTAAACGATATCGTTCTATCAGCTTGATCTTACGCATCATCATCGGCCTCATTCTCGGCGCCCTGCTTGGCGTCTTAGTCCCGAAGTGGACTTTCATCGGTTTGTTTGGGGACTTGTTCATCGGTGCGCTTAAAGGCATTGCGCCGCTGTTGGTGTTCTTTTTGATCATGTCAGCCATTGCGCGCTATGAATCCGGCAGCAAGACGCATTTTGGCGCGGTCATCGAGTTGTATCTGTCCGCGACTTTTCTCTCGGCGGTGGCGGCGGTGATCGCCAGCTTCATTTTCAAAGTGCACCTGGTGTTTCCCCAAGGGGCCCAAGTGGCGCAGCACGCGCCTAAAGACCTGGGCTCGGTGATTCAAAGCTTGCTGGTGGGCGCGGTGACCAATCCGGTGCAGGCAATCACAGCAGGGAATTACTTGGCGATTTTGTTTTGGGCGCTGATGATCGGCGCGGCGTTGCAGCGCGCCAATGCGGCGACCAAAAGTGTCTTGCAAGATCTCACTGACGCGATCCAAAGCGTGGCGCAGTTGATCATTGAATTCGCGCCGGTAGGGATCGTGGGCTTGTTGTTCACCACCATCAGCCAAACCGGCTTCTCCGGCGTGTTGAAATACGGCCAGCTGGTCGCCTTGTTGGTGGGGACGATGGCGTTTGTCTACTTGATCGTGTATCCGGCGATGGTGTGGGCGATGACTGGGCAGAACCCATATCCTTTGACCTTGTGGACGCTGAAAGTTTCTGGGATCCCAGCGTTTTTCACGCGCAGCGGGGCGGTGAATATTCCCATTAATCTCAAAGCCTGCGCGGACTTGGGGTTGAATGAGAAGTCTTATGCGATTTCTATCCCCTTAGGCGGTTCGGCCAATTCCGGCGGCGCGGCGATCACGATTTCGATCATGACGCTGGCGGCGTGTTTCACCTTGGGCATTCAAGTGTCCTTCCCGCTGGCGCTGTTGTTGTGCTTCATGAGTGCGCTGGCGTCGACTGGCGTGTCTGGCATCGCTGGCGGCAGCTTGTTGATCATTCCCATGGCGGCCAGCTTGTTTGGCATATCCAATGACATCGCCATGCAAGTGGTTGGCATCGGCTTCATTATCGGCGTGATCCAAGACTCAGTGGAAACGGCGGTTAACTCCGCGTCTGACTTGTTGTTCACTGCCACGGCTGAATACCACGACTTGCGCAAAGCCGGCACGCCGGTGAAAATCACGACAGCGTTGAAGAAGGCCAAAGCCGTTGAGTAGGCGGGTGCTATACTGCAGGTGAGGTGAAACTATGGTAGAAGCATTGATCCTAAACATTACAATCGACCACCAGCCAGAATATGCGCGGCGCTTGGCGGTGCCGACAGAATCAGACTATGAACAATTAAGCACGATGATCCAGCTGGCTTTTGGCTGGGCAGAGAACTCGCAATGGGCATTTGCTTTGCCCAGTGACCCTAACGTTAAATATGTGCATTATGCCTATGACGGCAGTGACGACTTGGAACACGCGCAAGACGCTGGGATGACTGCGATTCGCGATGAGTTGGCAGATGCGTCGGTGCAGTACACTTGTGGGCAGCAGCAGTTGCGGGTGCATCAAATTGCCGTGCAAGACGTTGCGGTTGCGCCGGTGTGCTTGGCCATGCGCGGAGACGGCGCGACGCCGGCAAGCACAACCATCAGCGGCATCAATGCGGCGTTGAGCAGTTGGGCGGCAGGCGAGGTTTTCGGCGAATTGGCAGATGACTTCGATGATGACGGCAACTTCGCGGATATCCTGCCAGAAGCGCAACAAGCGCTGGTCTTGCAGTTCATGCAAGCGCCGGAACGTGAAGCACATGCTGAAGTGCCGGATGTGTTGATCGATTTGGACTTGACGGATCTCTTGCAGGCTAATGCCAAGCCGCTTGATCAATGGACGCAAGCCGATTGGCAAGCAGCAATCGATCAGCAGTTGGGCCAACAAGGCGATGCAGCGCCGATGACGGCGACTATTGATATCATGTTTGTGAATATGTTAAGTCATACTAAGCAGCTGCAGGTACCGGAGCAAGTCGTGCTGGAAATGATCAAGCAAGCAGCGAAGCATCAAATAGGTAGCTAAACATACTGTCTCCTGAAGAAGGGGACGGTTTTTTTATACTAATGTGATGAATTTGCCTTGTCGTGATAACGCTTAAATTGTATGATAGCTATAATCAAAATCTGGAGGATTGGCACATGGACTTAGGCAGTGTTGCAGATTGGCTGAATATGGTTGCCACATCTGCGTTGGCGGTAGTAGCCGTATACTTCTCACATCGGCAATTTAAGCAGCAGCGTGATTCAGAGTTGCGTGTGGTGCTCAAAAGTGTGGAAAGTGATGAGGATGGTCAGCGTTATTCAGGATATGAACTAGTGGCCATTAATAATAGTGAAGGTAATTCGGTGATCTTACAGAACACGACTTCACCACTGGTGACTGAAGTACGTGACGATATTTTCGGGAATAAGAAATGGTCCACTAGCGAAGTTGTCAAAGATGCAAGAGCTGACTATTTTCAGATGGATCGTGCAGTTGCGCCACAATCGACTGAGGTATTGTGGCGATTTGGCAGTATGCTGCGTGGTCGCATTCCCAAAAATTCCCATTCAGGTTCCACAGATGAAATGGACTGGTACTTCTACGATGCCGTGAGTCAGCGTCACTATCAAGTCGTGTTGCATGACAATCCTGCCGCGAAAAACTTGGTGGCGGATTTACATACCCAGAAGGATCCATTTGAAAAAGAGCAGTGGGGGCAGGAGTTAGACTGGGAGGCCCATCTGGCAAAGGATACCATCGAAGTACTTGTTGTCAACCGGTCGCACAGGTTATGTAAGGTGCGCACGGAGCCTTCTGATGGACAAGGTGATGGGATGCCACTGCCATATAATAAGAGAACGATAATGTGGAAAATTCCTAAGTCTGCAGCTGACAACAAGCCCCTTTACTGTTATGATTCAGCTCGATCACGCCATTATCAGGTTGTGATCCGGATGACAAAGCGCCGCAATGGCAATACTTATCCTGAGGCAAGATCTCGTTCGCAATTAGTACCGTTTGAAGAAGCTGCGGACTAGTCGGTTGTAACGTTGATAAAGAAGAATCGTTGACAGCAAAGGCACTCGACTGAGTGCCTTTGCTGTCAATGATTCTCACATAGCTGCTGCTGTCTTTGGTGCCTTGGCCCATGGTATACTAAAGCAAAATCTTTCTGGAGGCTGCTTATGGCAGAAGCCTTGATCATCAAAACCACGCTTTCACATTACAAACCCCTGACTTGGCGGCGCATAGCGGTGCCGCTTAACACCACTTATGAACAGCTGCATGCGATTTTGCAAATCGCGTATGGCTGGCAGAATCTGCAGCCTTTTGCTTTTGTGCCGGAAATCGCTTCGGATTTTTCGTATGTGCACTTCGATTATGCGGGTGAAGATCCTGAAGATGATGCGCATGACGACGCTGATTTGTATTTGTTGCGCGATGATTTAGCCGATGGCGCGGTGGATTATGTGTATGGCCAATGGCAGGTGCGCATTAACCAAGTGAAGATGGCTGAGCAACCGGTTGCGCCGCAGTGCTTGGCTGGCGCCGGGGCTGGTTTTGGCGAGTTGGACCAAGCTGCGGCACAGCCTTATTCGCGGCAAGGCATCAATGACGTGTTGGCGATTTGGGCGGCAGATCAAGAATTCACCGATCCTGATTCAGACGATGGCTTGGATCAAATGACCAAGGGGCTGGTGGCGGCATTAACCACAGACCAACAAGTCCTGATTGACGCTTTCTTGCAGTCCGACGAGCGCCAAGCCTTGACTCAAGTCAGTGATGTGAATGTGCAAATCGATTTGGTGGGCTTGTTGATTGCCAAGCATCAGCCAATCGAGCGCTGGACGGTCGCTGATTGGCAGCAAGCCGTTGAGGAACAAATCGATCCGCAAGTCGATGCTGATACGGTGCCGATGACTTTGGCCATGGATGCCCAGGTGGCGCGGATGCTTGCGCGCACTAACCACTTGCAGGCGCCGCTTGCTGAGGTGATGAAGCTGTTGTCTGATCGGCTGGATGAATTTGCCCCAGCTGATCCGGAAATTCCGGCGGTATATTACGCCTTCTACACCAGCAAGCAAGGCGAGCAGCTGACGCAGAAGCTGGGCCTTGAGGCGACAGTTGGCGCGCTGCGGGCGTTCTATGATGCTTGGGTGGCAGGTGATCACGGGCCGTTTGACAATTGGGAGGCCCAAGCGCTGCGCCAAAGCATTGCGGCGACGCAACCGGCTGATTATGAAGTTGACGAGGCTGCTTTTGCTGAGGCGCTGGCGGCTTTTGCCGAGTTCTTGCAGGCGGATATTTTGTCTGGCCAAGCTGCGCAAACAATCGTTGATACCGTCAAGTCAGCGCTGGCGGCGCGCGGGCAATTGCCGCATGTTGAAGCCGTGGGCAAGCGCCAGTGGTCCAAGCAAACCGCCGGCAAGGTGCATGAACAAGCCAAGCGCGACTTGGATCGGGTGTGGGACGTGGCCGGGTTTGCCGGCGCCCATGATGCGGTAATCCAATTGTCGCTTTCAGTGATCGATGACATTTATGCCAACGCTTTGCTTACGCCGCTGCATTGGACAGATGAGGCGTTGAGTGCCGCGTTGCGCAAACAACTGGCCAACACCACGGCGTCAGACCAAGCGGCAGTTGAAGGGCTGTTGTCGGTATATTTAAGCGATCGCGCCAAGCACACATCGCTTGCCCTTGAGCGCGCCAGAGCCTTGCAGGCGCTGATGCATGCGCAAGTCAGCAAGCTGAGTTTACAAGGCTGAAATATACCCCCCGGCATAATCCGACGCAGTTTTTCGCAAAGTGCATCCTACAACGGACTGGATTGCTGACCTCTTTCTCACTCATTGAAAAGTAACGGTAACCTGTAGTACTGTTGGTGTACACTGATGGCACTTGAAACGTTAGGGGGTATGAACTAATGGCTGGTACCGAATCTACAGATAACACTGCATTGGCAAGGTTTATTACTTCCTTAGGGAGCTTAAACGATTATGGCAGTAGTGTGTTGCAAACGAAGAAAGCGTTGGACACACATTCCACGAAACACCTTCGCCAGAATAACGACGATATTGCGATATTTAAAGATTCGCTGAAGGGTATTGATGCAATCAAGAAAGCTGGATTTTCAACCGACGGCATAATTGCAATCAACAAACAATTCGATTCGCCGTCAGATGAACAACCCTCAATGCCTGGGCACCTTCGAAATGCGTATTACAATGAAGATGACCGTATTGGAATTGTTATTGATAAAAAAAGTCACGAGTACTACACGCCCAAAGAAATCGTAACACGAGCTGATATTGATGAGATAGTTGAACAGTTTAATAACTCTGCCAAAACTGAACGAGATGCTTGGACGGTGTTTGCTGAATTAGCAAAACTCCAACCGTTTCAGGATGGAAATAAGCGGACGGCTTTAATCGCCGCTAACGCAGCATTGGGCGCTCTTGAAAGTGAGAATTATCTTGTTTTACCATTCAACGATTTGGACCGAGTTGACTTTACGGTTGGATCGATGAGGTACTACATTGCTTCTAATAAAGAAGAACGTACCGCCGCCTTGAATCGAATGCTGGATCTTTTACCCAGTGAGAACGAACGATTGAGAGAACTTTCGAAACCAATAGAAAGTGCCAATGAAGACGCAAAAACGATAAGACTCAAGCCACAGTTGCGACAAAGCGATTCCAGGCTGGATCGGTGATAAACACCGCTTTGCAAACTGCTACAGGCGTTGGTGCTGATGGACCAGCGCCTTTTTGCTGCCCTACTCATAGAGATGGCAGTGTTTATCGGGTGCTCGAAACGCATTCTGAAGCGACTTTAATCATGTCAGAAGCTCAAGCAACAAAAATGGCTTGACCCCAGTGGAATACCGGGAACAAGCCATGGTTGCTTAATGCAAAAGCGAATTTGGCTAACTTTTCTATTGCACTTCACAAGCTTCCTACAAGGAAAACTTGTACCAGGCGCTTTATCGTCTGAGGGGCGGCCAATTAGGCATCAGCGCTTTGTGTTTCTTGCAAGTCGTGGCCGCCTGCACTGTGGTGGATCACATGGCCTGCTTCAACGCGGGTCACAACGCGCTCAAGTGGAATCGGCCGGCTGGTCACTTCAAAAGGCAGCCCGTGATGGCGAATCACTTGCTTGGCAGCCATGTTCATGAATGTGGCAATATCGATGCCTAAAGCGTCCAGTTCGCTTAACAATTGTTTCTGTAATTTCGGATCCATGGCAATGCTGAGATTTGATTGCTTAGTTGCAGACATTTAAAAACTCCTTTTCTTAATGAGTTGGGTAACAGACGGTAGCAGATGGCGTTACGCTTGATAATACAGCGCCTGCAATGCTTGATGCGGGAAATCTGCGCGCCAAGGCTTCTTGCGCCCGCAGAAGTGTACCAGCACCGGCTGCTTGCGGACTGCTTGCAGCGTTTGCAAATCATAGCGCGTGGTGTCGCCTAACATGATGTTGGTTTGCGCGTTGTAGCGCGGGTGCAATTCTTGCCAACTGCTGTGCAAGATCGCATTGAGCGCGTCTTGGTCGTGGTATTTGCAGCGGTCGGCGAAGTCTTGGGCGTAAGTCAACACCTGCGTGGCGATTTGCGCATCGCGCCACTTATCGACATCGATAAGCAGCACCCCCGAGTTGAAATAGCGGGTATTGGGCACATGCGCCAAGTCCATCTGGGCAAAACGCCCCAAGTCGCCGCCATCAGCCACCGCACCGATCACGTTGTGGCCTAGATCAGTTTCATAGAGCGGCCGCAATGCGCCGACGTTGATCATATCCACATCCAAGTACAAGATGCGGTTCACCGGCAAGCTTGCCAACAGCTGATCAACATAGATGCGGTAATAGGCGGTATGGGGGATGCGATAACTGGTGGCAAGATTCTTGGGCAAGGCCATGTGCGGCGTCACCAGGTGCAAGGTGATTTGTGGAAGATTTGCGACGGCTTGTTTGAATATTTGCCGCCAGCGCCATGAGACGTGATCGCACACAATATACAGCGCTAAGGGTTCGTGGCGGTTGTGGGCGATGATGGTGTTAAGCAGCTTCAACGCTTGCAGGACCATTTGTTCATCGATCACAAACATCAAGTTGATCGGCGCTTGCGTCAAAGCGCGAAGGCGCGTCGGTTCTTGCATGAAAAATCGCTCCTATCATTATTTACTCGTGCCGGCAACTGATCTTTGCCATAATTTCAGTGTAACAAGTTGACGCAAGCGCTTGCAACTGATAGGGGTGGGTGCGCTTATGCTTGGGGGGTGAATTCATCGACCAATTCGATGGTGACATTGGCGCTTGGCCCAACGAGCTTGGCTACCGGGCAGCGGCGTTCAGCCAGTGCCAGCATCGCTTCAGCAGACTGGCGGTTGTGCTTTGGCAGGTGCACTTCTGCGTGTAAGAAGAATTGATAGCCTTCTGTGTCATGGGCCATGTCAACGCGCACGCGCACCGCCGCGTCGACAGGTTCATGGCGATTGGCTTCGTTGATACGCAAGGTGGCGTTTAAGCAAGTGGCCAAGGCCAAGCCAATCAATTGTTCCGGATTGGTCCCAGGTTCGTCAGTTAACGGCGATGAGACGCCTAAGCTTAAACCTTCAGGGCTTGAGACATAGCTGGTGCCAGGCAAGCCGGTTTCGTTTGCGACATAAGTGTGATATAAAGATTGCATTGTTTCTTCCTCCCGAGTCAAGATAGGGTCATTGTACACCGCTTTCAAGCTGCGGTGTCCTTGCGGCAGATACCCACAATTAATCACACAGAATAGCACTAGCAAGCGGTTGGTAACCGCTTGCTTAACAACTAATAAGAATAAAATTTATGCGATATGTTATTGCATAAGCCGGCTAAGGAATGGATACGTGATACTAATTCACGAATAATGAGGGTTTTGCGTTGATATTTGGTTAAGATTCCGTTAAACTAAGACTTGCGGCTTACTTAGCGCAAAACATAGTTCGGGGGGACTTATGTTGGAACAAACTACTCATGCACATCCACGGATCAAAGCAGCACCAGAACAGTTATCCGCAACATATTTAGCGACGAAGCGGCTTTTTGACATTATTGCCAGTGCTTGCGGCTTGATCTTGCTGGCGATTCCTTTTGCCATTATTGGTTTGATCATCAAGCTTGACGACCCGGCAGGCCCGGTATTTTATTCGCAAACGCGGGTGGGGCTCAATGGAAAGAAATTCCGCATGTGGAAGTTTCGTTCAATGATCGCAAACGCCGATAAGCTCGTCGACAAGCTGGTGGCCCAAAATGATGTCACCGGCGCCATGTTCAAGATCAAAGACGATCCGCGCATCACCAAGATCGGCCGCGTGATCCGCAAGTACAGCATCGACGAATTGCCGCAGCTGTTCAATGTCTTGGTGGGCGACATGAGCTTGGTGGGCCCGCGGCCGCCGTTGCCGCGCGAGCTTGCGACTTACACCGCGTATGATAAGCAGCGTTTAGCCGTGGTGCCTGGCGCAACCGGGTTGTGGCAGGTGTCAGGCCGCAGCGATGTGGGCTTTGACGAAATGGTGCAGTTGGATATTCAATACATCAACTCCGCGTGCATCAAGACAGACTTGGCGATTTTGCTTAAAACCTTCGTGATCGTCATTCGCCCAAACGGCGCATATTGATACATAGCCAGCCGGCTTTCGGAAATCGGGAGCCGGCTGATTTTACAGTTAGGCCGGGCCGGGTTTTGGCGCGGCGCGGGGTCAGCTAGGCGGCGCAGGCGGTGCGGCCGGCTTCAGCCGCGAAAAGCGCGGCTTACGCCTAAGTTTAGCGCCTCGCCTCGCTGTGCTCAGCACGAGTCGCTAAACTTGCCGCGATCAGCAAAGCGAGCCAAGCACAACTCGCTTGGCTCACTTTGCTGATCGGTTCACGGCCTGACCACCTGGCTGACCCCACACCACGCCAAAACCCGGCCCTGGTGAATTGGCAGATGCTAACAGAATTTCGCGTGCTTTGCCGCAAGACCCGCAGTCTGGACCCTAATGAATGGGTATATACTTAGTAAGTCAATCAATTATCCAACAAGGAGTTAATTAAATTATGACTAAAGTTCGTAAAGCCGTGATCCCAGCCGCTGGGTTAGGGACCCGTTTCTTGCCTGCCACTAAGGCGTTGGCCAAGGAAATGTTGCCGATCGTTGATAAGCCGACCATTCAATTTATCGTGGAAGAAGCCAAGGCTTCCGGCATCGAAGACATTCTGATCATCGAAGGCAAAAACAAGCGCTCCATTGAAGACCATTTCGATTCCGCACCGGAATTGGAACAGAACTTGCAAGCCAAGAAGAAAACCGGCTTGTTGAAGCTGGTGCATGACACCACCGATATCGGCGTGAACCTTTTCTATGTGCGGCAAGCTTATCCTAAAGGCTTAGGTGACGCGGTGCGCTTGGCCAAGTCCTTCATCGCTGGCGAACCTTTCGTGGTGATGTTAGGCGACGACTTGATGGAAGACAAGGTGCCGTTAACGCAGCAATTGATCAGCGAATACGACAAGACGCATGCGTCGATCTTAGCCGTTAAGAAGGTACCGCATAAAGAAGTGTCGGCTTATGGGGTGATCGATCCTGAATCTGAAGTGGCACCTGGTTTGTTCAACGTGCGCAAGTTCGTGGAAAAGCCTGCCGTCAAAGATGCGCCATCAGACTTGGCGATCATCGGGCGCTACTTGTTGACGCCGGAGATTTTTGACATTCTGGATAACACTAAGCCAGGCCTGGGCGGTGAGGTGCAATTGACCGATGCCATTGATAAGCTGAACCAGACGCAGCGCGTTTTTGCCCATGAGTTCAAAGGGCAGCGCTTTGATGTCGGCAATAAGTTCGGCTTTGTGCAAACCACCATCGAATATGGCTTGACTCATCCGGAAGTCAAAGATCAGCTGAAAGCTTACATTCTCGATTTGGCCAAGAAGCTGTCGTAATTGTTGCAGTTTGAAGTCAAACACGTCTTTGGCGTGGGGATTTGTTAGAATGTTAAGGCAGTACTGAATAAGCCATTGGGGGTTAGCACTGGCATGCCAGAAGAACACGTACATCATCATCAACATCACCGTCATCATCACACAAGCAACAAGAAGAAGCATCCAGTGATGCGCTGGATCATCGGCATCGTCTTAGTCTTGCTGGTGGCCATCGGCGGCTACGGGTACTACTTATATTCTAGCGTCCACAATACCGTGGACAAAACATACACGCCGCTTAAGAAGCAAGGCGACGACGGCTCCAGTCTTAAATACAAGAAACCGATTTCGATTCTGCTGTTAGGGACGGATACTGGCGACTTGGGCCGCACGGAAAAGCGCGGGCGCACCGATACGATCATCGTCATCACCTTGAATCCCGAGATGAAGAAAACGACCATGACTTCGATCCCGCGTGATACCATGGCGCAAATGATCGGCGAATCCGGCACCGAGATCCAAAAGATCAACGCGGCGTATTCAATCGGCGGCGCGGATATGACCATTGATTCGGTGTCCAGCTTGATCAATGTGCCGCTGAATTACTACGCACTGGTGAACATGGGCGGCTTGACCAAAGTTGTTGATGCAGTAGGCGGCGTGGATGTGACGCCGACGTTGAGCTTTAAGATCGACAATTACACCTTCACAAAGGGCCAAAAGACCCACATGGATGGCGCCAAAGCGTTGGCATACAGCCGCATGCGTTATGACGATCCAAACAACGACTATGGCCGCCAAGCCCGGCAGCAGCAGATCATCATGTCGATTTTAAAGGCCGCCCCGTCATTTCAATCGCTGGCCAACTTCAAGACGTTGTTAAGTTCAGTGGAAAGCAACTTGCGCACCAACTTGAGCTTTAACGATATGGTGTCGATTTTCAGCAATTATCGCACCGCGGCGAACAACGTTGAGCAAGATCACTTGCAAGGCGTTGGCGCCAATATCTTGAATGCTTCTTATCAAGTCGCCTCGACCAAAGAATTGCAACGCATTTCCGATACCATCCGCGGCAACTTAGGCTTAGGCCATGAAACTGTGGCTAACGAAGAAACCCGCCAGAATAAGTTGAACCCGAACTTCAACTGGAGCGGACAAAATGGTACTGGGTATGTGGTTCATGATAACAACTGATTTTTTAAATGTGGCCTTTCATCCGTATGGGTGGAAGGCTTTTTTTGTCGTGTAGCGGCCGGCCAGGTGTTGCTTCGGTGCGCGGGGCAAGCAATGGCGCAGGCGGTGCGGCCGGCTTCAACCCCGCAAAAAGCGCGGGTTTTACGCCTAACTTTTGAGCTTTGCGCTCGCCTGCGGCTCGCCTTGCAAATCTCAAAAGTTGCCGCGATCAGCAACGCGAGCCAAGCACAGCCCGCTTGTCTTGCGCTGCTGATCGTTTCACGGCCTGACCATTGCTTGCCCCGTGCACCTGCGCAACCCCTGGCCTACGTTGTCGGGTTCGGGAGAGGGATTGCGCAGCAGGGGATGTCAGTGAAGCCGGTGATGGCGATTGGCAACTGTCTCTGCTGTCGCATTAAGGCGGCTTTATCTTCGCGAGTGATCAACGCGTGGTGACGGTGTTACCTCAGAAAAAATTATAAATGTGTACTATATGTCTGATGAGAGTTGTCTCTGCTGTGTCGCTAGCTGCAAAAGCACGCAGTGGCGGGATTTGTGAGCTGGCGGGAACTTTTTATAACTGGTTTGATGGCTTATTCGGCAACTGCAGCGTGTCGATGTTATGTTAACTTTCGTGATATTGGCAGATATCCCGCAGTTATTATTTTCCGGTTCAGTACTAGTGGCTGAAATCTTGCGGATCTTGGCGGTTTTTTATAGTGAAAATTCAAGTTTATCCTTAACAAACTATGAAAACACTTTATGTTGCCTAGAAGTGAATGAATATGCAGATAATGCATGAATAATGATATTTTTCAGAGCAATTTTGGAATAGTCGGCGTTGATATTGACATTGTTTTTATTCCGGCGCACGCTTGCCGTGCTATCGCATACGGTAGCCAAAAATCCTTGGAGGCCAGCTATGCAACCAGAAGCAATCGATCACCTTGTGGAACAACTCATGCAAAGTCCGCGTCAGTTAATGTTGTTGAATGCACCAACTGGCAGCGGGAAAACTTATGCCATCATTCATGTCTTGTGTGTCCGTTGCCGCAAAGATCCGCATTTTCGTGCGTGGTTCGTTTCTGATCAGAAGAAGAACCTGAAAGTCCCAGATTTTATCCAAGCCTGGGGCGATAAAGCGGCATTCTATCAGCACGCGGCGGTGTTGCACGGGCTGGTCGATACGGTGGACGAGCTGTTGAATAAGGATCCGCTGCCGAAGGTCTTGCAGACACCGGCTGTTGCTGACTTGTTGAAAGCGTTGCGGTTTCAACTGCAAATTTATCATTATGCTAATGCGCAGCAGTCCGGGGTCAATGCAGCCTATCAGGCGCTGCAGACAAGTGAAGCGGCGTTGCGCCAGGCGTTGACAGTAGATCTGGCGGCGCGCGCTGGGCAAACGCTGCCGTTAGATGACGCCGGGATCGCCGCAGTACAGCAGTGGGTGCGCGAAGATGACAGTAAGATCGGACCGTGGTTCGATCGGGTGTATCCGACAATTGACTTGCAAACGCGTCAGTTGTACATTCTGACCACCAACAAGTTCATCTCGACCTATCAGCCGTTTTTTGCCCAAACCACTCAGCGCTTTCTCGATTCGCCGCTGTTGAAAAACAGCTTGGTGGTATTAGATGAGTTTGATGCGACCAAGGAAACCTTGCAGGAGCAAGAAATCAAAGATGCCTTGAAGCTCAAGATCGACTTGGTGCGCTTGTTTCACCGCATCCAAGCGGCTTTAAACAACGTCGCGGCTTTGCCCATCACGGTGCGCGAGCGCTTCGAAGCTGAAGCTCGGTTAAAGAAACTGCAACAACAAGCCGCCAAGTTGTTAAAGCAGTACCATTTGGATCTGCTGTACAAAACCGCCCAGCCGCTGATTGAGACTGGGTTTGTGATCAACACGCCGCAACGCACCATTGTGTCTGCCAATAAGCGCTGGCAGGCGCATGTGGCTGAAGCAGAGAACGTGGTGCTGCTTGATCAATTCGATCAACTGGATCACGCGGGGTTGCATTTTCAAACGATGCTGATTCAGTTGGCGCGCTTCATTCGCCGCTTCGTCAACTTCATCACCGCCCAAAGCCAGTGGTATGCCCAAGCGGCGCCTTCGTTGACCCCTCAAGATGCGGCATCATCGTGATATGATGCGCTGGGATTTGCAGCTGATCAGATCAAGACATTATTGACGATTGGCCAGGCTTGGCCAGTGCCTTTCCATCAGGCGCCGACTGCGCGACAGTGGCGCTATCAAGATGAAGGCTTGAGTGTGTTTAGCTTGACTGATGCCGATAGTCACGATTTGCGCACCAATATCACGGCGGCATTCTTACAAATGACGCCGGAACGCTATTTATTGGCGGTGCTTAACCAAGCCAAGGTGTTGGGCCTGTCCGCCACGGCCACCATGCCCTCAGTGTTGGATAACTATGATTTGGACTACCTCAAGGCGCAATTAGGCGCGCACATGATTGAAGGCAACCAACTGATGTCGCCAGACACGCTTAAGGCGCTGGATCTGGCCCCGCGATATGCCGCAGCCAAGGTGAAAGTCCAAGCAGAGCAGGCAGGCTGGGCGGACAGCATCACCGATGCGGTGCAGGCGCGCTATCCTGAAGCGTCAGGGGACTTTACTGCGTTAGAGGCCGCGCTTGAAGTCCAACTCAACTTAATCGATGAACCTGCTGAATATTTTCGCAACCGCTATCTGGCCTTGATCGACAGTTTCATCGTCTTCTTAGGTGATTCGGATATGACCAGCTTCTTGGGCTTGCAAGAAGCGTTGCCGAGAATGCAGCACTATCCTAAGCTGGACCAGCCATTTCTGCAGCAAGTCTTCGACACGTTGCAGGCGGCATTAACCGATGACGACTGCGCATTGGTCGTGGTGGCGGCAACCCCCAAAGTGCCGGTTGAACAATGTTTACATGACGCCTTGCAGTTGGTCACTGCTGGCAAGCGCGTCTATTTGCTCAGCGCGTATAGCACGATTGGCGTGGGTCAGGATTTGCAGCATGATTTAGGCGACGGTGAAGCCCAGCGCGTGCGCAGCGTCGCACCAAGTACCGCTGCTGCAGACGATCCCAGACGAAACAAGGCTGATTTGGCTGGGATCTATTTAGGTCCGGTAACGCATATTTTGCCAAGCGGCGTCTTCACCATGGATGCGGCTGGCATTGAAATGATCATTGCTTTAGAGCGGCTGTATGACGCTAACGATATCGACTATACAACGCTCAGAGATAATTTTGTTGCCTTGGCCAAAGGCGATTCTGTGCAGCAGTCGAAATCAGCGCGCAGTTACGCGTTCAGCTATGCGCGGATGATCGTTCAAGCACTCGGGCGGATGCATCGCACCTTTAACCGGATGCCAAAGCTGAGGGTGTTGGCGCATCAAGCAGTAGTGGATAATTTACAAAACAGCCTCGACCCGATTTTCCATAGTCCGGAACTGGATGCCTTATTGACCATAGACCCCAAACCGCTGGTTGATCATACGAAAACCTTGCAGCTGATCCGCTGGGCAAACTTAACGGCGGACACCCGCCACGATTTGAACCGGCTGTTACGCGGCTTGCGGCATAATCAAGACGCTGCGGATCAATACGATCGCCTGCGATGGGAGATTCTGCGCTTTCCCACGCGTGATGAGTTGCCAATCGGCGTGCGGCTAGGCGGGCAATATTTGCCGAATCCTCAGCGGCTCACGAGTTACTGCGCCCAGTCACACGGGGATGCGGCTGACTGGTCCTTTGGTGATGGCGAAAAGATTTCCTCTGACGCGGCGGGTTTGCCTGCGCTGCTGGCGTATCCTGGCTTGCGCGAGGCTTTGGCTGAAGCATACATTCCCACGACTTGGCAACCACACGCGTATTTGCTGAACCCGGTGCAATATCGCAACTTTTATCGCGGGGCGTTAGGGGAGTTTGCCGGGCGCTTCATCGTTGAGCACCAGTGGGGTGTGCAACTCAAGCGGTTTGCAGACTTGGCACAGCATGAGTTGTTTGATTATTGGTGTGGTCATGTTGCGTATGACTTCAAATATTGGTATCAAGCGCCTAGAGATACTGATGCACAAGCACAGCGGGCCTGGGTGGCGCATAAGTTAGCGCTTGTACAGGCAGACGATGATGAGCCTTGGCAAGCGGTGATCATCAACGTGATTCAGCCAGGAGGCAAGCCAACAGTGAAAATAATTGGCAACTGCTTAGAAGTGTCCGGCTTGATCAATGCCGCTGGCAAAATGGTCCTCACCCCAGAACAATTCCAACAGATCGGAGCGTGGTTGCAATGAGTAATTATGGCTATCTGCGAGACACAATCATCGAATACGAATTTAACGCAGCAGCTTTCGAGGCGAAGTATCGGCTAATTTTGGTGAAGCTGCAAAGTAAAGCTGACTTTGCGATCTTTCATCAGTTTGTGCAAGCCACGTCCCCGCAGGCGTTGTGCCGAGTGCATCAGCTGCAGTATTTATTGTTATACAACGATCTGCCGCATACTTGGCTGCCAGGGCTGAACTATACGCAGCTTCACCTTGCGACGATGCGCGAGCAACACATCTTTCCCAACCACCTATTGCAATTGTTGGTCAATCAGCTTGGCGCCATTGCGCCGCTGCCCAACATCACACCAACGCTGTTGATTTCGCGCAAAGAACAGCACAAGTCCTGGCAGAATGGGTTGGTTTGGCGCTATGCCGCAAGGGTGGTGGTCAATTGGGAGAATGCGTTAGAGATCACTGTGAGGACTTTTGCCGAAACCACCGAACCGCCAGCCCAAAGCGATACCTATCTGTATGATCAAGCGCACCTGCGCATGGTGCACAACTTAGCACCTGTGGTTGGCCCGGTATTTATCCTTGGCAATCACAGCAAATCCAACAACACCATTGATTGGGTGGACTTAGCAGAATTGGATAAGTTTGAAGCCACTAAGGTGGGGTTAGCGACTAAGATCATGGCGGGATTGCATGATCATTTTAAAGGCTTGTTTGAAATCGTCCCGCATTGGCATATGGCCGAGCTCTTGCAGCTGCAACAGCCGCGCTTAGCCTCAACGGCAACCGTGTGGGATAGTTATGTCGGCCAGCAGTTGAATATCTTTGGCAGCGGCAACTTGGCTGATCAATTGGCCGACGAACTGGCCCAAGCCATGCAGGCGAGTGCCCAGCTCCAAGCGCAAGGCGTATCCGTTCAACGCAGCACACAGGCGCAGACTGGCTGGAATATCCAAGCGGTGCCAAGTGTTGAACACGACTTGGATCATGCTTACCAGGTTGGAAATGCGACCACGATCATCCAACACATCACACCTGAACAGTTTGGACGCTTAGATCACAAAGGACATTTGAATTGGCGCACCAAGAGCCAAGCCGATGCCGCCTTGCAAGCAAGCGTGATTAAATTGGCCCAAGAGCTGTTGATCAAACGCGATGTGTATACTAAGCATTTAACTGTGCCAGCGCCAGATGTGCTTGCCCAAACGGTGGGCATGACCTTTTATACTTTCGAATGGCACCACGACGCCCCAGATGCGCAGGTGTATGTTCACTCGTTGCAAGTCACCGCGGATGCGCAATTGCATTTTGCCACGCATCTGGTGCACTTAGCGCAGGCGGATCCGTTATGTGCCTGGGTGGGGAGAACACTGCTGCATGGGCAGCTGAAGAAATATTATTGGCAGCAGCAAGTGGCGTGTGTGATCGAATACCGCGGCCATTACAGTGCAATCATGCGCACTGATACGCAAACGATCCCAGACACCACGCGCTTGGCTGATTTACTGCAGGCAGGGCGTGATACCAAGCGGCTCACGCGGCAGGAGGTCGCGCAGGCTTTGATCCAACTGGCTAAAGTGACCGATGAGCCGCTGCCGCAGCTTGAAACCATGATGAAGCTTGTGCAAAGCTTGCCGCAGCGTTTCTATTTAGGCGATTTGCGTCAGGCGATGAAGTCCGATCCAACACTGAGCTTCCGCTTAGGCGTGATGCGCCAATTGTCCCGGGCACTGTATGCCATTGGTGGGTTTGCGCTGACGACTGGTGCCCGGCAGAAGATTAACGGTGACATGCTGGCCGGATTGTCCGGCATCGGCCTATTTACCCAAGAAGTCCACGGTATGGACAACTGGTATTATTTTGTCGGCGCGGCGCAAGGGCTGCAAACCAATGTTGCGCGCGCCGTGCGGCTGTATCAGCTCGTTGCCCAAGATGACATGCTTTTGCTTCCAGGCCTTTTTGCCAAGTTGGCGCCGTTGATGACTGTTGATTTCGTGCGCGAAGGGCAATACACTTGCCTGCCGTATCCGGTGAAATACTTGCGTGAATATGCCTTGCAACATCAGCGGCTGCTGAACTCGTGAAAACGCGCGCCGAATCGCTTACGCTAGCGAATTGCGGCGCGTTTTCGCGTATAATCAAGGTAACGATTGCCCAAAAGGAGGGCCTGTTATGCCTGCGACCATGAATCCCACTTTACGCCAGCTGCTGCTTTCGATGAATCTTGGCCGCTCTCAAGATCACCCGCTGGCCGGCTGGCAGCTGCTGTCGCTGCTGTATCACGACGGCAGCACCAGCGGCGCGCCGATGACCTTGGGTTATGTGGTGACGCGCTACAACGCTGAATACCGCGAAGCCGATGAGTCTGAAGCCACCGATGCGGTGCTCAAAAGGGTGCTCAAGGTCTTAGTCGAACAAGCCCGCCTGGTGGAAGAAACGCCGCGCAAAGTGCGCGAGCGCATGCGCTCCGGCAAGTTTCATATCATTCAGTCATTTGTTTACCGCATCAACGCCGCCGGTATCGAATACCTCAAGGCGATGCAGCGGGTGATCGACGCGGAAAACACCGTGGTCGCGTCCACCAAGCGGATCGGGGAATATTGCGCCTTGGTGCAGCAGTTTCGGCATTTTGAGCAGATGTCGGTAGCTGACATGACGATGTTTGACGACTTCAACCGGATGTTGTCAGCGTATGACGATGTGATGAACGGCCTGCGCAAACTCGACGTGGACTTGCATGAAATCGCCTCAGATCTGGCTTTTGACCATGGCGGACAAGCTGCGGCCCATTTGCAGGCGATGCTGCATGATCAAGCCATCCCTGCTTATCGGCAAATGCTGGCGCAAGCGCAAGTCTTGCAGTGGCTGACCCAACAAGCCAAGTTAGGCCAGCGGGTGGCGCAAAGCCGCCAAACCAGTGAGAACTTGGCGGTGAACCTGGCCATTGGCGATGAAGCAGCGCTTGCTGCCGAGCGCCAAAGCACCGAGGCGTTTGTGATGCGGCGCGTGGCGGTGATGGCGCAAAGCTTTGACCCCAGCACCAGCGCGATTCAAGCGTCTTTTGATTCGATGTATTTGTTGTTTGCCACGCTGTGGGACACGGTGCAGCTGCTGGCGTCGGAATTCGCTCATGTTAAGCGGCAAACTGTTGACATCAAAGCCCTCACCGCCCAAATCGACAAGCTCCTGCCTAAAGCCGCCCATATCGTGCTCCCGCAAGCCCTCCCGAAGCACCTGCCAATGGACCGCTTAGATAAAGCGGCCATGGCCGATGTTGAAGCTTTGCCTAAAGACGAGCGTGAAGCGGCCATTGCCGATTTAACCACCAGCGTGCGCCAAGATATGCTTGAAGCCGGCAGCATGCGCCCGGTGCTGCGCGCGTTAAGCGACAGCACCCGCGCGCAAGTGTCCGAAGCCGATAACCCGCCAGTCGCTGATGATCCTGACTTAACGGCCTCTGATGCGCAGGCGTTAGCTGAATTTGAACAAAAGGTGATGGTTGATGCGGCCCATGCGCAAATCAGCGGGCACTTGGAGTTCACCACCAGCGCCGCCCGCAATGCGGTGGTGGCGCTGTATCCGGCAACGCAATACGATAAGCCGACGAGTTTTGCCGCATTCGGCCGGCCAGTGGCTGCCGCTGCGGTGCTGGAAAACAGCGCGCCGGTGGTGGTGCATGTGACAGGCGAAGATTATGTGTCATGGCTGCCGCAAGGGTTTATGGTGACTTTTGTCAAGGAGGACGATCATGAGTGAGTTAACCAAACCAGAGCGCACCGTGATTAATCAATTGCTGGATCACGCGGTGTTCACCGCCAGTATCACCCCAGACACCAAGCCAGCGCAGGCCGCAGCGATCACCGCATTTGCGCGGCCGAGCAGCAAGCGCAAGGTCAACGGCTGGTTTCAGAATATGTTTGGCACCACGCCGCTGCCGTTTCAAGATAACCTCTTGTGGTTGCAAGGCCCAGACCGCTTGTCTGAAGCGCAAGTGGCGGTGTTGTTAGCGACGTTAAAAGCCATCATCAACATGCCCGAAGTCCAGCAGAACTCCGCTGATCGCGTGGTTGCGGTGCGGCCGGTGGTCACCGCGGTGCATTCGGTGGTGCCGCAACTGGATGAAGTGGAAATTGGCAAAATGATCAGTGAGCTGTTTGAGCAGCGGTTGGGCTTGTTGACGGCAGATCAGCCGGAAACCAGCGGCGAAAGCGTCCGCGAAGTGGAAGAGTTCTGGGACGTGGATGTGGATTTCGTCGCGGTGGCCAATCTTTTGGTGCAAGCCATCGCCAAGCCTCAAGACTCGCCCAAGCACACCGATATTCAACGCGCCAACATTTACCTGCTCAAACACCGCTACTTGGCCAAAGCAACCCAGCCAGACTTATTTGCTGTGGTGCAGGCTAACGCCCAAGCGATTGCCGCGGCTTGGGCGGATGCGCAGCGCTTCTATTTGGAAGTAGGAGATGATTACGCGATGCTGCTTGACGCCACGCGCCGCCAGAAGAACGCCAAGCAGTATTTTGTCGCACTGGCGGTGTCCCACACGCTAGGCGCCGGCTTGGCAGACGATGCTTTAGGCCCGCGCATTCGCCAAGTCTGCCAGCAATTGTATCCCAACGCCAACATCAACCAAACGCTGGTCAAAGACGAGCTGCGCCTGTCTGCTTTGGCCTATCAACATCACGGCTATTGGCAAGCGACGCCCATCGCCAAGCGCTACGCCATCAGCACAGAAGGAAGCGACGATTATGCCGACTGAACTACATCCAATTTCTTATCACCTGCGCAACTTCGGGCAATACCGCAAGTTAGATCTCAAGGCGTCCACTTCAGGGAACTTAACGCTGTTAGGCGAAAACGCCGTGGGCAAAACGACTTTAGCCAACGCCTTCTTTCCAGTGTTGATCGACGGCTCGATTGCCACGCCGTCTTTTAACCCCGCCAAAAGCTCCGACGCGGTGGCGCAATCTACCCGCCCGCGCAACAGTACCCGTGATCGGCGCGACTTCAAGTCGATGCTGCTGGGCTGGGGCAAAGGCGCTTATGCCACACGCACCGGCTACACTTATCTGCAGCTGGCCTCAGACTCGCGCCATGTGGTGTTAGGCATCGGCGCGCATCGGCAAAGCGACGGCTTCAAATCCGCTACTTGGTGGTTTGTCGTCGACTCCAGTGAACCAGTGGATTTAGTATGCACCGATAAGGCTGGGGTGAGCTTAGACAAAGACGCTTTTGAATTGGCCAATGGCAATTTAGGTGCCGAGCTGCGGCTCTTCACCAAATGGGAAGACTACCGCAGCGCCGTGGCTGGCAGTGTGTATGGCTTTGATTCTGGCGACAGTTTAGGCAAATTGGCCAACGCCTATCGCTTGCTGGCCTCGCCGATTTTAACTGCCGGCAATGCGCGTTTTGCCCCGATTCCTAACGCCTTGCGCGAAGCTCAAGAACCCATCGATGTGCCGCAAATCATTGCGCCTTTAGCCAAGTCGCAACAAGCTTTGAATCAAGTCACCGCCTTGTTAGGCCGGATTCACTCTGGCCTTGATCGCCTGGCGCGGATGCAACAGAATTTGTTTTGGGGCAATCTCAATCACTTGGCTGCGACCCAATTGCAAGCCTACACCCAAGCGCAGGCGCAAGCAGACGCCGCCATTCGCGCCGCCACGACTGCTGAGCAGCAAGTCGCCGCTTTTGATGAAGAGCTGGCCCGCGTGCAAGCCTCACTGACTGAGGCTAATGCCGCATTGAGTGACTTGCACAAGCGCCAAGCCCAACAGGCGGTGCTTGAGCAACAACGCGCGGCATTAGATGAGCAAATCGCCCATCGGCATGCAGATGCGGCGCGTGATGCCCAACTGCAGAAACAATTGGTTGCTGCTGGCGAACAGTTGCGCAAAGCTCAAGATGACTTGGCGGCGCTGCAAGATGCCCAAGCCAAATTCACCCAACAAAGTGAAGCCGTGTTTGCCCAATTGCATGCACGCTCAGCCAACATGCAAGAACTCACGCAAGTTTTGGCTGAAGTCAACGCGGCTAAAGTGTTAAGCGGCTTGCAGCAGTATTTGACTCAAAAGCGCCGCCAGCTAGCGGATTATCAGCACTTAACTGACGCCATCGCGCAAAGCAACGCCGACGTCGCGCTGGTGCAAGGCATGCAACAAGACATGGGCACCGCCATCGATGTAGATGTCACTGGCATTGGCAGCAATAAGGCCAAAAGCGCCTTACACGCTGACAACACCAGGATCCATGAAACAGGCGCTGGCAAAATGTCCGCGCATGCCGACGAATTATTGACCAAACAACAGCAATTGCGCCAGGATGCACCAGATCTGGCGGTGTGGCTGAAAGATCAAGCCGCCTTTGCTGAACTTTCAGAGGCTGTCAAACAAGTGGTGGCCATCAACCAGCAGCAACAAGCCAATACCCAACAACAAGCCTTGGCCAACACCCGAATCGACGCGGTAAAGCAAGCCGTGGCCAATTTCACCGCGCAAATCGATCCAGCCTTCAACGCCGCAGAAAACACCCAAGCCATCAAAGATCTAACTACCCAACGCGATGCTTTAGTGATCGATCCAACCTTGGATCAACAAGTGGCTGGCTTAGAAGATAAAGTCGCCACCTTGCAACAAACCGTGGGCAAATTACAAGGCGATCGCGGCGTGCAAGCTGGGCGCGCTCAAGCGCAACGTGCCCAAGCTGCCCAAGCCAAAGCGCAGATCCATGACTTAACGCAAACCCTGACGCAAAGCCTTGAAACCTTGCAGCCGCTGGTGCTCAAAGACTTGGCAGTAGGGGATGTACCGGAATTGCTGACTTTCAGCCGTCAACACCGCAGCGAGATCCGCAGCCATGATTTCGGCGGTCTTGGCAGTACCGTTCGTGATTTGTTAGAAGGTACCAATCGCCAAGGCCAAGACGCCAGCAAAGCGTTAGACGCATTGTTTGCCGAGTTAGGCTACGACGATTATGCCACGGCTTTGCATGCAGCGCGTACCGTGATGAAAGGGGACATCATGACGGTACCATTTGACCTGGTAGAAGCGCAGGCTGCCTTGCAAGCAGACGTGGCCGCCCAACAAAAGGCGCAAGCAGAACTCGCTTCCGGCAACGACTTGGCCTTAACCAATTACCTAAACGCCGCGGTTTTCAGCATTTCTTCGCAATATCAAGTGGTGCCGGAATATAACGCGATGTTGACGGCAGGTCAAGCCGCCGATGGCATTCGCCTGCAAATCGACTTGGTGGCCGAACCTGGCGACACCACGCCAGCTGTCGCTGAAGCCAAAGACTTGACCTTGCAACAGCGTCCAGCCTTGCGCCATTTGGTCAAAACCCGCATCGCCCAGCTGGTGGCGGATCCGACTTTGGCTGACGACGATGACGCGTTTATGGCTGAAGCCACGCGCTTGTTGGACACGCGGCTGTGGTCGCGCTTTGAAGTGCGCATCTTCCGCCGGCACTCCGATGTGTCCGAGCTGGTCGATGACACCTTCGTGCAATCCGGCGGCTCTGGTGCCGAGAAAGCCCAAGCCATGGTCTTGCCGCTGCTGTTGGTGCCGAAAATGCAGCTGCGCCAAGCTAACGCTGATGCGCCGCACTTGGTGATGTTTGACGAGTTCGCCGATAAGCTGGATCCGGAAACCGCCAAAGCGTTTGCGCAAACCATCGCCGCTTTTGGCTTCAACTTCATCGCCACCATGCCCAGCGGTGCGCAAACCAAGATCTTAGCCGATGGCGTGGCCAACCGCGCCTATGAAGTGCTGGCGCCAAGACGCACCGACGGCAAATTCCACGCCAACCAAGTCCACGAGGTCTTGCGCTGGCAGGCGGCCGCCGATGAGTGAATACGCCAAGGCTTATCAAGCCGCCACCGGCAAAATGGCCCCGCACAACTTAGACACGTTGTTTGATCAAATCAAAGCCGGCACGCTTTTGCCGCCGCGCGGCCAACAAGCCGTCGACGCCGGGCTCACCGCCCATGCCTTGACCGATCCGCGTGTGGCGCCGGCGGTTTATCATTATTACGATTGGGTGGTGAACCACTACCTGCAACAGCCGGTTAACGAGTTATCCGCCAAGCTGATCGGCATGGCGCTGACTGCTGCTAATGTCTTTGCCACTAATTTACCGCAGCCTTTGACCATCAACCCGTGGCAGGTGCCAGAGTTGATGAATTGGCCGCTGGCGACGGAACGCGCCGTGGTGATCGAAAACAACGGCGTGTTCATTTGGCTGCATCATCTTCACCCGACTTGGCCGCTGATCGATCAAGGCGGCAACGATTTTCAGCCCGCTTATGTGACCTTGCTTAATGCCATGGTGGCGCAAGGCTTGCACTTGGCCTATCTGGGCGACTTAGACGCCACCGGCATTCGCATCGCCGACACCTTAGTGCATGCAGTGCCGGCCAAAGATTGGCTGGCGATTCAGACCCCGCAACAAGTGTCCAATTGGCTGATTTTTCATGGCAAAACTGATCCGCAGCGCACCAAGTTGCAAGCAGTCCGTGATCCGCAATTGAAAGAAGAAATGCGCAGTGTCGCGGTCACTTTCCGCCAGTTTGTTGAGCAAGAGCAACTGATTCCCGATTACGAGCGCTTAATTCAAAACTGGTTAGGTTAAGCCTGGACTGGTTTCGCTGCGCAACGTGGGACCAGTCCTGCGGTGTATCAAGCAGGGTGACGGACTGTTCACGCAACGTTTGATAGATGATGCTGTGGTCTGAAACTTACGACGAAGGAAATGGCAACTGGGGGTAGCTGAGGCGGAGGCCAAATGGCGTCAGGGGTGTCGGTTGCGCTGTGCTACGTTATTGATGCCATGTTTGGTTGTAAGCTGATACCCTTAATGTAGGAGCGGGGTTGCGTAGTGGCGTGGGGCAAGCGGCGGTCAAGCCGTGAACCGATCAGCACCCAAAGACAAGCGGGCTGTGCTTGGCTTTCGGTGCTGATCGCGGCAAGACTGGAGACGGGCCGGTGAGCAAAGCGAACCTGGCTCCAGGCTTAGGCGTAAAACGCGCGTCTTTCAGCGCGGTTGAAGCCGGCCGCACCGCTTGCGCCGCCGCTTGCCCCACGCCGCGAAGCAACGCCGCTCCGACCCGCTTGTGAAAAGGTGCCTGAACTGTGAATTTGTCCATGACCAAGGAAACCGTTCAATTGGCACAAGTGATTACGGCCTAGGCCATTTGCAAACGTCTGTAAATCGGTTACAATTCTGGTATAAGCGTTATTAAAGGAGTGAGTCATGTGAAGTATGTCGCTATTGTTGGCTCTAATGCCAAGCATTCGTATAATCGACTACTGCTACAATTTATGCAAATGCACTACACCCAACACGACATCACCATCGTCGAATCCGGCGGCTGGCCGATGTTTAACGAGAATCACCCAGCAACAGATCCAGAGCCTGCCGTGGCTTTGGCCAAACAAATCGAAGAAGCAGATGGCGTGATTATTGCCTGTCCAGAATATAATCACAGCGTGCCATCCCCGCTGAAGAGCCTGATCGAATGGGAATCCTATCGCCTGCATCCTTTTGCCGACAAACCAGTGATGATCGTTGGTGCATCAAGCTTTGCCCAAGGTTCATCGCGCGCGCAATTGCACTTGCGCCAGATCCTGGATTCACCAGGCGTCAACGCGCAAGTCTTCCCAGGCAACGAGTTCTTGTTGGGCCACGCGGTTGACGCGTTTGATGACGACGGCCAGCTCAAAGACCAAGGCACCATCGATTTTCTCAGCCAGTGCGTTGACGGCTTCGACAAGTTCGTGGCTATGCACCAGCTGGCTGCAAAGGGGGAACAAGCGTGAAACTGACTGCGATCGTCGGTACTAATGCCGACTTCTCATATAATCGATTATTACTGCAATACATGCAGAAACACTTTGCGCAAATGGCCGATATTCAAATCTTGGAAATCGACCAATTGCCGCCGTTTTCCGTGGACACGCCGCAAGACATGGCGGTGTGGAAATTCAAGAAGGCCGTGCAAATGGCCGACGGGGTCATTTTCTCCACGCCGGAATACGACCACTCGATTCCGGCGGCGTTGAAGTCCGCCATCGAATGGCTGTCATATAAGTCCAACGTCTTGTACCACAAGCCGGCGATGATCGTCGGCACCAGCTATGGTCCGCAGGCTTCCGCGCGGGCCCAAGAGCACTTGCGGCAGATCTTGGCGTCACCAGATTGTGATGCTTATACTTTGTCGGGCAACGAGATGCTCATCGGCAATGCTGCAAAGGTGTTCGTCGATAACAACGTCACTGACGCGCAGGTGCGCCAGCAGTTAGAGCAGTATTTCACCAATTTCGTCACATTCATCGACACAACTGCAGAAGGAGTTTCCGATATGGCTCACAATCAACCTTATTTAGACGATGCTTACATCAACTTTCCCACTGGGCGCTTAAGCTTCCGTGAGGTGCAACAGATCTTCTCGACCATTCCGTTTGAAATCGACTTGATCGACCACAACGACACCTTCTCTTGGTATTCCAACAAGCCTAACCGCGAACACGTGCGTTATCCGCGCGAAATCGGCGAAGGCGTCGATGAGTGCCACCCGCCGCGTGTCTTGCCGATCGTGATGAAGATCATCAACTCCTTCAAAGACGGCTCCCAAGATTCCGTGTCCCGCCCGTTGTGGATGCATGGCCACCGCGTCTTGATCCAATATTACGCTTTGCGTGACGTCGACGGTTCGTATCTGGGCACCATCGAATTCACCGGCTCGGTGGAACACATCTTGAACTTCTTTGAAAATGGCGCCTGGGCCACCGACGGCAACACCGGCGCTTCCAAGTCTGGCGCCGATGCCTCAACTGGCGCCTCCAAGCATGACGACGCACCGGCTGTCCCTGATGCCACGTCTGGCGCTTCTGAACATGACGATGCCGCTTCTGACGCCAAACCCGCCGATGCCGCTTCTGACACGCCTGCTTCCACAGACGCACCAGATGCCACTTCTGGGGCGTCTGAACACTAGCATCAACGAAGTCCTTCCATGTTTGGGAGGGCTTTTTGCGTGCCTCGGTGAGGATTTAGGTTGTGTACGATTAAGAAATGCTTAATGCCATTTTCGCCACCATAGCAAAACGCGTATAATGGACAAAGATAATTTCTTATGCCAGCAGGGCTGGCGGAACTTTGGAGGGTGTATGGATAACATTGTGATCGTGAGTGCTAAGCGAACCGCCATCGGCAAATTCGGCGGGGCTTTAAGCAGCCTCAGTGCCGTAGAACTGGGCCAACATGCCGCCAAAGCGGTGATCGAAGACGCCGGCATCGATCCGACACTGATCGACCAAGCGATTTTCGGCAACGTCTTACAAGCCAACTCCGGGCAAAACGTTGCCCGCCAAATCGCGCTAGGCGTCGGCATGGCGCCGACCAGCACGGCGATGACCATCAATGAAGTTTGCGGCTCCGGTCTCAAAGCGGTGCGCTTAGGCCAAGCCGCCATTGCCATGGGCGACGCGGCAATCGTCTTAGTCGGCGGCACCGAAAACATGAGCCAGGCGCCTTTTTACGCGCCGAATATGCGCTTTGGCAAGAAGCTTGGCGACGTGTCCTTCGTTGACGGCATGATGCGCGATGGCTTGGCTGACGCGTTCTCTAACGAACCAATGGGCATCACCGCCGAGAATGTCGCCCAAGAATACCAAGTTTCTCGCCAGCAACAAGACGCCTTCGCCTTGGCCTCGCATCACAAGGCGCTTGTCGCACAAGCGCGCGACGCTTATGCCGATGAAATCACGCCCATCACCGTGCACAGCCGCAAAGGCGAGACGGTGGTCAAGCGCGACGAAGGCCCGCGCGCTGACACCAGCTTAGAGAAGCTGGCCAAGCTGCGCCCGTCATTTCGCGCTAACGGCACCGTCACCGCCGGCAATGCCAGTGGTATCAACGACGGTGCCGCAGCGTTGTTGATAATGACCCAAACCAAGGCAGAAGAATTAGGCTTGAGCTGGCTGGCGGTGATCGATGGCTTCGCCGAATATGGTATCGCCCCGCGGATCATGGGTTATGCGCCGAAAGCCACTATCGAACACCTCTTGGCCAAAACCGGCACAGCCATGGATGACGTGGATATTTTTGAACTCAACGAAGCCTTCGCGGCGCAAAGCGTTGCGGTGGCGCGCGACTTGAAGCTGCCAGCCGCCAAGCTTAATCCACTAGGCGGCGCCATTGCCTTAGGCCATCCGCTAGGCGCTTCAGGCGCACGGCTGCTGGTGACCTTGGTTCATCAGCTGCAGCACAATCCCAAGCACATCGGCGTCGCAGCATTATGCATCGGCGGCGGCATGGCGGTGGCCATGCAGGTCCACGCGCAATGAAGTTCTATCAACTCACAACCCAGCAGCGCCTGGCTCAGTTAGTGGCAGAAGGCCAACTCAGCCAACCAGACGCCGACTGGTGGGGGCAAAATGTCCTGTTGCCCGCAGACGTTGCCAGCCACCTCAGCGAGAATCAAATCGGCCAGTTCGCCTTGCCGCTGGGCGTGGCGCGCGACTTAACGGTCAACGGTACGATATACAACGTGCCCATGGCCACTGAAGAACCATCAGTGGTGGCAGCGGCGTCAAATGGTGCGCGCATCGCCAAGCTCGCCGGTGGCGTCACCGCCGCAACCAGCGCGCATCTGGTTGAAGGGGAAATCGTTTTTGCTGATTTGCCTAATATTACCCAAGCCGCAGCGCTGGTAGAAGAACGCTTTGACGCGTTGGCTGAAGCGGCAAAGGCCGCGCATCCTTCGATCGTGCGCCGCGGCGGCGGCTTACGCGACGTGATTTGCACGATCATCGACGATTTTTTGAAGATCACCGTGCAAGTTGACACCCAACAAGCCATGGGCGCCAACATCGTTAACACCATTTGTGAGCACTTAGCCGCAGTGATCGGCGGCTGGCTGCAGCAACAGGCGTTAGTGGCGATTTTGACCAATGCCAGTGACCAGCTCACCACTGCTAAGCTGGTGGTACCGGTGGCGGCGTTGGCAACTAAAACTGACACCGGCGCTGTGATCGCCGCGCGCATCGCCCAGCTGTCAAAGTTGGCGCAAGTTGACGTGGCGCGGGCGGTGACGCATAACAAAGGCATCATGAACGGCGTCAACGCCGCCGTGTTAGCCACCGGCAACGACACCCGCGCCGTAGCTGCGGCGGTGCATGCCTATGCCGCTGCCCGCGGGCAATACCGCGGATTAAGCACTTGGACACTGGATGGCGATACGCTGCTTGGTGAACTCGCCTTGCCCTTGCCTTTAGGCGTGGTCGGCGGCGCGATTTCTGCCATGCCGGCAGCGCAGCACGCTTTGGCGCTTGGCCATTACCAAGACGTTGCCACTTTGCAACAAGTGATCGCATCACTGGGCTTGGTGCAAAACCTCGCCGCATTGCGCGCACTGGCTGGCCCTGGTATTCAAGCCGGCCACATGGCGCTGCAAGCTAACGCCTTGGCCATGCAAGCGGGAGCCACAGGCGCAGAGATTCAGGCCGTAGCGCTTGCCTTGCAGCATGAAACCAAAGACTTGGCCACGGCAAAGCGCCTATTAGAGAAAATTCGCATTGGAGGATAACATCGTGAAAATTGGGATCGACCAAATGTCGCTGGCCACACCGGCGTTTTATCTGGACTTGATCGAATTGGCCAAGGCCCGCGGGGATGAGCCGGACAAATACACCATCGGCATCGGCCAAGATCAACAAGCCGTTGCCCCAAGCAGCCAAGACATTGTGACCATGGCTGCCAGCGCCGCCAAGCCGCTATTGGCTGAAGCCGGCGACTTAGGGATGGTGGTAGTGGGCACGGAATCGGGAATCGATTCGTCTAAAGCCGCCAGTTTGTATGTGCAACAATTATTGCAGCTTAGCCCATGGGTGCGCGCTTTTGAAATCAAAGAAGCTTGTTATGGCGGCACCGCCGCGTTGATGATGGCGCGTGATTTCGTCGCTGCCCATCCTGACAAAACCGCGCTGGTGATCGCCAGTGACATCGCCCGCTACGGCTTAGCGACTGGCGGGGAAGTCACCCAAGGCGCCGGTGCCGTGGCAATGTTGGTCAAAGCTGAGCCGCGCTTGTTGGCGCTAAACGATGATTCGGTGTATCGCAGCGAGTCGATCATGGACTTCTGGCGTCCAGTCTATACCGATCAGGCGCTGGCCAAAGGCAAGTACTCCACCGAACAATATCTCAGCTTCTTCACGAAGGTGTGGGCGCAATACAAGGCGCAAACCAAGCACGCGATAACTGATTTTGCGGCTTTGTGCTTTCATCTGCCTTATACCAAAATGGGCCTGAAAGCCTTGCGCTTGGCCTTGCCAGAAGCCGACGAAGCGCAACAAGCCAGCTTAAAGACGCGCTTTGACCACAGCATTCAATACACCCGCCGCATCGGCAACTTGTACACCGGCTCGCTTTATCTGGGCTTGTTGTCGCTGCTGGAAGGCGACGCCAGCCTGCAAGCCGGCGATCGGATCGGGTTGTTCTCTTATGGCTCTGGTGCGGTTGGTGAGTTCTTCTCTGGGACTTTGCAGCCAGGGTTTGGCGATATGTTGCATGGTCAAGAACATGTTGCGATGTTAGATGCTCGCAAGCGATTGTCAGTAGCGGAATACGAGCAGGTCTTTAGCGATAAGGTGCCTTATGCCGCGGATGATTATCAGGCTAATCCGAAGTACTTTGCTGGGGACTTCTTGTTGACTGGGGTTAAGGATCAGGAACGACAGTATTTAGCAAAGTGAGTTAATTAATAAATAAGACGTTTGCCAGAGTTGTTGGCAAGCGTCTTTTGTTGTGGCTTGTTTATGGTCAGATCGTTAAGAACAGGATCAAGACAATCAGATTGGCGATGGCTGTCAGCAGTGGACCGAAAGTTTTGAACCGGCTGATCTTTAGCCCGATGATCCCGTCGAATAATTGGACACCGCTCATCACAACGGCTAACGCAATCAGATAGCCTGAATCGTGAATGATAACCAAGCCGCACGCTGCTAGCGCTAAAGCCAAGCTTCTGGAAAAGGCGTATTTGGCATTGGTTGAAGCTGGTCCATTGGTATTGCGTGATTGGGTATAGGCTTGAATGGCGAAGCCCAGACTGACGGCGGCGCTGATTGCGGTGATGATGGCTAAAAGGGTGTGCATGGGAATTCCTGCAGATTTTGGTGACTGATTTTAGTGTAACATGCTGGAGAATCATGTATATGTTTCGAACTAGTGATGGAAGTGATCAATCGTTTGTATGTGAGCAGTAATTGCGTCTGGCATATGATAGAATTGTAGCGCAGAAAGTTGATGACGGTTGGGCAAATCCAATCACATTGTGAGGTGGTCGCCTATGGTGAACATTCAAACTCTAAGTGAAGGGAGGTGTCTTGTTGATTCCCGTTGGTGATGCAATCGCGCTGATGATCGCGTTCGGTGGCTTACTCAAACTCGTGATTGCTAGCGTTAAACTAACAGAAGTCAAAAAAAGACCGTCAGTAAACTCCTGGGAAGAGTGACGGTCTAATTGCTGTCATTTAATGCCAGCCGTCTTTAACGGCCTGCATTGCGCGTGATGGTCACACACCATGCGCTTTCTGCGATCATTATAGCACGGCGCGGTTATCGGATACGAGCCAAATGTGGAGACATCTTCATTGCTGTTGAAGCGAAGTAAGGTGGAAAAGGACGGTATCAGGGCATGAAAAAGTTGGAAGAGATGAGCTTGCAGGAATTATGGCAGCTTTTCCCGATTATTCTAAAAACGCCTGATCCCAACTATGCTGCTTGGTATCAGGAAGAACGCGCCGCCTTACTGCAGGTATTGCAAGGCGTGCAAATTACGTGTATTAGTCACATCGGCAGTACGGCAGTGCCTGGTTTGCTGGCCAAACCGATTGTCGATATTCTGCTCGAATTACCAGCGGACTATGACCGCAGGACAGTCATTGCTCGCCTGCAACACGCAAGGTGGCGCTTGATGAATCAAAACCAAGCCGCTGCCACGCTTGATTTTAATAAAGGTTACACGCCAGCCGGCTTTGCAGACCGCGTTTTTCGTTTACATGTGAGGCCGGCTGGCGATTGGGGCGAACTTTACTTTCGCGACTATTTGATCGCACATCCTGAGATCGCCAGTCAATATGCGTCCCTTAAGCGACGGTTAATGGCCGAGTATGAGCATGATCGTGATGCTTATACGGCAGGGAAGACTGCTTTTGTGGCCAAATATACTCAGCTGGGCAGACAAGCATTTGGTCATCGTTATCAACCGAAGCGATGGCTGGAATTCGTTGAAATTCTTAAATTGTTGCCGGCTGGACTTTTGCTATCGGCTCGTCGAAGCATTTGTTTCTGACTGTCCGCTAACGGGATTTGTGTGCCATAGATTGATTGCTGTACCTGCAAGTTTGGAGGGAACCAAGATGCTTGGACAAGATTCTGAAATCACCATGGCCGCAGCTCAAACCTGCTACTCAGCCGCGCAGCTCACCTCAGTTGATTATGCAAAAGCCGACAAAGTCGATTTAGCATTCGAGAACACCGAAGTCGTCTCACTTGACCCTAAAGCCATCAAGGCCCTGCAAGTCTTGCGGCCAATCACCGGCAAAACACCCAAGCCTTACTTTTTCACCCAAGGCTTTTATTTAGAAATCGTCAACGCTGAAAGCAGCATCAAAGACGTCGGCATCTACCTGGATCGTTACGACCAAGATCCCGGCTTGTCGCGGATCCGCGATTACGCAGACATTGTAGCTATCGAGCTTTATCGCGGCAAGCAGAAGACCGTCTACACGATAGACTGGTCGGCAGATTCAGCGCCCACGGAAGAAAACGTGGTCCAGCACTATGCCCAAGATGACCAGTCACTGGTGGTGTTGGCACTGAATCCGGAGACCTATTCACTGGCGGCGCTGGCCTATGTCGCAAAAAGGGAAGAGCGTTGGGATGATATCATCGGCGTGTTGTCCGACGGCTTGAAAGAGATGTCGAAATTTGAAGTGGCCCAACTGGTGGAAACCGTGCTGACTGAGTTGCTCAACGCCTCCGAATCAGCGCCTAAGCGCACCGACCGCCACATCGTTGTGCATTATGATGCAAGCGAACAAGACCCCTGGTTGCGTTGGCATGCGGTGATGCATGATGACCGCGATAATAAGGATTATGGTTGTTTGGGGTTGATGTCTTATCCCGAGTTGGTGGGGATGGATGTCCGTGTTGAAGCACAGCCGTTTTATGCAGGGTTCGCTTGGCTGCTTTACGAAATTGCTTGGCACAGTGTTGAAACGATGTATAAGGGTAAATGACGACTTTATCAGAGGGCAGGTGTTAAAGCAGTATGCGTATGCACGTATCAATGATGATGATTTGCCAGGTACAATATACTAATGCTGATCAGTGCTGTTGATATACAGTGTGTCCGAGTTGATGAACCATGGTGTTGATTGATTACCGTAATTCATGGTTAAGTTTAGGCTTGGAAATATGCGTATTCAGCTTTGGGTCAATTAACATAAAGTGAGGGTTGAAGCCTTTCATAGTCTTCAGTGCACTATTCGCGCATTGAAGACTTTTTTTATAAAGTAAATCGCTGAAGCAGAGGTGACGAATATCATCAAATTGAAAAATTGGCTAAAAACGTCACATTAGTAAAAAATGGACTAATTAATTCATTTACAGAGTGCCAATTAAGATACGGGAACGCTGTTTGAAGACGTAAACTGTTGTAATTTAGAATATTTTCCGTGTGATGACGATTTTCAACTATTTTATTGTGCAAAACATCAACTTTTCTGATTTTGTTCTGCCTATAATACAGATGGAATGAAAGCGCTATATAAACGGAGGACGAATATGCCAGAAGCTAGTTTCTATGACCTAGTATTGCTGGATCGAGACTTTGATATCTCTTACAAGAAAAATACAACTCACCGGATGCTTCGACCACATTTTCATGACGGGTATGAGATACATTTAACATTAAATCATGAAACATATTACTACGTTGACGAACGCAAGTATGTAGGAGACGTTGGATCGGTTGCAATTTTTAACGCGCAAGAGCTTCATCGAGTCACGGTGCCTGAGGGCTCTGTTTATGAACGCTATGTCATTCTATTTAAACCGCGGTTTTTAGCCTTTGCAACAGCTCAGTATCCGGAGTTACTATTGCTATTTTCGGAACGATTTCCAAATTTTGAGAATGTCGTCCGGCTGAATAATGTTGAACTAACGAAATTGTTGAATTTATTAAATGAGCTAATTCGGATCAGTTCTAACGACGTCTTCTTGCAGGAACTAAAACTCAAACAGAAACTTTTAGAAGTTGTGTTGTTTCTCGATGATATCTATTTACTCAAGGATAACCTAAAAGACGCCATCTCATATCACAAAGAGGATGTCTTGTCGAATGTCGTAGCGTATATTAAGGCGAACTACGCGGAAGATATCACACTAGTACTACTTTCACAACAGTTCTTTATTAGCCGTTCAACGCTGACACGACTCTTCAAGAATCACATTGGAATGACACCGGCTGCATATATTGGGTATGTGCGGGTAATCGAGTCAACGAAACTTCTTAAGCGTGGCTACACAGTAAAAGAGGTTGCCCGCCGAGTCGGATATCGAGATGATTCTACATTTATCAAAAAGTTTCATAGTATTAAAGGCATCTCCCCAAAGCAATACATTTTGAGAGAAGGGAGGAAATTAGAGGGTGGCAGAAAAGATTAGTTACATTGTCGCGCCACAAGGCAAGATTACACGCTTTCGCTATACGGATATTAATGCTCAACCAGTGAAAAGCCCCAAGACCAGTATGACTGGGACAATCGCGTCTGATGAGCGTTATACCGATGTTGTTTATCCCGTGCGACGGAATTTTCTTCGTGATAATCGGCTAGATGACGTCAAGTTTCCAGATGAAGAATTTAAAAATATCTATTCTGCATTCGAAAGTGACCGGGTCGATTTTTCAACGGAGTTCGCAACTCCGCACAAAATTATGACTTATTTGCAGACTTATCTTCAAGTTAATGCATCAGGAAGTTACAGTTTTCAGATTAGAACGTGTGGTGCGGTGATAATTTGGGTCAATGGTGAGCGACAATTCGAGTTCTCACCGTATACCCGTAACACCGCTTCTAGCGCACATTTTAAATTATCGTTGATGGGTGGCAGTAACGAAGTTGTCATTTACATGGAAGACTTAGCTGAACGTGACGTCAGTTATTACTTCGATTTGCAGAATGAAAATGATGTAACCTTAAAAGGTTTCATTCCACTACCTTGTGACAGTCGGCTTTATCATGAAGCTGAGAAACTGTTGGCAGGAATGTATTTTGAACGCGACATGTTTAAGAAAGGGCCAGTTACAGTGAAATTACCGTCGGCCAATCGTCGTAAGTCATATACGGTACGAGTCAGATTTAATCCGAGGAATAGATTGATTGAAGATGACGCGCAAGATGGTGATATCACAGATTTCGAGGTCCCGGATACGGTCGTTGAAATTCACCGCAGTGACGCGAGCTTTCAGATTGGTACTGTTGAAAGTATCCCAACTGCAGGGTTAACAACTGTTGAATTTGGTATCGAGATGTCAGATCAGTCATGGCTAACAAAAGCTTTGACCTGTTCACTATATGACCAGTCAAAATTCGAATCGATTATCTCGGGAGCCCATTTACAAACCAGAAAATTGCAAGCGCTTGCGTATTATGCTGAATTGACGCTCCCTGATATTAACGTTGCACTTGTCGAAGCCAAGATTGGAATGCTTTCACAAGAAGATACCAATGAAATATTGACGCAATACCACTCGGCGTTTCAGCTAATTGAAGATAAGGGGGATTGTGCAGATTTCATCCTAACGCCGTTGATTGCTTGCTTTCGGGCGTTTCCAAAGGGATTTCCAGATGAATTTGCTGAGACGGTGAAGAGATTATGTTTAAACTTTCGATACTGGATCGACGAGCCCGGAAACGACGTAATGTGGTATTTTAGTGAGAATCATGCATTGTTATTCCACAGTTGCCAATATCTTGCAGGTTCTCTGTACCCTAATGAAGTATTCAGCGTTAGTCATCGTACTGGAGCCGACCAAGCCGCACTAGGTAAGCAACGGTTGCTTGATTGGTTCACACATTTTGAACAAGTTGGCTTCTCAGAATGGAATTCAACAACTTATTTACCGATTGATCTGATTGGATTCTTTAGTTTATATCTAAGCGCACCAGACGATGATATTCGTCAAGCAAGTAAACGGGCGCTGGATTATACTTTCAGGATCATTGCAATGAATTATCAAGGTGGGACGTTAGCATCCACCTATGGACGGGTTTACGAGCATAACCTCAAGGCAATGCAGCAAGGCGAGCTGTCTAGCTTGGCTGAGATTGCATGGGGCAACGGGTATTTCAACAACTCTTTGCGTGTCGGGGCACTGTTTGCCATGTCTGATTACCAGCCACCGTCGGATTTGGTGAACCTGTTCAATTCTCAGCCAGGTGCTTTGCCTTTGAGAATTCAGTACTTGCAAGGTGCCAGTCGTGCTCATACCTATCTTTATAAGACGCCAAGCTATTCGCTCGCTTCTGTTATCAATTATCGTGCCTTCGAACGAGGGCATCAGCAACACATTATGAATATCTCGCTAGGTGACAGTACGATGTTGTGGGTGAATAACCCAGGCGAAGCCGCATACAGTGGGAACAATCGACCGAGTTTCTGGGCTGGAAACGACTTCATGCCAGTTGCACGCCAATATAATAACTATCTGTTCATGCATTATTCATTGGAGAAGAGCGACTATAAATATATTCATCTCTACCTACCATACTGGGACCTTGATAGTATCGAGCAGGATGACAACTTTATCTTTATTAGAAAGGGAACCGCTTATCTTGCGGCGTATTTCACCAATCCGTTTACGATTACGCAATATGGTGCGGTTACACGTCGAGAAGTGAGGGTCTCCGGTGAAGAACAGGTTGTTATGTTACGTCTGGGTTGCAAGTCTTTAGATGGAGACTTTGCCCATTTTGTAAATGCATCCAAGCACGCGTTAATACGTTTTGAGAACGGTACATTGACCGTACGGGATAAACAGCTAGGAATGTTTGAATTTTCAGACGATCTAAAGTTGAACGGTACCCTTGTAGATTATTCTTGCGATTTTACACCGACGATTGAGCAAATTGACTCGAAATCTGAAATGGAGAAGGAAAAATGAAAAAATCATCCATATGGAAAGCTTCCGGGGTTGTATTGGCGAGTGTCGCATTGCTGTTGCTTGGCGCATGTGGTAAGTCGAGTGGCGCGTCTAAGTCCGGCAGTAATAGCAAAACAATGCAAATTCTGCTATCAGAAGAACCTGAAAAAGGCGATGCGTTGAACGCTGCATTACAGAAATGGGCTAAAGAGAGTGGTAATAAAGTTGACGAGATTGTCATTCCATACGATGACCAGCGCACAAAATTCCCGTCCATGGTCAAAAACCATGATGTACCAGACTTGGTTTCGACTACCTTCTTGACTCAATTATTCCCTGATGAATTCGTCAACCTGTCCAAGAAAATTGATACAACGAAGTTTGATCAAACAGCGTTGAAGATTGTGAGCCAAAACTACAACACCAACAAGGTATTAGAGGTCCCAAATCAGTACACGATTACATGCTACTACGTCAACAAAGATGCCTTTAAGAAGGCGGGAATTGCAGTTCCGTCTGAGAACGATCCGTGGACTTTGAACGAGTTATACGAAAACGCTGCTAAGTTGAAGAAGAACGGTGGCGTTAAGTATGGCTTGGCGGTAGATTTCTCGCGTGCACGTTATGATAACCTGATGTACAGCAACGGTGGGTCAATGACTGAACGAAGCGGCAAGAAGTTTAAGGTCGCGATCAATAGTGACAAAAACGTCAAAACCCTGAATCAGTTTGTCAAAGCCAATGAATCAGGTGTTATGCCTAAAGTAATCTGGACTGGCGGTTCAAGTGATAACCCTCTTGATTATTTCAAGAATGGTGATGTTGGTATCTATATGTCAGGTTCTTGGAGCTATACGCAATTGAAGAATGAAGTTTCTGACTTTAAGTTCGCGGTGATGCCATCTCCAAAAGGATCCGTGCAGCAATCAGCTATCACTGGTGGTGCAGGCCTTGCAATTCCGAAAGATGCTAAAAATAGTAAGCTAGCCTTGAGCTTTATTAAGTGGTTGTACAAGAAAGACAACTATCTGGAATACATTAAGAATGATCATGGCCTATCCTTCATTAAGGGTTGGGATTACAAGTCAAATGATGCACAAACAGATGCTGATTACAAGTTGATGCATGACGAGATGAGCAATGTTTCGAAGCAATTCCTAGTTGATGAAGAGTCTGAATGGCGGACTTGGCTGGATAATGAATACCGTGATGCCATTAAGAATGCTGTTAGCGGTGAAGTAACTGCCAAGCAAACTTTGGATACGTTTGCCAAGAGCCTGAGCGAAAAGTCTGGCTGGAAGATCGAATAATGATTGTAGCCAAAGCCGTGTGACTGACCCGCAGGGGATAAAGCACAAGTGCTTTGGCTTTTTTATCAAATGGAATCCGTTCGATACTTACCGTCAACATAGAAAAAAGGTGACCGAATCATGTATTCGAAAATTCAAAATCGCCGTCTGAAAAGAGCATTTTGGATGTTCATTGCCCCCAGTGGCATACTGTTTTTAGTCTTTTTCATGATCCCATTACTTCTGAACATTTATCTCTCATTTACCAATTATGATGGCTGGAAAACAATGGACTGGGTTGGGTTGGACAATTATGTCAAAGCCTTGACAGATCGTGCATTCTATAAATCATTAGGGATTACTATGATTTATACCATTGTTAATATGCCTTTTAAAGTGCTGTTGCCATTAGGTTTGGCGGGGTTATTGACCTCCAAACGAGTTAAGTGGACTACGTTGACACGAACCGCGATATATTTGCCCGTTCTCCTGTCATCATTAGTTGTCGGCATCACTATTAACTGGATGTTTTCTCAGGAATATGGCCTGGTTAATTTCTTGATTACGTCCCTTGGGGGCAAGGCTGTGGAGTGGGGGTTGCATCCCGTTTTGGCAACATTCGTTATATCAGTGGCCAGCACTTGGGCTTCTACTGGTTTTTATATGATTATCTATATTGGGGCGATTAACAGTATTTCAGAAGATGTATACGAAGCTTCGGAAATTGATGGAGCAACGCCTTGGCAACGATTTACAAAAATCACAGTGCCACTATTGGCACCAACAACATTCTTAGTCACTTTGCTAAGTTCTGTTAATCTTCTGAAAGAGTATGCGCTAATTCAAGGGGTTACCCAAGGGGGACCAGGTACAAGTACCACATATATCATTCAATATATCTTCAACAAAGGATTTAACCAGTCTGAGTACGGGTATGCCGCTGCCATGTCCGCAGTCATCATGGTAGTTTTCGCGGTAATTTCATACATCCAATTCAAGTTTAATGAAGGAGGAGAGGGTAAATCATGAAAAGACAAAAAACCAGCATCGCGCTGACTTTGATCAGTGTAATATGCGGATTACTCATCGTCTTTCCAATTATTTGGTTAGTGTTTAGCTCATTCAAGCCTTCCAGTGAACTTTTCCATTATCCATTGACGTTGCTTCCAAAACATTTTACTGCAGAGCATTATGTGAGCGTCATGAAAGGCGGGTTTATGACGTATATATACAACAGCTTCTTTCTGGCTGTTGTTGGCACCGCTATCACGCTTGCAATTAGTGCGATGTGTGGCTATGCGTTAGCACTTTACCGACGTAATATAAGCTATACGAACTTGATCTTTGGAATCTTTCTATTAGGTACCCTGATTCCAGGGGAGACGCTGACGGTTTCACAATTTACAGTAATCAGTTTTGTGGGATTATACAATAATATCTGGGGGGTCATCCTTCCAGTAGTTACGACGACGACGGGTATCTTCATGTATCGACAGTTCTATCTATCGGTTCCCTTTTCATTCGTTGAGGCTGCGCGTATTGATGGTGCAAGGGAGATG
Organism: Lacticaseibacillus jixiensis; assembly: GCF_042847315.1. Taxonomy (NCBI): domain Bacteria; kingdom Bacillati; phylum Bacillota; class Bacilli; order Lactobacillales; family Lactobacillaceae; genus Lacticaseibacillus; species Lacticaseibacillus jixiensis. Next base: position 51,792 of record NZ_BAAFPR010000014.1, read on the forward strand.
TATACCTTCCGCAAAATTATGTTCCCGTTAGCCCGAACGACGACGATCACACTCGCATTGTTCAGTTTCATGTGGCGCTGGAATGATTATATTCTGCCGCTATTAGTCTTATCTGATCAAAAGAAGTATACGATTCAGATTGCTATCAAGAACTTTATCGGCATGAATGGGGTTGATTGGAACTCTATTCTTGCAGCATCTGTCATTTCGATTATTCCAGTGATGATCATCTTCATGTTCTTGCAGAAGTACATTGTAAATAACAATATTTCAGCTGGTGATAAAGGGTAATTGTGTTGAGCAGATTCTTTCATCAGTCGATGATGAGCACCGAAACATAAATGGAGGGAGCACATGTTGTGAAACGAAACTTGGATGAAATCGATGACAAACTGCACTTGGTAATCGAGCAACTTATTCATTTGAAAGCTGCTGGTCAACACAAGTATGACGATTTATCTGAAGAAGATAGAACGGCTATTGGAGTTTTCTCCCGTGACTTTGGTATGGGGCATTGGGATTGGCCGCAAGGGGTGGGCCTATTTGGTCTTAGCTATGCAGGACCGGCGTATGAACACTACATCTGTAGTTGGGCAAGAAGACAAACTGCTGCCGGATTGCCAATTCCAAATGTAAATACGATGTGTCCAATGCAGACGTTAATGGATTATCCGGAGTTTGAACCGTTGACGAATCAATGGTTAATAACATTGTTAAATGATCTACCTCGTACCAATGAGGATGGCATTGAACACACCACGACCGGGAACAGTAAAGATAAGTTACACCGCAACCAAAATCAAATCTGGGCAGACACCATGTTTATGGCAGTCCTCTTTATTGCCAAGATGGCTCGCAAATATCATCGTAATGATTGGCAAGCCGTTGCACACTATCAAGTGTTGCTACATCTTAAATACTTGCTCGACCGACCGACTGGGCTATTCTATCATGGTTGGGATTTTACTCGCCGCTCGAACTTTAACGGACTGTTCTGGTGCCGAGGGAATGCCTGGATGACCATGGCGATTCCACAGTATTTAAACATCGCAGAGGCATCAATATCCCAAGCAGATAAACAGTATCTCCAGGGGGTGTACCGTGTTCAAATTGATGCGCTAATGAGCCTCCGAGATCATGATACTGGTTTGTGGCACACCATCTTGAATGATTCAACTAGTTACATTGAGACATCTGGTTCTGCCGGAATTGTGGCAGGCCTGTTGATGGGTATGCAGATGGGATTATTACCCACTAATGCATATCGTCAGTTGGCCGAAGATGCGGTGGCGTCTTTGCTGGCAACCATTGGTGAAGACGGCACCGTTCAAGGTGTGTCAGCTGGTACTCCGATTGGGGAGACGGCTGAACATTATAAAAATATTGTGATTCAACCAATGGCGTATGGGCAAGCAATGATGATTTGCGCGTTAATGCAGTATAAGCATCTAGATTAAGCAAGGGAGTTTGCGCTAGCTTGCTGATGAGAAAGTCGAGTAATAAAGGAGATATTTCATGTTTGAAGGACTTTGCCGAGCAATTTCGGAGAACATCATCGTCGAGGCCAGAACGGTTAAGAATCTCCGCTATATGCCTTGTGATTATTATCAATGGCATCAGGAAATCCCAAACGAGGCTTCGCGCCTACAGTCAAGAGATGGCATTGGCAATCTAGATACGCATTATCAAGTGGTTTGGGATACAATTCTTGATCCAGTTGAGTTGCCCTTTGAAAATGTTTTGCAGGTGGTTACGGACGCTAATGACATGTGGAACACAAATAATCCGCAGTTCATTGTTTCTGTTAATGGCTGTGTTGTTCGCGCACTGGATATGAATCATAATCTTGTTGTCTTGCCATCAAACGGCAAGGTTCACGTATTGATGAATATCTACACCAACACGCCTAAGCCAGATGTTTTCGTTACTTGTCGATATGCAAAACGTAATCAACAAGTCTATCGCTTGTATCACTCAGTGCGTAGTCTGGTTGAAGCTTTAACAGTCTTGGGAAAGCATCACCAGGATTACCGTTTGATTGAACAGACACTTCGTCGAATCCAATCAATTTGGTTCGGACAGCAAAAGCTTATGGATAAAGTGATTGCTTGCCAGAATCTTAGTTTTCGTCCAGAACTCTATTCTTTGGATCAAGAATCACCTCGAGAGTTCGTTGTTGGTCATACCCATATTGATATCAGTTGGTTGTGGACATTGAAGCAGACCCGAGAAAAAGCTGTTCGCAGTTTTGCTAATGCAGTTTATCTGATGAACCGTTTTCCAGAGATGACTTTTATGTCTAGCACGCCATTGCTCTATGAGGCTGTGAAAGCGCACGAACCAACATTGTTCGCTCAGATCAAAGCACTTGTAACTCAAGGCCGCTGGGAGCCAGAAGGTGCAATGTATGTTGAAAGTGATGTCAACATGCCAACTGGTGAGGCATTGGTGCGCCAGATTGCACTTGGAAAACGCCGTTTCAAGGAGCTGTTCGGTAGGGAATCTGAAATACTATGGTTACCTGACTGCTTTGGATTTCCGGCAACTTTACCACAGATTATGTGCCAAACTGGCTTGAGATATTTCTTTACTTCGAAAATGGATTGGAATGACACAAACCGGTTACCAAATGACAGTTTCTATTGGTATGGACCTGACGGGTCAAAAGTGTTGGCACATCTGTTAACCACTTCTGATTATTCAGAGTCAAATCAGAAAGGCACTACGTATAACGGTCGGATGAATGCCTCACAAGTAATGGGAACATGGACGCGATATCAAAATCAGGCCGAATCAAACGTTACTCTGCAGTTGTATGGTTTTGGTGATGGTGGGGGTGGGCCTACGGAGAAAATGCTAGTTGCACAGCAACTATATGCGCGTGGGTTAAAAGGATTTCCTGTCGTCATCAATGCACAGCCAAGCGACTTCTTCCATGAATTAGAGAGGCAGTTGGCTGTCGTTGAGCACCCGGCCGAGTGGCACGGCGAGTTGTATCTAGAAACGCATCGTGGGACATTAACGAATGATGCGTTGTTGAAGCGTCGGAACAGACAGATGGAGACGAAATTATTAGACACTGAGTTTATTTTGTCGTCGAACTATTCTCATAAACTTGCTGCGTATCCGCATGCCCAGATGGATGAAGCTTGGCGCTTGGTGTTGATCAATCAATTTCACGATATTCTGCCTGGAAGTTCAGTTACAGCAGTGCATGATGAGGCTATTGTGAGATATGATACTGCTGAAAGTTTGTGCGATGAACAGATCTTGGCGTTGAACAACCAAGAACGTACGAACAACTGGTGTATCGTGAACAGTACGAACTTTACTAGGACCGAGCTGATTAATATTGAGGGGAAGCAAGTGGTTGTAACGGTGCCGGGATTATCGAGTATCACTGGCAAAGTGAATGATTTTGCGGAAGTTGATGATACCTCCTTGTCCACTTTTATTAACGGCAAGCTCGATAACGAACGGTACAAGATTGTGTTTGACGAGTACGGTCAAATCACATCACTTCGAGTGAAGGCGTTGGGGCAGCGCGAGATGATTGCACCAGGAGAAAAGGGAAATCAACTGTTATTCTATTATGACTATCCGGCAGAGTATGAAGCTTGGAATATTGATGCAGAGACACTTAACCACCCCAACCCAATTGAGAACAAGGCGACGTTCGAATGTGTCTCAAACAATGCATTCAAAACGACTATTAGAATCAGAAAAAAGATTTTACATTCACAGTTTATTCAAGATGTCATTGTCTATCGAGATAATCCGCGCATTGACTTCAAAACGTCTATCGATTGGCACGAAAATCATAAGCTATTGCGGGTCAGCTTTCCGGTTACAATAAACAATGGTACAGCAACCTATGATATTCAGTTTGGTAAATTACATCGACCAACAACGGATGATACAAGCTGGGAGAAGGCTAAGTATGAGGTGTGTGCTCAAAAATGGGCAGATTTGTCTGAAAGTAGCTGTGGAGTTGCAATTTTAAATGACTGTAAATATGGCCATCAAATCCATGATCATCATATTTATCTCACGCTATTGAGAAGTGCTAATTACCCGGCACCACACATCGACCAGCGTAAACATGAATTCACTTATTCACTGTTACCGCATGCCGGGGATGATCACAATCTTGTAATTGAATCGGCAGCATATCAATTAAACCGACCAGTGCAGATTATACATTCAAATATAGCGGTGCAAGGACCTATCGCTATTGATGGAATGGCCACGGGTGTTATTGTCGAAGCCGTCAAAGTTACTGATTCGCAACGCTTTGTTAGTGTCAGGTTGTTTCAAGCGAACGGTGTTGAGATGAATGCTGAGGCTCTGTTAAAGGTGGACGTTGATGCAATTTATTCAGGTAATCTATTAGATGAACCCCAGGAGTTATTGTTTGGTCGAAATGTTGCCGGGACGCGACTAACAGTCCATTTTAGCCCGAAAGAAATTAAGACGTTGTTGCTCGAAATTCCTCAGTACGACCGAAAGGAGGATTAGTAATGGCAGAATTGCTTGCTGGAGTTGACATTGGCGGCACGACGACCAAGATGGCGTTTTTCACGCGATCAATGCGTGAATTAACAGCTTGGACAATCCCGACTCGTATTCAAGATCACGGGGAAACAATCGTGGCGGATATCTGCGAATCTATTCACGCTCACATTTCTTCACTGGCGGATCATCAAGATGTGTTAGTTGGAGTTGGTGTCGGTGTTGCAGGTAATATTAACACCAAAGATGGCACCGTTCTCAAAGCCTTCAACCTCGGGTGGCCGTTATCAGTTCCATTGTCAAAGCAAATTCGCTCACGTTTACATGTTCCGGTCGAGGTAGAAAATGATGCGAATGTTGCTGCTTTGGGGGAGGCTAGCTTTGGCTCTGCTCGAACCGCCAAAAGCATGGTGTTGATTACCCTGGGGACAGGTATTGGTGCTGGCATCATCATCAACGGTGAAATTTATTCTGGAATTACTGGATGTGCTGGTGAGGTTGGCCATATTGTGGTACCTGGGAATCAATTTCAATGTAGTTGCGGTAATACTGGATGTTTAGAAACTGTTGCTAGTGCTAATGGTATGGTGCGACTTGCGCGGAGAATGGCAAAAACATATCCACACTCGTCATCTCTGGTAGAAGCCTTTAATTCACGACAGCCGATATCCAGTAAAGAAATTATGCGCTTGGCCAGTGTTGAACAAGACCGACTAGCTATTGAGGTTGTGAAGAAAGTTTGTGAATATTTGGGGTGGCTTGTCGGTAATTTGATCAATATTTTAAATCCCGCGTCAATCGTCATCGGTGGTGGAATGGCGGCTGGAGGAAACTATTTTTTACAAGGTATTCAGCAGACAATTCCACGATATGTCTTTGCCGGTGATGACTCGGCCACAATGGTGACACTCGCTACCTTGGGAAATGAGGCGGGAGTGATTGGGGCTGGGGCATTGATTAATAGTGCACTGAAGAAAATTTCACATTGAGTGAATAGAACTTTCTGTTGAAAGCATCTTAACTTAGTTTTCACCCGTTGCAAGAGACAACAAAAGGGTATCAAGACGTCTTTAAGGCTTGTATAATGATGTTGCTTTATTAAATACTTGGTAAGTTCCATTTGATAACCGCGTTGAGGGCCTATATTCATAATTCTGGAGGACAAACCCATGAATCAGCTGCCACCCATGAAATACCGCGTTGGGGATGTTGTGGCTTGGCCAGAAGGCGGACAAGAGCGCATTGGCACCATTCGCATCGCCGATTTCGGCGGCTCGCTGGAAATGTTAGGCAAGTCGCATTCATACGACATCATGACCTTGATCGATAACCAAGAAACCTTGATCAAGCATATCCCCGAAGCCGAAATCACCCGCTTGATCAGCAAAAGCGCCGACCAGCGCACGGATCTTGAACGCCTGCGCGATCAAGCGGCTGAGTTTGACGCACCAGCATCGCGGATTCCTTTTGATCCAGCTGATGGGTTGAGTATGGCTACCGAAGATGGGGTGTATCGCATGATCACCCGCAGCGGCAGCAGTTATCGCATCACGATCGATGGCGCCAAGCGCACCATGTTGCGCGTTAACGACGACGCGGCGCTGCGCGGGGATGGCGTTGCCTTGCCGATTATCTACATGGCCGCGGTCATTGGCCTTTCTGGTTATTTTGTGCTGGAACCCTTGGGCAGCGGCGCGGTGACCACGCGCATGACGTCACCGGTGGATAAAGTCGAACGCCTTCAATAACACAATGGGCCTGCCTGCCTCGCATTGGATTTTCCAATACGAAGCAGGTAGGCCCATTTGTGTGTTACAGTACCTTTTCGATTGCCGGTACCATTTTCTCAGGGTTGGTCTTGGGGGCGAAGCGTTCCACCACGTTGCCGTCGCGGTCGACTAAGAACTTGCAGAAGTTCCACTTGATCGACTCGCCTAAAGCGCCTGGGGCTTCGTGCTTGAGGTATTTGAACAGGGGTGCGGCGTCATCGCCGTTGACCACCGTCATACTATGCATCGGGAAGGAAACCCCGTAAGTCATGCGGCAAGCTTCAGCTGCTTGGGCGCCGTCAGCCAATTCCTGCTTGAACTGGTTGGAAGGAAAGCCCAAGATCGTGAGGCCTTGATCTTTGTAACGTTCATATAGGGCTTCAAGCTGCTTGAACTGCGGGGCAAAGCCGCATTTGGTCGCTGTGTTAACGATCACCAACGGCTTGCCGCGGTACTTGGCCATGCTGTATTGCTCACCATTATCTAAAGTCACATCATAATCATAAATCATTTGATCACCGCCTTTACGTTAAATATATCACGCTCAATTAGCTTGTGCACGCTTTATCTGACTAAATTCTTCGCCGCGCGCCGAGGGGTTATCGTCGAGCTCCGCAAAGCAACGCGGCGTGATATATGTCGTGACGCCGCCAAGGCAAAACCCGCCTTTGCGTCATCCCGCCTTATATCCACCGCTAAAATCGCTTTGCTGCGCTCTGGTAAACAAAAAGCCGCGCCTGCAGACGCGACCTTCAATATTATAGACTTGCTTGCTTGTCCACCAATGCCTTGGTGAAAACTTCCAGCTTCTTGATGTCGTCGTCTTCTGGCGCCAAGTCGATTTTCACCGATTCGGCACCTTTGATCGCGCCGGTTTCTTCAAAAGCTTTGGCGAAGTCATCAACACTGGTGCAGAAATCATCATAGAAACTGTCGCCTGAGCCGCAGGTACCATACACTTTGCCGCTGAGATCAAGTTCTTTGAGGTCGTCGAAGAAGTCAACGGCTTCATCAGGCAAGACGCCATCACCGACATCGGAGTAGGTGTAAGTGGCGACGACACAGATATCAACGTCTTCAAAGTCTTCTGCGTCAGCTTGCGACACTTCGGTGGTGTCGACTTCTACGCCGTATTTCTCGAATTCTTCTTCGACGATGCCGGCGATTTCTTCGTTGTTGCCAGTCATGCTGGCATAAACGATTGCTGCTTTGACCATTGGATTACCTTCCTTGTGTACACTTTATTGGCCCATTATAACATTGACTAAAGCTTGCCGCTAGCAATTGCACCACCAGCGCGCGGTGTAGTATATTTAAGTGAGCGCAGGGGCGCACAAGAGGAGGAATTATCCCATGGCAAAATACTTAGTGACTGGCGGGGCCGGTTTCATCGGTTCTAACTTAGTCGATGAATTGGTGAAAGGTGATAATCAGATCGTGGTGGTTGACGACCTTTCGATGGGGCTCAAAGAGAACCTGCCGGATAGCGACAAAGTCCAACTGCTCGTTCACAGTATCACTGATCATGCCTTCATGAGTGACTTGTTGCGCAGCGAACACTTTGATTACATTGTGTTGTTGGCTGCGATCGCCAGTGTTGCTGACTCTGTGGAGCGGCCGTATTTCACCCATGAGATCAACCAAGAAGCCAACATCAACATCATTGAAACCATTCGCAGCGAACATATTCCGTTAAAGAAGCTGTTTTTTGCCAGCTCTGCGGCGGTTTACGGCGAGAACCCGACGCTGCCGAAAGTCGAGACTTTGGCGGTAGATCCGTTGACCCAATATGCGGTGGACAAATACGCCACTGAGCGCGCGATCATCAACTATGCACGCTTGTATGAGCTGCCTTTTGTCACGGTGCGCTTCTTCAATGTCTTCGGCCCTAAGCAAAACCCGGCTTCCCCGTATTCTGGGGTGCTGTCTATCATCATGAACGCGTTGATGAACGACAAGCCATTCACGTTCTTCGGCGACGGCAAGCAAACACGCGATTTCGTGTTTGTCGGGGATGTGGTTTCGGCCATTATCGGCTTGCTGCACACGCCAGAAGCCGTCGCCGATGTGTTCAACATCGCCAACGGCCAACAAACCACCTTGCAACAAGTTGCCGACGATTTGCAAGCCCTCACCGGTAAAACGCTGCAAGCGACTTATCAGCCGGCGCGCGTCGGCGATATTCGCGATTCTTATGCCAATGTCGACAAGATCAATGCCTTTGGGTTCATGACGCACACGCCGCTGAAAGATGGCCTCAAGCGTTATGTCGATTCTGTGAAATAACCGTGAAAGCCGCGTCTATGCGCGGCTTTTTTTTGTTATCAGTTGTGTTAAACTTGTTAAGAGACCAATACTAAACTAGGAAGTGCACATTTTGATCACTCTTAAATCACAACGAGAAATTGAAGGCATGGCCAAGTCCGGCGCGATTCTGGCTGGCATGTATAAGAAGCTGGAAGACATCATCCGTCCAGGTATCTCATCTTGGGAAATCGAGAAGTTCGCCAACGAATGGATCGAATCCCATGGTGCAACTGCTGAAGAAAAAGGGGTCGAAGGCTACAACTACGCCACTTGTGTTTCCATTAATGATGAAGTGGCCCATGCCATCCCGCGCAAAGGCTTGATGCTTAAGGAAGGCGACATCGTGTCGGTTGACTCAGTGGTCAACTGGCAAGGTTACATGTCCGATTCCTGCCGCACGTATGCTGTGGGCAAGATCTCCGACAAACGGCGCAAGCTCATGGAAATCACCAAGAAGGCCTTGTATTTGGGTATCGACCAGGCGCAAGTGGGTAATCGCTTAGGTGATGTGGGCTATGCGATCCAACACTTCACTGAAGACGAAAACGGCTACGGCGACGTGCGCGAATTGATCGGTCATGGCATTCAGCCGACCATGCACGAAAGCCCCAACGTTCCGCATTATGGCGAACAAGGCCATGGCTTGCGCTTGAAGGCCGGCATGACCATCACCATCGAACCGATGATCACCACTGGGACTTGGAAGATCGCCGCCAAGCAGGTACCGAATGAAGACTGGGAATATTACGTGACTGCTGATGGCTCCGATTGCGCCCAATACGAGCACACGATCGTGATTACCGATGATGGGCCTAAGATCTTGACCAGTTACGACCCAGAATTTGACGCCAAGTATTTATTAAAGTAACCAGAGCGCAGCAGCCCGCATTCAGCGGTGGATATAAGGCGGGATGACGTTTGGGCGTTCTTTGCCCAAGCGGCGTCACGACTTATATCACGCCGCGTTGGGCTGCGAAGCTCGACGATAACCAGAGCGCAGCAAAGCGAATTTAGCGAGTCAATTAGCCTAGCCCTCGTGCTTGTGGCGCACTATGCCACGAGTGCGGGGACGTAGCTAATTGCACTCGCGTTGCTTTGCGGAGCTCGACGAAAACCCAGAGCGCAACAGCCCGCATTTAGAGATGGGTATAAGATGGCCTGAGCTAATTGCACTCGCGTTGCTTTGTGGAACTCGACGAAGCCCACAGCGGCTAGGGCCCGGACCGAGGCAGCTTCGGCGCGCGGGGAAAGCGGCGGCGCAGGCTGTGCGGCCGGCTCCAACCACGCAAAGTGCGCGTGTTTTACGCCTAACTTTTGAGCTTTGCACTCGCCTGCGGCTCGCCTTGCAAATCTCAAAAGTTGCCGCGGGTGACGTCGAGCAAGCCTCGCAAAGTACGCGAGTCTTCCTGGACGTCACACGTTTCACGGCCTGACCGCCGCTTTCCCCGCGCGCCTACGCTGCCTCGGTCCTTCTGAATCTGGATTAGGATAGTTTCAGGTCGCGACTTAGCAATATTTGCAAAATCATCAAAAACGGGCGTCTCTCTTGGGGGACACCCGTTTTTCGATCCTTATAAAAGGTGTTATAAATAACAATAATATTAGTGGCTGTCACTGCTGAACACTTTGAGATCGTGCAGCCAACTCGTACCCAATAGTTTTCCATATTTCTAGTATATCAGGTGCTGCAGAACTTTCACACTTTAACTAAATGATCTGTTGATAGATAGCCCAGACGAAAGCTTGTATGGTAAAATAACAAAGCAGAAAGTTGATGACGGTTGGCAAATCCAATCACATTGTGAGGTGGTCGCCTATGGTGGACCTTCAAACTCTTAGTGAAAGGGGGTGCCTTGTTGATTCCAGTTACTGATGCGATCACGTTGATGTTGGCGTTTGGCAGCTTGATTGTTGCCATCCTCGGGCTAGTGGTCGAGATCATCAAGCTAACAGAAGACAGCAAAAAAGATCGTCGGTAAACTCGTGGCAGAGTGACTAAGACGATCCTTGTTAAAGTATGAATGCCAGCCGTCTTTAGCGGCCTGCAGGAGCGGTGTGTGCTAGCACACCGCTTTGTTATATGTACATTATATCATCCTTGCCAATGGTGTTCAAAGACAAGGCGGCATATACTTCCTCGTAATTTGCAACAATATTGACTCCCGTTGTTGATGTTGGCGTTTGACAGCTCGATTGTTGCTATCCTCGGGCTGGTGGTCGAGATCATCCAGTTAACTGATTTACAAAAACGTCCTGCAGTCGTGCTTGTCAACGGTTGTGGGACGTTTTGAAATGTTGAGACTGTCAGTAGCCAGCCCGATCAGCAACAACACTCATTTACCACTTTGCAATTGCCGCTTCCACGGCGTCATTAAGTTTATCGGCTTCGGCTGCAAAAGCTTCTTTGGAGGTCTGCCATGCGGCGTAATGGGTATAATTGAACAACAAAGCCTGAGGGAAAGCTTTCTGAATGCTTGGAGCATAATGTTGCACTTTTCCGCCAAGCAGGATAAACACAATTTGCTCCCCAGCGCCCAGCACCTCATGCAGTTCATGTTGAAGGCCCTGAATATTATAATCAACAGCTTCTGGATGTTCCTTGAGATAATCGATTAGCATTCCAGCGTCTTTTGTTGCCATGCCAGTGGCAAGCCATTTGCCATTTTCGTCAGCATTAAACTTGAACAAATCGGTCATATAAGCGCCGCTTAGTACTGAGGTATGGCCATTATGGGTAACAAACTCTGAAGGAAATGCTTTACTTTGATTGTTACCTGCATACTGATTTTGCAAGTCATAGTAAGCGGTCAGCTTCTTTAAGCGATCGGTCACTGACATTTTTTCGTCTTTAAGGACGTTATTGGCGGGTGTATAAGATCGATCCCCGTAATTCAAGCCTAGAATGATGACGCCTTTTTGCACTTGGCCAAGCAGTCGCGCGTTAAAGTCTTCCTCGTTCTTGGCGACAATTGGGATTTCGATATTTTGCATGATTTTCCGCTGAACCTCACTTATGTAATAGCCATTTGGCCAATAGGCAAAGCTGGCGATATGCGGATATGTCTCGCGAACCCGTTTGTATTCATCATATGTTAATTCATTGTTTTTCCGAAATTCTTCTGGTGTCATAATTTTTCTCCTACACGATATGTCTGTAATTACTTCAACTCGGTATCAATTTTGTCTGCTATACATATTCAGTATCGGCCATACACCGTGTTTCTTGCCGTTGGTGTAATAATAAGCTGTCGTATAATGCGGCAGCCACAGCTGTCCTGAAACTTCAGGTGCAGTATAATCATCCGGCAGGAAGCAAAAAGCTGTGTCATTAGCTTTAAGACAAGCTACCACCTCCTTAATATCTGGAAAAATGCCCGTCTCGAATTTACCATTTTTAGGCGTGGGTAGTCTAGAACCAATCACCATATGATAGAAATTCTGGAATGCTTGTTCCTTATCGTAGTGTCCGTTGGCATCCATCAGACCCGTTTCTTGACATGCTTTGATGGCTTTATTCAAGTTCCAGTTGTCATAACTTCTCACCCAGCCGCTAGATTGTAGGGTCAGCTTAGGAGGCAACTTCTGATGAGGACGCTCCCAGTTGCGAACCGCCCAGTATAACTCCTGCAAACGATCGCTGTAGTCCTCATAATAATCACCGCCATAATCATCATCGGGATAATCTTCTTCCTCAGGCAGCGCTTCTTCATGCAAAGATTGGTCGAAAAAAGGCACAAAACGAATCGACCGGCCCTCAGGCAGCTGCAAAGGCATGCCATGGCCGGCTGCCATTTCTTGGGCCAGCCATTGCCACACAATGTCGTCAACATGGTCCGGCAGCTTCAGGCCCAAGGCAAAATACCGTTTTTGATACGCGGCTTTAATCGCTTCGATTGTTACCATTGTCACCGTCCTCCGTTTCGTCAATTTCTCCCGAGCGCCACTCAAAGCTTTCGTGTTCATCCAACTCGTTATATTCAATCGGATAAGCGTCAGTCATATTATAGAGATGAACATCCAAATCGGCAAAATCCTCATCAATATCGACGCAAGTAATCGTGCATATCACGTTGGCCGCATGGCGCTTGGTCGCAGGGAATGCAGCATCAATTCTTAATTTGGTATAGATGCCGTCATCGAATTCCATTGCAAAATTATCCGTAATGTTTGCCATGAGTTCGCTGAGCGGGTACTGCTTACTAAGGGCATAGAATTTAATTTTGATCCATGACATTTGCAGGTCCTCCATTATCATCAGTTTCAGCATACAGTTTAATAACGCCGGCAGCCTGTTCAAGCACTTTATCCTTCAGCTTTTGCGGCCCGAGCACTGTCACGGCGGTACCTTGACTTAATACCCACAGCACAATACTGGAAAGCCTGACCTGAGGAATCGTGACGAAGGTTCCTTGTTGATGCGGCTTCTTATCAAATTTTGCGGTGGGAAAAGCATCTGCCACCAAGTAGGGATAGCGGCGATAATAGAACTCTGCTTGCACGATCTCGCCGCTGCTTAAGAGGTAGGTGTTGTTGCGATGGGCCGCTAAATCATAATGGTGCGGGGGGATGAGACTGGTGTTAACCCGTAACCTTTCGATTTTAGAAAATCGATCAAGTCGGTATAAGGCATAATGATTTTGATGATTTTGCTGCGACCCTGGTTTGCTATGCTCATACATCGCACAATAATAATTGCCATGATCATAAAACAGGCAATCTGGGAAGCCGGTATGCGTCCGCTCATCATTTTGCAAAGTGGTTTTTCGCGTCGAACGATACATGAAGGTAACGGCTTGTTTCAAAGCAATCGCTTGGCTGAGCTTTTCAAAAACATAAATCACGTCAGCGGGTTGATTGTGAGAACGATAGGCTTTATTTGCTGTTGCCAGCATTGTCCTCACCTGTACTTGGCGCGACGGTGACAAAGCACTGATCAAGGTCGTAAGCAACGTATCTTTTTCAGCCGGCGTAAACGTGCCGCTTGCCAACAAGATGTGAGCAATCATGGTCAGCTGATTCGCATCGATCGAAGCTTCTAATTGATACTTGCCTATATTTTGGGTTAGAGACATACCGTTTTCATCGGCGACTTGTTTAATCAGGCCCATATCTCGAAAGAATGTACGGGTTGTGATTTGATACCTGTCGGTGATTTCGGCTTTGGTCAACTTCGCGCCGCGCATCAAGGAAAGCATTTCATTAAGGATCCGAATTGGATATTCATTTTCCTGTTCAATTGATTTCATCATGTGTTCCTTTTGAATACACATCGGACATCAGCACCTTGGCCCGGCCTTCTTCATCCTTTGTAAACAAGACATCGATTGGGAAACTTACTTGATCACGAATTATACGTGCCCAACCCATATAAGCATCAGGCAGCACCCAGAAAAACGGTTCAGGCAGGGTGTCAACCGTAATTCCTGGATACCATAAACCGGTTTGTGAATCAACACACAGCCGGGCATCAAGCAGGCGAAATTGTCGCTGGGCAATGTCTCGATCGAGATCAACACAGCGGTTGTCATACTTGGCGAGTTGCTGATCAGCGCCAAATGGATCGATTTCATAATGTGCGCCGCCAATCAGTTGGGTTGTGTTATGCAGCTGCAAAGCATCATCTGCCACATTCTTGCTTACTAGCGTACAAGTGCGGCAGGTCAGCTCAAAGGCAGTCACAGTATCCATAAAAGAAATGACATCCGAGCCAGCTGCCGGATGGCGGGCCAACGCCTGAAACAGACGGACTTGGAATTCTTCCTGCCGGTTGTGATCTGTCACGAGGCTGATTGCCTGGTTTGGGTCTTCTGTCGGGACCAAGCCAAAGCTAAAGCTGCCAGCATCGTACTGATAGCCTGAAATGAACTTGCCAGTGTTTTTTTCGACTAACCAAACTCGCTGTAATGTCATTGCAGCCAACCTCCTAATTTGTGTCCCTCAATCATTTACCTAGACATTATAAGATATGGTTATGACATCATGTGTCACTATTTCTGCGAATTTATCGGTTGTTGAAGTCCCCAAACTTCTTTAAGCACATCTGTCAACAAATCGCCTAACCATGACAAAAAGACCTCCTATCGTGGAGGTCTTTTTGAATGAGACATTTATTCTTCAACACCAGTTGGCCTTAAGTAAGCACCCAACCAAATGACGTTCAATAATCAAAAGCCCAGTATCTGAGAGGCGATTTTTCCTCTCAGATACTGGGCTTTGATCTTGATCTGCTGCCAGATTCTTATGACTGCTTCCAATTCCATG